>NZ_JBFAZB010000024.1:74544-122960 GCF_040681575.1 Kitasatospora sp. NPDC051702
GCCTGGCGCTCTATTCCGGACGGGGTCCGGTGCCTTTCGGGGTGCCGGGCCCTTTCCGTTTTCCGGGGTGGATCAGGACGGCTGGCGGTCGGAGCCGAGTTCGCGGGAGATCCGCAGGCCGGCCTGGGCGACGACCGGGCCGAGGGCCCGGACCCGGGCGGCGGTCATGCGGGAGGTCAGGCCGGAGACGGACAGGGCCGCGGTCACCTCGCCGGTGTGGTCGAAGATCGGTGCGGCCACGCAGCGGACCTCGGGTTCGTTCTCGCGGTCGTCGATGGAGTAGCCGCGGGCGCGGATCCGGGCGAGGTCGGCCCGTAGGCGGGGCTCGTCGGAGATGGTCCAGGCCGTGACGGGGCGCAGCCCGGCGGCGACGACCTCGGTGACGGCCTCGTCGGGGAGCCAGGCGAGGATGGCCTTTCCGGTGGCGGTGCAGTAGGCGGGGGCCCGGCTGCCGACGCGCGAGGCCATCCGGACGTTGGTCTCGTCCTCGACCTTGTCGAGGTAGACGATCCCCGGGGCCTGCCAGACGGTCAGGTGGACGGTCTCCCCGGCCTCGCGCTGGAGCCGGCGCAGGTGTTCGGCGGCGACGCTGCGCAGGTCGAGGGTGGACAGATAGGCCTGGCCGAGGCGCAGTGAGCCGTGGCCGAGGCGGAACCAGCCGGTCTCGCGGTCGCGGTCGAGGAGGTGTTCGTCGAGCAGCGGGCCGGCGAGCCGGAGCACGGTGCTCTTGTTGAGGTCGAGGGCCTCGGCGAGCTGGGCGAGCGGGACGCCGCGTCCGTCGCCGTGGTCGCGGACGTGGCCGAGGACGGCGAGTGCCCGGCGCAGCGAGGACGACTGGTTGCGCTCGGTCGTGGCCTTCCGGCCGGCACCGGCACCGGTGCCCGCGGGCTGGTCGGTCGCGGCCCCGGGGCCCGTCTCCGTCATGGGTCCGTCCCTCGTCTCGTGCTGCCGGTGGTCCCGCGCCCTGCGGCGGCGGTGGTCAGAACGTACCCGTTCGAGTCGGCTCCGCCGCTTCTTCGACACAACGTTGTGCAGTGCAAAACTTCCCGAACCGCCTCTTGTTGGCGCCGATCGCCCGCGCCTAACGTCCCTGCCATCGAGCAGGCGGGCCGTCCCACCCGAACGGTCCGCGTTGCCGCACCCTCACACCGGCCTGCCCGGGACGCCGTCGCGTGCGTCCGGGCCGGCCACCACCCACACCCACCATCGGCCCCGGTCAGGGCCCGCTTCGACGTACCCGTCCCCAACGGCGCGCGTCTCGGCGGCAACTGTCGGGAGGGGAGGTCCTCACCCATGCGACTCATCGGACGGAGTGCCGCGGCCGTCGTCCTCGCCGCCGGCTGCCTCGCCGCGACGGCCTGCGCTCCGGGCACCGCGGCACCGGCCGTGGACCGGGCCGGCGACGACCGGACGGGCACCCTCCAGGTCTGGCTGTACAACGAGGCCGGCAACGCCGCCAAGGAGGCGGTGATCGCCAAGGCGGTCGGCGAGTTCCAGGCCTCCCACCAGGGCGTCACCGTCCGGGTCGGCTACATCGACACCGACGCCTCGGCCCGCGCGGCCAAGATGAAGGGCGCCTTCAACGACCCCAACAGCGCCCCCGACCTGGTGGAGTTCGGCAACACCGACCTCCCCGGCTACGTCGCCGCGGGCGGTCTCGCCGACATCGGCGCCGACCTGGACGCCTGGCCGGACAAGGGCGACCTGGACCCGGCGATCGCCAGGACCGCCGTCGTGGACGGCAGGACCTACGGGCTGCCCTGGTGGGTCGGCGTCCGCGCCCTCTACTACCGCAGCGACCTGTTCACCGAGGCCGGGCTCGCCCCGCCGGCCTCGTACGCCGACCTCGTCGCGGCCACCCGGAGCATCCACGCGGCGCACCCCGACACCTTCGGCATCGCCGTCGGCGGCAAGTACACCTTCGGCGCGCTGCCGTTCGTCTGGGACGCGGGCGGCGACATCGCGGCCAAGGACGGCACGGCCTACAAGGCGGCCATCGACTCGCCGGCCTCGCAGGCCGGAATCAAGCGCTACACCGACCTCTTCGGTGCCGACGGCTGCCCCGCCCAGCAGTGCGCCGACCTCACCGGCGGCAAGACCGTGGACCTGTTCGCGGCCGGCAAGTCGGCGATGGCGATCCTGCCCAACTCCAGCCGCAGCAAGGTCGACGCGGGCGCGGTGAAGGGGAAGTACGGCGTGGTGCCGCTGCCGGGGGAGAAGGCCGGTTCGATCGCGCCGGCCTTCGCGGGCGGCAACAACCTCGGCGTGATGAAGGCGGCCAAGCACCGCACCCTCGCGGTGGAGTTCGCCCGGCTGCTGGCCGGCCCCGCGTACCAGGAGCAGATGTACGACGCGATGGGCAACCTGCCGACGCTCAGGTCCGTCAGTGCCAGGGTCGCGGCCAAGGACGCCTTCCTGAAGCCGTTCACCGACACCATCGCGGCGGGCACCAGGTTCGTGCCGCTGGACCAGGCCTGGGCGCAGATCGACGCCCAGTCGGTGATCCCGACCATGCTGCAACAGGTCGTCACCGGCAAGGCGGACGTGGCCAAGGCGTCCGGTGACGCGGCGGGCCGGATCACCTCCGCCTTCGCCGCGCACTGACCCCGCCCCGGCCCGTGGAAGAGAGCAGGTCCCGCACGTGTCCGTCCCCACCACGACCGCCCCGGCGGCGCCGCCCTCCCCGGGCAGTCGCCGCGGGGGCCCGGCGCCGGCCGCACCCCCGGGCGGCCGGCGCCGCCGAACCCCGCTGCTGCTGCTCCTGCCGGCCGCGGTCGTCCTGGTACCGCTGGTCGCCTATCCGATCTACCAGTTGGGCCTATTGTCCGTGCTGGACTTCGGGCAGGCGCAGGCCTCCGGCGGGGCCCCGACGTCCTTCGTCGGCCTCGGCAACTACACGAGGATCCTCCAGGACGGCCAGTTCTGGTCGGTGCTGCTGCAGACGGTCGGCTTCGCCGCGTTCTGCGTGCTCGCCACCCTGGCCGTCGGCGCCGCGCTGGCCGTGCTGCTGACCAGGGTCGGCCGCTGGCCCCGGCTGGTGCTGACCACCGCCGCGACGGCGGCCTGGGCGGCGCCGGCGATGACCGGGTCGACGGTCTGGAGCTTCCTGTTCGACACCAACCTCGGCCTGGTCAACCACACCCTGGTGCGACTCGGGCTGACCGGCTTCCACGAGTTCAACTGGTTCTACGACAAGTGGACGGCGTTCCTGATCGTCGGTGCCGTCGTGGTGTGGCACTCCTTCCCCTTCGTGATGGTCACCCTCTACGCGGGGATCCGCGCGATCCCGGAGGAGATCCTCGAGGCCGCCGCGCTGGATGGCGCCAACACCTGGACGACCTTCCGGCGGATCACGGCACCGATGCTGCGGCCGATCCTGACGATCGTGGTGATCCAGTCGGTGATCTGGGACTTCAAGGTCTTCACCCAGATCTACGTGATGACCGAGGGCGGGGGCATCGCCGGCCAGAACCTCGTGCTGAACGTGTACGCGTACCAGAAGGCGTTCGCCTCCTCGCAGTACGGGCTGGGCGCGGCGATCGGCGTGATCATGCTGCTGGTCCTGGTGATCCCGACGGTCCTCTACATCCGCACCCTCCGACGGACGGGGAACGACCTGTGAACTCCCGCAGCCGGTGGCGCCTCGCCGCCGACACCAGTGCGCTCGTGCTGGCGGCGGCCACCGCCTTCCCGGTCTTCTGGATGGTGCTCTCCGCCTTCAAGCCCAAGGGCGAGGTGCAGTCGCTGGACCCGAAGCCGTGGACGGCCCACCCCACGCTGGAGAGCTTCCGCCAGGTGCTCAGCGTGGACGGCTTCGGCCGGTACTTCGTGAACAGCCTGGTCGTCGCGCTGTCGGTGGTGGTGCTCTCGGCGGTCGTGGTGTTCCTCGCCGCGGTGGCCGTGACCAGGTTCAGGTTCCGGTTCCGCACCACCGTGATGGTGATGTTCCTGATCGCCCAGATGATCCCGGTCGAGGCGCTGACCATCCCGCTGTTCTTCATGTTCCGCGACGCCGGGCGGTTCGCCCCGGGGGTCGGGCTGAACACCCTGGCCTCGCTGGTCCTGGTGCAGTTGGCGTTCTCGCTGCCGTTCGGCATCTGGATGATGCGCGGATTCGTCGCCGCGGTGCCGGTGTCCATCGAGGAGGCCGCGCAGATCGACGGCGCCAGCCGCACCCGCATCCTGTGGCGGATCCTGCTGCCCCTGGTGGCGCCGGGCCTCGCGGCGACCAGCGTGTTCTCCTTCATCGCGGCGTGGAACGACTTCGTGTTCGCGAAGACCTTCATCATCAGCGCCACCGAGAACCAGACCCTGCCCTCCGCCCTGCTGGTCTTCTTCAAGCCGGACGAGAACGACTGGGGCGGCATCATGGCGGCGTCCACCCTGATGACCGTCCCGGTGCTGGTGTTCTTCGTCGCCGTCCAGCGCAAGCTGGTCTCCGGGCTCGCGGGCGCGGTGAAGGACTGACCGCGGCCGCCCCTCCGGCGGCGCCGGCGGGCCCGGGCCCGCTCCTTCGGACCCAGCCGGCTCAGGCGGCCGCCGCGGACTCGCCGGGCGGGACGCCGATCAGCGTGAACAGGGCGCCGGCGTCGTCCCGGACCAGAGCCGCGCGGCCGAACGGCGTCGGCCCGGGGCCGGTCAGCACGGTGCCGCCCAGGGCCCGGACCAGGGCGGCCGCGCGGTCGGCGTCGGCCGTCGCGAAGTGGGTCAGCCAGGCGGGGGCGCCCGTCCCGGCGGGGCCGATGCCGCCGGCCGGGCGGCCGTCCACGCGGAAGACGGTGGAGCCGGCGGCCGGCCGGTCGTAGCCGTAGCCGAAGACACGGCGGTAGAAGTCCCGGGCGGTGTCCGGCGCGGGGGACCGGTGCTCGTTCCAGGCGAACGCGCCGGGCTCGTCGACCAGGCCCGCGCCGTCGATCGCGCCGGCCCGCCAGAGGCCGAAGACCGCTCCGAGCGGGTCGACGGCGAGGGCGGCGTGCCCCTGGTCGGGGACCTCGTACGGCTCGCGGACGATCCGGCCGCCCGCGGCCCGGACCAGGGCGGCCGTGTGCGGGAGGTCGGCGCAGGCGAGGTAGGTCGTCCACCCGGCGTCCGGGGCGCCGGACGCCGCGGCGGCTTCCGGCTCCCCCGCCCCCTCCGGTGTCCCTGCCGTGGGTGCCGTGATCGCGGCGACCTGCGCGCCGTACCGGGTGGCGACGGCCTCCGCGGGGCCGGTCGGCACGAACCCCCAGTCGAACAGCGCGCCGTAGAACCGCTGTGCCCTCGGCAGGTCCGGCGTCGTCAGCACGACCCAGCACGGGACGCCCTCGTGGTACCTGCCGGCCTTCGGCATGCGGCCTCCTCCGTGCCGGGCGCCCCACTGGCCAGCGTCCGCGTCCGGCCGGGCGGCGGCAACCGGTGGGTTCCAGCGGCTGCCGCGGAGCCGACCGCGCCCCGCAGGTCGGGTCCGCGGGTCAGGCCACCCCGTGCGGCCGGAACTGGACGCTGATCCGCGGGCCCACCGGTCGGGCCGTCTTCGGGACAGCGTGCTCCCAGGTGCGCTGGCAGGAGCCGCCCATCACCACCAGGTCCCCGTGGCCGAGCGGGTGCCGGACCACCGGGCCGCCCCCGGCCCGGGGCCGCAGCAGCAGCGCGCGCGGCTCGCCGACGGAGAGGATCGCCACCATGGTGTCCTCGCGGGCGCCGCGCCCGATCCGGTCGCCGTGCCAGGCGACGCTGTCCCGGCCGTCCCGGTAGTAGCAGAGGCCGAGGGTGCGGAAGGGCTCGCCGAGCTCCTGCGCGTAGTGCCGGCTCAGCGCCGTCCGGGCCCGGCCGAGCACGGGGTGCGGGGGCTCGGCGTCCGCCGGGTAGGAGGCGAGCAGCCGGGGGACGTCGACCGTCCGCTCGTACATCTCGCGCCGTTCGGCCCGCCACGGCACGGTCGCGGCCAGGTGTTCGAACAGCAGGTCGGCGCCGTGCAGCCAGCCGGGCAGCACGTCCAGCCAGGCCCCGTCGCCGAGCGCGGTGCGGCGCAGCCCGGTGAGCGCCCCGAGGCGGACCTCGCCGTCGTCGCCGGCGTCGTCGAACAGCGAGGGCTGGAGGTGGACGGTGCTGTGCATGGGGTCAGCGTACGCCCGGATTCGAACGAGTGCGCGAATAGTGGTCTGCGCGACGTGCGCCCGCGCCCGCCGGTTAGGCTTCGGAGGTGCCGGGCCGGTCGCCGTCCACGGGCTCCCGGGAGGCGTCGGCGACCCCCGCGACGACGGCCCGCCCCCTCGCAGCCCCGCCCCACGGATGGAGAGACGATGAGCAAGCCCAGGAGGACGGCGGCGCAGCCGTCCGCCGCGTACGGCGCCGACGGCCACGACATGATCCGCGTGCACGGGGCCCGGGTGAACAACCTCAAGGACGTCAGCGTCGAGATCCCCAAGCGCCGGCTGACGGTGTTCACCGGGGTCTCCGGCTCGGGCAAGAGCTCCCTGGCCTTCGACACCATCGCCGCCGAGTCCCAGCGGCTGATCAACGAGACCTACAGCGCCTTCGTCCAGGGCTTCATGCCGACGCTGGCCCGCCCCGAGGTGGACGTCCTGGAGGGCCTGACCACCGCGATCATCGTCGACCAGCAGCGGATGGGGGCGGACCCGCGCTCCACCGTCGGCACCGCCACCGACGCCAACGCCATGCTGCGGATCCTGTTCAGCCGGCTCGGCGAGCCGCACATCGGCTCGCCCCAGGCGTTCTCCTTCAACGTCCCCTCGGTCAGCGGCGCCGGCGGGATCACCGTGGAACGCTCCGGGCAGACCGTCAGGGAGAAGCGCAGCTTCAGCATCACCGGCGGCATGTGCCCGCGCTGCGAGGGCCGCGGCCGGATCTCCGACATCGACCTCACCCAGCTCTTCGACGACACCAAGTCGATCTCCGAGGGCGCCATCACGATCCCCGGCTGGAAGACCGACAGCTGGTGGACGGTCGGCGTCTACGCCAACTCCGGCTTCCTCGACCCGGACAAGCCGATCCGCCGGTACACCAAGAAGGAGATGCACGACTTCCTCCACCGCGAGCCCACCAAGGTCAAGGTCAACGGCGTCAACCTCACCTACGAGGGCCTGATCCCCAAGCTCCAGAAGTCGATGCTCTCCAAGGACCGCGAGGCCCTGCAGCCGCACATCCGCGCCTTCGTCGACCGCGCCGTCACCTTCACCGCCTGCCCCGACTGCGACGGCACCCGGCTCAGCGCGGCCGCCCGCTCCTCCAAGGTCGGCGGGATCAGCATCGCCGACGCCTGCGCGATGCAGATCAGCGACCTCGCCGACTGGGTCCGCGACCTCGCGGAGCCGTCGGTCGCACCGCTGCTCGGCACCCTGCGGCACACCCTCGACTCCTTCGTGGAGATCGGGCTCGGCTACCTCTCGCTCGACCGGCCCTCCGGCACGCTCTCCGGCGGCGAGGCGCAGCGCGTCAAGATGATCCGCCACCTCGGCTCCGCGCTCACGGACGTCACGTACGTCTTCGACGAGCCCACCACCGGCCTGCACCCGCACGACATCCAGCGGATGAACGAACTCCTGCTGCGCCTGCGGGAGAAGGGCAACACGGTGCTCGTCGTCGAGCACAAGCCGGAGACCATCGCGATCGCCGACCACGTCGTCGACCTGGGCCCCGGAGCCGGCACGGCGGGCGGCGACGTCTGCTTCGAGGGCACCGTCGACGGGCTGCGGGCCAGCGGTACCGTCACCGGCCGGCACTTCGACGACCGGGCGGCCGTCAAGCCGGCGGTGCGCACGCCGACCGGCGCCCTGGAGATCCGCGGCGCGACGGCGAACAACCTGCGGGACGTCGACGTGGACGTCCCGCTCGGCGTGCTGTGCGTGGTCACCGGCGTGGCCGGCTCCGGCAAGAGCTCGCTGATCCACGGCTCGGTCTCGCGCGGGGAAGGCGTGGTGGCCGTCGACCAGTCGCCGATCAAGGGCTCGCGGCGCAGCAACCCGGCCACCTACACCGGGCTGCTCGACCCGATCCGCAAGGCCTTCGCCAAGGCCAACGGCGTCAAGCCGGCCCTGTTCAGCGCCAACTCCGAGGGCGCCTGCCCCACCTGCAACGGCGCCGGCGTGACCTACACCGACCTGGCGATGATGGCCGGCATCGCCAGCACCTGCGTCGAGTGCGAGGGCAAGCGGTTCCAGGCCTCGGTGCTGGAGTACCGCTTCGGCGGCCGCGACATCAGCGAGGTGCTCGCGATGCCGGTGTCCGAGGCCGAGGCGTTCTTCGGGGAGGGCGAGGCGCGCACCCCGGCCGCCCACCGCATCCTCGGCCACCTCGCCGACGTCGGACTCGGCTACGTCAGCCTCGGGCAGCCGCTCACCACGCTCTCCGGCGGCGAGCGGCAGCGGCTCAAGCTGGCCACCCACATGGCCGAGAAGGGCGGCGTCTACGTCCTCGACGAGCCGACCACCGGGCTGCACCTCGCCGACGTCGAGCAGCTGCTCGGCCTGCTGGACCGGTTGGTGGACTCCGGCAAGTCGGTGATCGTCATCGAGCACCACCAGGCCGTGATGGCGCACGCCGACTGGATCATCGACCTCGGACCCGGCGCCGGCCACGAGGGCGGTCGAGTCGTCTTCGAGGGCACCCCGGCCGACCTGGTCGCCGCCCGTTCCACGCTCACCGGCGAGCACCTCGCCGCCTACGTCGGCGGCTGACGGCCCGACGGCCCGTCCGGTGGGTCCGTACGCCCGGCAGGGCCCGCCGGACCTGCGGGACAGGCCCTAGCCTGCTGCCATGGCGATCCACGGTTTCGGGCCCACCGAGTTCCAGCTCGTGCTGCTGCGGCGGATGGCCGACTTCAACCCCGACCTGGTCGAGGCGGCCGTGCGGCGGCTGGGGGCGAGCAGGCCGGCGATGCGGGAGGCGAACAAGCGCTGGCAGGCGATGCTCCGCTCGCCCCGGTCCCCGCGCGGTGCCGACCGCTGCGCCGCCGTGCTCGGCCCGCCGGAGGCGACGGTGCCGCGCCGGATCGGGGACCTCGCCTGCACCGCGCGGCAGTGGCCGCTGCCGCTCTGGCCCGACCTGCGCTTCGAGAGCCTGGTCGGGCCGGCGGACGCGGGCCGGCCGCTGCTGAACGAGTGGCTGGTCCGGGCCCCGGGTGCTCCGGCACCGCGCCCGGCGACGCTCGCCGACCTGACCCCGTGGAGCTGCGTGGTGGCCGACCTGGGCGCGGCGTTCCCGCCCGCCCGGCCGCGGGAGGGCAGTGCGCCGACCCGCTTCCGGCTCGACTTCACGGCGCCGGACGCGGACGGCCGGGCCCGCTCCTGCACCGCCGACTTCACCTGGGGCCTGCTCCAGGAGGTGCGTCCCGCCGGACCGTAGGGTCCCGCCGGACCGGCCCCTAGGGTCTGTCTTCGAACCCGCGTCTGCGGGGCGGCGGCAGACCCTATGCGCTCCCGGCCCCGTGCACCGTGCGGCCGCCGATCACGGTGCGGTCGGGCCGGAGCTCGCGCAGCTCGTCGACCGGGCAGCTCAGCGGATCGACCGGCCAGAGCGTCAGGTCGGCGAGCGCGCCCGGGCGCAGGCTGCCGCGGTCGGCGCTCTCGCCGACCAGACGGGCCGCGTGGACGGTGTGCAGCGCGACGGCCTCGGCCCGGTCGATGGCGTGCTCGGGACCGACCACCCCCGCCGTGGTCCGGCGGGTGGTCATGCCCCACACCGAGATCATCGCGCCGTACGGGCCGACCGGGAAGTCCGAGCCGGCGGCGAGCAGCGCGCCCTCGTCGAGCCACTCGCGCAGCGGGAAGATCCCGGCGGTCCGCTCCTCGCCCCAGGCCCGCTGCTGGGCGAGCGCGCCGTCGTGCAGCAGCGGGTGCTGGACGGTCACCGGGACGCCGAGCGCGATCGCCCGGGCCCGCTGGTCGGCCCGGGCCAGTCCGCCGTGCTCGACCACCAGGGTGCCGGGCGGCAGGCTGGGGCGGTGCTTCAGCACCTCCTCGAAGACGTCCAGCAGGGTGCGCAGGCCGCGGTCGCCCCAGGCGTGCACGCCGACCCGCCAACCGCGCCCGACCACCCGGTCGACGGCCGCGACCAGCTCGGCCGGTTCCCAGAGCAGGCGGCCGTGGTAGCAGGGCTGCCCCTGGTAGGGCTCCTCCAGCGCGCCGGCCTCGAAACCGCCGTCGATGCCGAACTTGACGCCCCACAGCCGGAGCAGGTCGTCGTCCCGGCCCTCGGCGCGCCAGGCGTCCATCCGGTCCAGCAGGCCGTCGACCTGCTCCGGGGTGCGGGTGGCGAAGCCGGAGACCAGGGCGCGGACGCGGACGGCGAGCGCGTCGGCCGCGCGGGCGGCGTCCAGCACCGGGAGGTCCTCGACGGGGACGAGGCAGTCCCGGACGGTGCCGATGCCGGTGGCGGCGTAGTCGGCGGAGGCGGCGCGCAGGCCGTCGATCCGTTCGGCGAGCGCGGGCCGCGGCAGGACGCGCTCGACCAGCTCGACGGCCTTGTTGACCAGGCGTCCGGTCAGCCGTCCGTGCGCGTCGCGTTCGATCACCCCGCCGGGCGGGGCGGGGGTGGCGGCGGTGATCCCGGCCAGCCGCAGCGCGGCCGAGTTGAGCACCATGTTGTAGGCGCCGCGGCGGACCAGGACGGGGTGGTCGGCGGTGGCTCCGTCGAGCTCCTCGGTGGTGGGCATCCGCTGCTCGGCCAACTGCACCTCCTGCCAGTTGACGGTGGTGTGGATCCACTGCCCGGCGGGGGTGCGGGCGGCCCGTTCGCGGATCAGGCCGAGGAACCCGGCGAGGTCCCGGGCCCGGTGGACGGGGACGCCGTGGACGCTGTGACCGGCCAGGACGAGGTGGGTGTGGGTGTCGTCGAAGGCGGGCAGCACGGTCGCGCCGGGGGCGTCGAGGACCCGGGTGGCCGGTCCGACCAGGGCGTCCAGGCCGTGCGGCTCGGGGGACAGGGCGGTGATCCGGGTGCCGGTGACGGCGAGTGCGCGCTGCGGCGCTTCGCCGGGGACGAGGGTGTGCACGGTGGCGGCACGGACCAGGAGGTCGGCGGGTTCGGGGGCGGGCATCACGGCTCCTGGTGGGGTGGGGTGCCGGTGGGCAGGCCGGTGACCTTCTCGACGTGGCGCAGCGCGGGCCCGGCGAGCTGGGCGTGCAGCTCGGTGAAGACGGCCCGGGCGGCCACCGCGTTCCAGTCGTCGGGCAGCAGCGGTTCGGGCAGGCCGGGGTCGAGGTAAGGGAGCCGGCGCCACTGGGTGAGCATCGGCACGTAGGCGCGGAACGCCTCGACCGGGTCGGTCCGGGGCCGGGGCCGCAGTTCGGCGGCGACCGGGCGCCACGCGTCGTCGAAGGCCGCGTACTGCGCCTCGATGGCGGGGAAGTCCCACCAGCCGGCCACCGCGGTGCGCAGGTCGGCGAAGCCGGCGTACTCGGCGGAGAGGAACAGGTGGACGTAGGGGCTCAGGCCGAGGCGTTCGAGCAGGCGCCGGGCGTCCGGCAGCAGCCGGGCGGGGGCGAGCCAGACGCCGGGGGCGGCGTTGCCGAAGCCGAGCCAGCTCAGCCGGGAGCGCAGCTGGTGGCGGTGGGCCCGTTCGGACTCCGGGACGGAGAAGACGGCCACCACCCAGCCGTCGCCGAGTTCGGCGGGCTCCAGGCTGTGGAAGATCCGGCGGTCGCCCTCCTCGAACACCGGGGCCATCGCCGGGGCGAGCCGGTAGCCGGTGCCGCCGCGGCGTTCCTGGAGCAGGGTGCCGGCCTTCTTGAGCCGGGAGATCGCCGAGCGGACGGCGGGGCCGTCGACGTCGAGCTCGGCCATCAGCGCGATCAGGTCGGCGATCGATATCCAGCCGCCGAGGCGGCGGACGAACTCGCCGTAGACGGTGTGGATCAGCGAGCTGGGCCGGGACGTGCTCTCCGCCATGGTGGGCCTCCTCCCCGGCAGCTCGTGTGATCATAGCGGCGGCCGACGGCGGTCAGGCCTGCGCGTGGGCGCCGGAGAGCAGCTGCCCGGCGCCCGGGGCGAAGGCCGGCAGGCCGAGGGCGCGGAGCAGCTGGTGGACGGTGCAGATCGCCGCCGAGACGACCGGTTTGCCGAGCTGCTGCTCGGCCTCCTCGACGGCGGCCAGCGAGGGCATCTGCACGCAGGCGGAGAGGACCACCGCGTCGGCCCCGGCGTGGTCGAGCCGTTTGGCGATGCCGGGCAGCCGCGCGGGGTCGTGGGCGGCCACGTCGAGGTTGTCGGGGATCTCCAGGGCCGCGTGGTCGAGCACCTCGACGCCCTCGTGCCCCAGGTAGTCGACCACGGTCCGGGCCAGCGGCTTCAGGTACGGGGTGACCAGGACGACCCTGCGGGCGCCGAGCACGCGCAGCCCGGCGACCAGGGCGCCGGCGCTGGTGACCACCGGGGCGGGGGCGCCGTTGTCGGCGGTGCGCCGGTGCAGCCGCTGCTCGGCCTCGCGGTGGTAGCCGGGCCCGGCGGCCATCACGGCGACCAGGCAGGCGTAGCCGAGCACGTCGACCCGGGCGTCGGAGAGCTCGGTGGCGCAGCGGTCCGACTCGGCGTCCATGGCGCGCAGCTGCTCGGGGGTGACCCTGGTCATCCGCATCCGGCTGGAGTGGAAGGTGAACCGCTCGGGCGCGACCGCCTCGCGGGCCCGCAGCAGGGCGGGGACCTCGGTCTCCATGGTGACGTTGGAGCTGGGGACGATCTGGCCGATCCGGTAGGTGGTCACGGGGGTGCTCCTCTCGGCGTGCGTCGGAGTGTGCGGTGCGCGTGCGCGGAATGCGACGGGCGGTAGGCGGTGGGCGGCAAACGGCCCGGGGCGGGTGTGCGTCGCCCGGGGCCGGTGCGGGCGGGCCGGCCCTCAGCGGGCGTCGACCACCGGGTTGGCGAGGGTGCCGATGCCCTCGATGGTGGCCTCGACCAGGTCCCCGGGCTGGAGGAACTGCGGGGGCACCATCCCGGCGCCGACGCCCGAGGGGGAGCCGGTGGCGATCACGTCCCCGGGTTCCAGCGTGACGCCGGAGGAGATGTCGGCGATCAGCCGGGCGACGCCGAACAGCATGTGGCGGGTGTTGGAGTCCTGCCGCAGCTCGCCGTTGACCCGCAGCGAGAGGTCGAGCCGCTGCGGGTCGGGGATCTCGTCGGCGGTGACCACGACCGGGCCGAACGGTGCGTAGCTGTCCTGCCCCTTGGAGAAGAACCACTGCCCGGAGCGACGCTGGTCGCGGGCGCTGACGTCGTTCACGATGCTGTAGCCGAAGACGTGCCGCAGGGCGTCCCGCTCGGCCACCCGGAAGGCGGGTTCGCCGATCACCACGGCGAGTTCGCACTCCCAGTCCAGCTGCTTGGTGAGCGCCGCGTTGTGCAGGATGGGCTGGCCGGGGCCGGTGACGGCGGTGGCCGGCTTGCCGAACAGCACCGGGCGGTCGGGCAGTTCGCGGTCGGTGTCCAGGGTGCGGTGCGACTCGTCGACGTGCTCCAGGTAGTTGAGGCCGACGCCGACGATCTTGCCGGGGCGCAGCGGCGCGCGCAGCGAGATGCCGGAGAGCGGCCGGACGGCGGGGTGGCCGGGGCCGACCGGGGCCAGCAGGGCGCGGAGGGTGGCCAGGGCGGGCGCGCCGGCCCGGACCAGGCCGAGGAGGTCGGGCGGCAGCGCGGCGCCGGCTGAGGCGGCGAGGGCGGTCAGGTCGGCGACGTGCTCGCCGAGCCGGGCACCGGGGCGCGGGGTGTCGTCGCCGTCGGCGCAGTAGGTCAACAGGTGCATGGTCGGGTCTCCTCGGGGTTCAGCACGGGGTGACGGGCTGGTGCCCGTCGTGGTCCGGGTAGGCCTCCTCGCGGTGGAGACCGAGCGCGTGCATCACCGGGAAGTCGTTGAACGAGAACAGGCAGGCGTCCTCGCCGGGGTCGAGGTTCGCGTGCTCGTGCCAGGCCCAGGACGGGACGACGAAGACGTCGCCCTCGCGCCACTCGAAGCGCCGCCCGGCGATCACCGAGACGCCGTGCCCCTTGGCCGCGGTGTAGACGACGGAGCCGGTGTGCCGGTGGGCGCGGGTGGCCTGCCCGGGGCGCAGCAGCTGCAGGTGGGCGGCCATGGTCGGCATCACCGAGCCGCCGGTGACCGGGTTGGTGTACTCCATGACGACGCCGTCGTAGGGCGATCCCTCGGTGGCGCGGGCGAGTTGGCCCAGCGCGTGGTAGCTGGGCTCCCACGGCCAGCCGAGCAGCGGGGAGTACGGGCGGCTCCACTTCTCGACGCCGTACGGGAGCAGGTTGCCGCCGTAGCTCAGCAGCGAGGAGTTCACCACCGGCCCGGGGCGCTGGTACAGCTCGGGGTGGACCTCGTAGAAGTTCGCGTCGAGCATGTTGACCAGCGGGATGTCCAGGCCGTCCTGCCAGATCACCGGGCCGTCCGCGGACTCGTTCCCGTGCTCGTGCCAGGTGTTGTTGGGGGTGATCGCGAAGTCGCGCGGGCCGACCCTGAGCTTCTGCCCGTCCACCACCGTCCAGGCTCCGGTGCCCTCGTGGACGAAGCGCAGCGCGGCGGCCTGGTGGCGGTGCGCGGTCATCGCCTCGCCGGGGCCCATGATCTGCAGGCCGGTGTACAACAGGCCGACGGCGGCGCTGAGTTCGCGTCGGCCGGGGTTGACGAGCATGACCACCCGGCGGCCCGCGTCGTCGGCCTTGACCAGCGGCAGCGCCTTGCGGACCAGCGGGCGCAGGTCCGCGTAGCGCCAGAGCACCGGCACCGACCTGGGCTGCGGGTACCAGGGCTCGATCTCGTTCGCGACCGTCCACAGGGCGCCGGCCTCGTGCTTGGCCAACTCCTCGTAGTAGGAGACGAGTTCCGGGCTGTCGGTGACCCTGGCCCGGCCGATCCGGTCGTCGTCGTAGCCGTCGCCCGGGCTGCCCGGGCGGCCGGGGCCGTTCGGCTCCTCCGGGCCGTCCGGTCGGTCGCGGTCGGTCGTCCCACCTCGGCTGGTCATGCCTGCTCCTCCTCGGGGAGTACCAGCGGCCGCAGCGGGCGGTTGTCCACGTGCAGCCGGAAGACGTCGAAGCGGTTGTAGTGGCCGACGATGTCGTGCATCTGCTTGGGCTGGATGCACCGGGCGAGGTCGATCTCGGCGTAGACGATGCCCTCCTCGTCCACCAACGGCTCGACCACGGCCCGCCCGTCGGGGCCGAAGACGCCCGACAGCGCGCTGCGCGGCCGGGCGAGCAGCTTGCGCACCTCCTGGTCCCCGCCCGCGACGACGTCGACGATCTCGGGCGAGACGGTGGAGCAGGCGACCACGGTGAACAGCTTGCCCTCGAAGCAGTGGGCGGCGGCGCGCAGCGCGATCGCCTCCGCCATGTCGTAGTCCTCGGGGGCCACCGGCAGGGCGATGTAGCTCGCGGCGTGCACGAGTTCGCCCTGGGCCAGCAGGGTGAAGCGGGCCAGGGTGTTGGTGTTCTCCCCGCAGGCGAGGGCGCCGAGCGGGCCGACGGCCGTCCGGTGGACGCGTAGGGAGCTGCCGTCGCCGGGCGTCCAGGTCAGCTTCTCGGCCCAGGTCGGCACCAGCTTGCGGTGCACGCCGAGGAGTTCGCCGTCCGCGCCGATGATCAGCAGGGTGTTGTACAGCACGCCCAGGCTGTGCCGCCCGCGCTCGTTCACGCCGATCACCAGCACCACCCCGGCCTGCCGGGCGGCGGCGCGCAGGGTGTCCACGTACGGGCCGGGCACGTCCACGGAGGCCCGGTAGAGCCGCTCGTACCAGGGCGAGCCCTGCACGGGGTTCATCGTCCAGTTCCAGTACGGGTAGCCGGGGACGAAGACCTCGGGGAAGACCACCAGGGAGGCGCCGTGGCCGGCCGCCTCGTGGATCAGTGCGACGGCCTTGTCCACGGTGGCGGCCGGGTCCAGGTAGACGGGGGCGGCCTGGACGGCCGCGGCGGTGAAGCGGGGCAGGTCCGGCACGGCGTCTCCTCGGGTCCCCCGGGTGGTCGGTCGGTGGGGTGGTGGGGTGGGTGCGGTCGTCGGGTCGGTGTGGCTCGCCGGGTCGGTCCGGCTCCTCGGCTCGGTCCGGCTCACCGGGGTGTCGGTCCGTCGGCGTCGCCGGTCGCTCACCTCGCGGGCCCTTCGGCAGGTGCTTCGGCGGTCCCTGCGGCGGGCCGGTCGGCTGCCGGTACGCCCGGTGGCCAGCGGCGGTGCACCGGCGCCTCCGCCGGGCGCCGCAGGTGCAGCCGGGGCGCGACCCGGTCGGCGCCCGGGCCCGGCGGTCGGCGGCTGCCCGCCGACCACGGGCCGGGCCAGGGCGCGCCCGGCCCGGAGTAGCCCTGCTCGGCGGCCGCGTGCAGGGTCCAGAGCGGGTCGTACAGCTGGGCCCGGCCGACCGCGACGAGGTCCGCCCGCCCGGCCAGCAGGACGGAGTTGGCGTCGTCCGGCCCGGAGATCGCGCCGACCGCGATGGTCGGCAGGCCGGTGGCCGCGCGGACCAGCTCGGCGAACGGGGTCTGGTAGCCGCGCCCGTACGGCGGCCGCTGGTGGGCGACCACCTCGCCGGTGGAGACGTCCACCGCGTCCGCGCCGGCGTCGCCGAGTGCGCGGCAGATCGCGACCGCCTCGGCCTCGGTGGTGCCGCCCGGCGCCCAGTCGCTCGCCGAGATCCGCACCAGCAGCGGCCGCCCGGCCGGCCAGGCCGCCCGGACGGCGGCCAGCACCTCCAGGGGCAGCCGCAGCCGGTGGGCGAGCGGCCCGCCGTAGCGGTCGGTGCGGCGGTTGGTCAGCGGCGACAGGAAGCCGGACACCAGGTGGCCGTGGCCGAACTGCAGCTCCAGCACGTCGAATCCGGCCCGTGCCGCGCGCTCCGCCGAGGCCGCGAACTCCGCGGTGACGGCGGCGAGCCGGTCGGCGCCGGCCGCGCCCGGGGTGGGGGAGGCGGCGTCCCAGGGCAGCGGGGAGGCGGCGATCAGCGGCCAGCCGTCGGCGAGCGGACGGCCGATGCCGTCCGGGCCCGGCACGGCGGTGGCGGCCCGCCGGCCGGCGTGGGTCAGCTGGATGCCGAGCGGTGTGTCGCTCACCGCCCGCACGGCGTGGACGAGTTCGCGCCAGGCCGTCTCCTGCCGGTCGTTCCAGAGGCCGGGGCAGTGGTCGGTGGCGCGGCCCTCGGGGCTGACGGCGGTCATCCCGGCGAGGACGAGTCCGGCGCCGCCGAGGGCCTGCGCGGTCAGCTGGGCCCGGTCGAAGGCACTGGGCAGGGTGTCGGCGGAGGTGAAGGTCGCGAGCGGGGGCACCACGACGCGGTTGCGCAGCTCCAGCGCGCCCAGTTTCAGCGGCCGGAACATCGGCGGGGTGCCGGGCCCGCCGTCGCTCCCGCCGTTTCCGCCGGTTCCGCCGGTCCCGGTCCGGGTCGCGCCCCCGCCGGTCCCGCCCTCGCCGCCGCTCCCGAACGCGGCGTCCACCGCGTCGACGAACCCGGGGTCGCGGGAGCGCAGGTTCCCGTACGTGACCCGGCGGCTGCGGGTGAGCAGGTTGAAGGCGAACCGGTCCGGGTCCTGCCCGGTGCGCCGCTCCACCGTCTCGAACCACTCCAGGCTCGCCTGCGCGGCCCGCTGGGTGGACTCCACCACCGGCCGGCGCTCCGCCTCGTAGGCGGCCAGCGCGGCCTCCACGGTGGGCTGTTCGTGCAGGCTCGCGGCGAGCGCGAGGGCGTCCTCCAGGGCCAGTTTGGTGCCCGACCCGATCGAGAAGTGCGCGGAGTGCGCGGCGTCGCCGAGCAGGACGACGTTCCGGTGCCGCCAGCGCGCGTTGCGCACGGTGGTGAAGCGGATCCAGCGCGAGGCGTTCGGGATCAGCCGGTGGCCGTCCAGGTGCCCGGCGAACAGCTCCGCGCAGCGCCGCACGCTCGCCAGGTCGCTCTCGCCGCGGGCCGGCTCCCGTGCGGCGAGGGCGTCGAAGCCGGCCCGGTGCCAGGTGTCCTCGGCGGCCTCCACGATGAAGGTCGAGCGCCGCTCGCCGTACGGGTAGGCGTGCACCTGCAGGGGGCCGAAGTCGAACTGCTCGACGATGAAGGTGAAGGCCTCGAAGACCCGGTCGGTGGCGAGCCAGATGTAGCGGCAGTGCCGTTGGTCCAGCTCGGGGCGGAAGGCCTCGGCGTGGGCCGCCCTGGTGGCCGAGTTGATGCCGTCGGCGGCGACCACCAGGTCGTACCCGGCGGCGAGTTCGCCGACCGGCGGCGCGGGCGTGCGGTAGCGCACGTCCACCGCGAGGCGTTCGCAGCGCCGCTGCAGGATCGCGCGCAGCCGGTTGCGGTCGAGCGCCGCGAAGCCGTGCCCGCCGCAGGTGCGGACCTGGCCCGCGTAGCGCACGTCGATGTCGCTCCAGCGGGCGAACTCGGCGCCGATCGCGGCGAACACCTCCGGGTCGGCCTGCGCGATGCCGTCCAGCGTCTCGTCGGAGAAGACCACGCCGAAGCCGGACTCGTCCTCCCGGCCGTCCCGCTCGAACACCGTGATCTCGCGGTCGGGCGCCAGGTGCTTGGCCAGCGCGGCGAAGTACAGACCGCCCGGGCCGGCGCCGATCACCGCGATGCGACGGGCCCCGGCGCCCCCGGCGGGGCCGTCCGGTTCGCTGCGCCGGACCGCCGAGGTGCGGGCGCCCGGTGCGCCGGGCCCGTTCACGCCACCACCTCCGGCTGCTGCGCCCCGGACTCGGTCAGCGCCCGTCGGACCGGCTCCGGCCAAGGCGCCGCGCCCTTGGCGTGCGGCGCGGCGTGCACCACCGACATCCGGCCGGACGCGGCCAGCCCCTGCGGGCCGTGCACCTCGAAGGCGTAGTGCAGCGAGGAGCCGCCGACCCGGACCACCCGCAGCTCGGTGCGGACCAGGTCGCCGAACCAGAGCCGTTCGCGGTAGTCGGCCTCGAAGTGCACCCGGGGGATCCGGCCGAACAGCTCGGCCAGGCCCAGCCGGCGCAGCAGTGCGGCCTCGGCCGCCTCGGCCCAGCGCTGCACGGCGGAGAAGTGGTAGTGCCCGGCGGCGTCGGTGTCGGACCACTCCACCCGGCGCTCGACGGCCACGCTGGCCGGGGCGGTCGCCGCCCGCCTGCGCAGCTCGGCGCGGTGCAGCTTGCCGGTCGCGGT
This sequence comes from Kitasatospora sp. NPDC051702, assembly GCF_040681575.1. Taxonomy (NCBI): domain Bacteria; kingdom Bacillati; phylum Actinomycetota; class Actinomycetes; order Kitasatosporales; family Streptomycetaceae; genus Kitasatospora; species Kitasatospora sp. NPDC051702. The sequence continues at coordinate 93,630 of NZ_JBFAZB010000024.1, forward strand.
GCGCGGCAGCTCGGTGACGAACTCGACCGCGCGCGGGTACTTGTACGGGGCGATGGTGCGTTTGACGTGCTCCTGGAGCGCGCGCACCGTCTCCGGCCCGGCGGCGGCGCCCTCGCCGAGCACCACGTAGGCCTTGACCACCGTGCCGCGCAGGTCGTCGGGCGCCCCGACCACCGCGCAGTCGGCGACGTCGGGGTGGCCGGCGAGGGCCTGTTCCACCTCGGGGCCGGCGATGTTGTAGCCCGCGGAGACGATCATGTCGTCGTTGCGCGCCTGGTACCAGTAGTAGCCGTCCGGGTCGCGGACGTAGGTGTCACCGGTGAGGTTCCAGCCGTCCCGGACGTAGCCGCGCTGGCGTTCGTCGTCCAGGTAGCGGCAGCCGGTCGGCCCCTTGACGGCGAGCAGTCCGGGCACGCCGTCCGGCACCGGTCGGCCCTGGTCGTCGAGGACGGCGGCCCGGTAGCCCGGCACGGGGCGGCCGGTGGCGCCGGGGCGGATGTCGCCGTCGGCGGCCGAGATGAACACGTGCAGCAGCTCGGTGGCGCCGATGCCGTCGATCAGCCGCTGCCCGGTGGCCGCCAGGAAGGCCTGCCAGAGGGGGGCGGGCAGGTGCTCGCCCGCCGAGACGCAGCGCCGGACGCCGGAGAGCCGGTCGGCGAGGCCGGCGGCCAGGATCGCCCGGTAGGCGGTGGGCGCGGTGAACAGCACGCTCACCCCGTGCCGCCGGACCTGTTCGGCGAGCTGCTCGGGCGTGGCCTGCTCCAGCAGCAGGGTGGCGGCGCCGGCCCGCAGCGGGAACACCACCAGGCCGCCGAGGCCGAAGGTGAAGGCGAGCGGCGGGGTGCCGCCGAACAGGTCGTCGGGGGTGGGCCGGAGCAGGTGGCGGGAGAAGGTGTCGGCGTTGGCCAGCACGTCGCGGTGGAAGTGCAGGGTGGCCTTGGGGCGGCCGGTGGTCCCGGAGGTGAAGGCGATCAGGGCGACGTCGTCGGCGGCGGTCGGGACGGCCTCGAACCCGCCGTCGGTGGCGGCGCAGCGGGCGGTGAGGTCCTCCGGGCCGGGACCGCCGAAGGCGAGCACCCGCAGGCCGGGGGTCTCGGCGCGGGTGAGGTCGTCGAGGTAACGGTGGTCGCACAGGGCGAGGAGGGGGCGGGCGACCCGGTGGAGCTCGGTGAGCTCGGCGGCCCGCAGTAGCGGCATGGTGCTGACCACCACTCCGCCGGCCTTCAGGACACCCAGCCAACAGGCCACCAGCCAGGGGGTGTTGGGGCCGCGCAGCAGGACCCGGTTGCCGGTGGCCAGGCCGAGTTCCTCGGTCAGCAACCGGGCCACCCGGTCGGCGTGGTCGCGCAGTTCGCCGTAGGTCCACTGGCCGGTGGGGGTGAGCAGGCAGCGGCGGTCGGGGCCGAACCGGGTGATCGTCTCGTCGAGCAGCGCCCGGGCGCAGTTCAACCGGTCGGGGTAGGCCAACTCCGGTAGTTCGAAGAGGAGTTCAGGCCACTGGTCAAGGGGTGGGAGATGGTCGCGACAGAACGTGTCCACATGCGCTGAGGGGGAGAGCTCCATGGGCGGGCACCTCATCGTGCGAGCGGGAGTGAGGCCAGTATGGTGCTTCGGTGACGCCAGTCAAGAGAGCGATACATGCATTCGGGGGAGCAGGCACCGCCCGGGCGCGGGGCGGCCGGCCCGGGCGGGGTGGTCCGGCGGGGTGGTCCGGGCGGGCCGGTGCGCCGCCCGGGGGAGGCGCGGGCGGCGGGGGTGCCGGAGGTCCGCGGCGGGGCACGGCAGGGCGCGCGGGAACGGCGGCGGACGGGCCCGCACCCGGCGGCCGTGCGAGTCGGGGCGGGGGAGGGGTGCGGCAGGGGTGCGGGAGGGAGCGGCGGGGTGCGGCCGGAGGTCCGCGGCCGTCGCCGGGGCGGTCACGCCCGGCGCGCGTCCGTCAGGCGTCCGTCAGGCGCCCGTCAGGCGGGTCCGAGGGCCGCCCGGGCACGGTCGGCGAGCAGACCGGCGAACAGGGTCAGGGCGGGTGCGGCGGTGCTCCCGGGGCCCGGGTCGCGGACGTCGAGCAGGGCCGAGCCCACCCGCACCAGGACGTCCGTGCCCTGGGTGTCGTCCGTCCGGGCGGCGCTCTGGTCGCCGATCGGGGGCAGCGGGAGGACGGAGGCGCCGTCGCCGCCGATCCGGGCGAGCGCCAGGTCGAAGGCCCGCCCGGCGGTCTCCGGCGAGGCGAAGGTGACCACGGTGAACTGCGCGCTGTGCGTTCCGGAGGACGCGAAGGTCACGGTGGCGTAGGCGAGTTGCCGGTCGCAGGCGTCCGGGACGAGGCACGGCGCGTCCGCGCCCGGGCCGGCTCCCGAGGTGGGGCCGCTGCGCACCTGCCAGCCGCCGGGCATGGCGCTCAGGTCGGGCAGGACGGCGCGGACCTGGGCGGGGTCGCGCAGCGTACGCCCGGCGTGGGCCAGGTCCGGCCCGTTGGGCTGCAGCAGCGGGCGCGAGCCGAGGTTGATCCCGACGGCCACCAGCGCGGCGACCACCACCAGCGACAGGGTCACCAGCACGGGGACGGCGCCGAGCCGGGCGGCCCGCGCCGTGGACCCGGCGACCGCCGGGTCCACCCGCAGGTGCACGGTCGGCTCCTCGGGGGGCTTGCCCAGCTCGGTGGTGGCCAGGTACCGGGCGAACGCCGGGTCCGCGGCGAGCAGGTCGCCGACGGCGGCGGTGAGCCCGGAGCGCGCCCGGGCGTCCCCGGGGTTCGCCTCGATCGCGGCGACGGCCCGGGCGCCCTCCGCCGAGGCCCGCAGGCGCGTCCGCACCAGATCCGCCACCGCCCGGCCAGGGCCGCCGGCCACTCCCTCGGCGGCCCGCACCAGCCCCCCGACCACGGCCGGCAGGAGCTCCTGGCCGTCCCCCATGGCAACCCCCTAGCCGCAACGAGTCGTCGCCGCCCGGCGGCGCGCCTCGCCGCCCGCCGCCGGGGCCTTCCGTCAACGATCCCGGACGCGGGGCCGGTTCGTCCCCCGGAAGACGGAACGGAGACGCAACCGCAACCGCCCGCGGACCGTGCCGGGAGCGGAGTGGCCGGTGTGGCCGGAGGGGGTGCCGCCCCGGGCCGGCCCGCCCTCCGCGGCTCAGGCCGGTGGGGCCGCCGCGGCGGACGGCGGTGCGGCGGACGGCGGTGCGGGGGGTGTCACGGGCATCGACATGTAGACCGCGCGCCGGCCGTAGCAGGCCGGCACCGCCACCTCCCGGTGGGCGCGGTAGCCGAGCAGCCGCAGCAGGATGTCGGCGCCCCGGACGGCGACCATCGAGATCTCCTCGAAGCCCTGCGCGCGGGCCTGCTCCCGGAAGTGGCGCATGAAGCGCAGGGCGACGTCCCGGCCGCGCAGCTCCTCGTCGATCACCAGGTCGTGCACGTGCAGGTTGGCGGACGCGTACCGCTGCTCCTCGGGCCTGGTGAGGTCCGGGCAGCGCAGCGGCGGGTAGGGCAGGCTCAGCAGGTAGCCGCGGACGGCGCCGTGCAGCTCCAGCACGAAGCAGGTGCCGGGCGAGCTGCGCCCGCGCGACTCCAGGGCCTCCCGGCCCTCGGAGAGCCCGTCGGCCGCGTAGGCGGCGTGTTCGAGGGCCACCACGGTGTCCCAGTCCGCCTCGGCGAGCAGCCGGAAGCGCAGGTCCTCGCTCACCTGGCCGGCACCTCCGAGGGGGTGAGGCGTTCGGCGCGGGCGGCGTCCACCAGGGCGGACCAGGCCTCGATCAGCCGGGCGAAGTCCTCGGCGTCGGCCTGCGCCTCGTCGAGCAGCCGGGCTCGCCGGGGCGCCAGGTGGTCGGCGAACTCGGCGTACTTGCCGCCCAGGCGCCGGTATGAGCGGTCGACGACGTCCAGCCGGCGGACGTTCTCGGCGCGGTCCCAGGCGGCGCTGCGCCGCACCGAGTCGAGCACCGGGGCGATGCGCACCGCGTGCCGCTCGTCGAGCAGGTCGCCGCCGACCGCCATCATCTCGCCGTACACGGGGTGCAGGTAGAGCATCGAGAGCAGGAACTTGACGAAGCGCAGCTGGTAGGCGGTGAAGCCGGGGCCGGTGCGCCGCTCCGGGGTGTAGTGGTTGACGATGTGCCGGTTGTGGACGACGCCCGGCAGGCCGGAGTCGAGGACGACGTGCAGCAGGAAGTAGTCGCTGCCGATGGTCTCGGTGGCCGGCGGGAGCGGCAGCCGCTCGTAGACCCGGTGGTCCAGGCCGAGGTTGCACATGTCCACCCGCCAGATGTCGGGGGCGCCGAGGACGGACTCGTCGGTGCGGAACGGCTCGGTGCCGCCGCCGGTGAACGAGGCCTCGACCAGCTCGCGCTTCTCCTCCTCCGTCCACACCGGCGGCGCCCACAGGCCGACGACCTCGTGGTAGACGGCCGGGTCGAGGTCGCGGATCTCGCCGACGTCGACGGAGAGTTCGCCGATGAAGGAGGCGCCGACGAGGGAGACGGGCTTGTCCGCGTCGGCGGGGTCGAGCTCGCTGACGGTGACGTCGGCGGCGGCGTCGCCGGCCCGGCGGCCGAGCGAGAGCAGTTCGTGGTGGATCGGGAACACCTTGCGCCCGTCGAGGAGTTGGTACTCGCTGTCGGAGTCTCGACGGTGCACGGAGGTGCAGCCGAGGGCGGCGGCGACCAGGAACACCCGGTTGGTGCAGGCGCCGTAGGAGACGCCGTCGGGGAGCATCAGGTCGAGCAGCCGGTCGGGGTCGGTGGCGCCGGAGCGCCTGCTCACCCGCCGGAGGAAGTCCCGCTGCCGGTCCTCTCCGAGGTGGTGCACGACGACCCCGGGGGTGGCGGCCAGCGCGCCGACGGCGCCCGCGTTCTCCGCGAAGCCCGCGGGGCCGGCGGTGTCGAGGACCAGCAGGTGGACCTCGGCGTCGAAGTGCTCGACGGCGTGCGCCGCCTCCTCGGCGAGTGCCGCGATGGTGGCGGCGCAGGCCCGGTTGGTGGGCAGGGCGAGGCAGACTCGTCTCATGGCGGGCTTCTCCGTTGGTCGTCAGGGTCGTTGCCGCGGCGGCGGGGTGGGTGCGCCGGTGGTCGTCGCAGGCGCCGCCGGACGGCTTCCGTCCTGCTGCCCGACTCGCCCTGGCGGCAGGCGAGTTCGCGAGGCCCCCGCGCGTCGGGCGTCGGGGTGCCACCCCGGTCCGTCCGGTCTGCGGACTACCGTGGACTAGACCACTTTTGATGTCAACGATTGACAGGGCGGGTCGGGTGGAGGTGCAATGCGCGCCCTCCCGGGCGCTCCCCGCCGCCCCGGCCGGGCCCGTGCGGGCACGGCGCGGCGCGGGTCCGGCGGCGCCTCCGTGCGGGCGCCCGGTTCGCACGGGAGCGCGAATACCCGTCACCGGGTCGAACGGCCGCGCGGGCCCGGGCGGTTCACGGCCGCGGATTCGGCCATCGGGGTCAATCCGGAGCGGGGACCTGCCGATACCGGCAACGACGTCCCTACGCCGTCCGGAGGAGACCGCATGCCCGACCTGTGGCTGCCCGGTGCCGAGATCCACGACCTCGGCGACCACGCGCCGACCGACCAGCAGTACCCCCCGAAGGCCATCGCCCACATCACCTGGGACCGCAACGCCACCGCCGCGGCCCCGCAGGACTGGTGCACCTTCGAAGACCTCGTCGGCTACTTCACCGGCGCCGGCGCCGGAAACGCCCCGCACCTGGTCTGGGACCCCTTCAGCGGGCGGACGGCCCAGCTGTTCCCGGCCGACTCCCGCTCGAAGAGCCTGCTCAGCCCGCCGGAGAGCCCGACCCGCACCAACCGCGCCGGCCGGGTCGTCATCCAGATCGAGGCGGTGTTCTTCCCGTACTGCCGCTACCGGGGCGCCGTCTACCCGCGGCTGGTCGACACCCCGTGCGCCGGCTGGGACCGGCTGCACGCCTGGATCGGCTCGTGGGGCGTGCCCGACACCTGGCCGATGGGCCGGCCGACCGACTTCACCGACCACCGCGACGAGCAGGTGTGGGAGACCCGCGGGGGGTGGTACGCCCACGCGCACGTGCCGTTCAACGACCACAGCGACCCCGGCTCCTGGCCCGACCTCACGGCGGGCTCGGGATCCCCGGGCTCCCCGCCCTCGCAGCAGCACCCGGCTCCCCCGGACGAGCCGGCCCCGCCCCGCTACCAGGTCAGCATCAACGGGCTGCCCTACGGCTACGGCGCCGAGGGCTACCAGGTCACCGCCGTCGGCCGGGCGCTCGTCGCCCAGGGCTCCGGCTCCCACTACCGCTCCGGGCCCGGCCCGAACTGGACGGACGCGGACACCGAGAACTACGCGGACTACCAGCGGAGCCTCGGCTACAGCGGGCAGGCCGCGGACGGCGTCCCGGGGGAGGGCTCGCTGCGGCGGCTGCTCGGCTACCTGCCCGGGCCCCGGTCGGTGTCGCTGGCGCACGTCGTCGCGGCCGCCCGGACCGATCCCGGCGCCGAGCAGGGGCACCGCAGTTACGGGGCCGAGGCGGCGATCGTCGAGCAGGCCCTGGCGGACGAGGGGCTGCTCGAACAGCGCTGGGTGGACGGCTCGTTCGGGAGTCGGACGGTCGCCGCCTATGCCGGGTGGCAGCGGCGCTGCGGGTACGCGGACGCGGACGCGGACGGGATCCCGGGGCGGGACTCGCTGCGCCGCCTGGGATCGGCGCGGGGGTTCGGCGTGACGGACTGACGGGGTGGGCGGGGTGGCCGGGGTGGCCGGGGTGGTCCCGGGTCGCGGCTTTCCGCGACCCCGGCTTCCCGGTTCCCCGGCTTTGGGGTTCCCCGGCTTCCGGGTACGGCCGGGGGAGGTCGCCGGGTACCTCGGAGGGAGGGGTGCGGGTGCTTTCGGGCCGGGTCGGGTACTCGCTCGGGAGTAGTCGGGGTTACTTCCGGTGGCAGATGCCCGATGAGGGGCGGAGCGGAGAGTCTGGGCCCGTCCTCGCCGCACGGCGGTGATGCCGCCGCGGCCCGGCCGCGGCCCCGACCCGAAGGAGGCACCCGTGCGCCCGTCCACCGCACCGGCCGCGGAGCCGAGTCCCGCCCGCCCCGCCCGACGGCGGCCGCCCGGCGGCACGCTGCCGCCCAGGGCGCGCAAGAGCCTGGTCGTCGTACACGTCGTCGCCTCGGTGAGCTGGCTGGCCCTGATGCTCTGCCTGCTCACCCTGGCGGTGACGGCGCTGGCCACGGAGGACGCCGACCGGTTGCGGTCGGCGTACCGGGCGATGGGGATGCTCGGCGACGCGCTGATCCTCCCGCTGAGCCTGGCCACCCTGGTCAGCGGGGTGGTGCTGGGGCTCGGCACCTCCTGGGGGCTTTTCCGCTACTACTGGGTGAGCGCGAAGTTCTGGCTGACCCTCGCGGCGGCGGCCGCCTCGCTGATCGCCCTCAGCGCCCGGCTGCACGACGCCGTGCGCGTGGTGAACGCACACCCGACCGGCCCGATCTCGGCGGCGGACCTCGGGTTCGTCCGTCTCAACACGGTGATCGTCCCGTCCGTCGCGCTGGCGCTCTACCTCTTCGCGGTGGTGCTCTCCGTGTTCAAGCCCTGGGGCCGTCGGCGGCCGGGCAGTCGGCGTGGGCGCATACCCGGCGCCCGCGGGTGACGCCGGTCCGCCGGGGAATGCCGGCGCTCGGCGGCGGTGTTCTCCACGGACGTGACCAGCGCACCAGGGACCAGGGCACCCGCGACGGGCGGACCAGCGGCCGACGCGGGCGCGACGCCCGCGATCCGGCTCTCCGTGCTCGACCGGTCCCGGACGAGACAGGGCGAGGAGCCGGCGCAGGCGCTGCGGGACACGGTGGCCTTCGCCCAGGAGGCGGAGCAGCTGGGCTACCACCGGTTCTGGGTCTCCGAGCACCACGGCGTGCCCGGAGTGGCCGGGTCCGCGCCGACGGTGCTCGCCGCGGCGGTGGCGGCGGCCACCACCCGGATCCGGGTCGGCACGGGCGGAGTGATGCTGCCCAACCACCGGCCGATGGTGGTGGCCGAACAGTTCGGCGTGCTGGCCTCGCTCTTCCCGGGCCGGATCGACATGGGCCTCGGCCGGTCGGTCGGGTTCACCGACGGAGTGCGCCGGGCCCTGGGCCGGGAGAAGGACGCAGCGGACGACTTCGGGGCCCAACTGGTCGAGCTGCTCGGCTACTTCGACGGCTCGCAGCAGGTGCACCGCGGCGTCCACGCCCGGCCGGCCGAGGGCCTACGGGTGCCGGCCTTCGTCCTGGCCACCGGCGCCGGCGCCGACCTGGCCGCCGACGCCGGGCTGCCGCTGGTCGTCGCCGCCACGCGAGGGGAGGAGCGGATGCCCGCGGCGATCGACCGGTACCGCGCCGGGTTCCGTCCCTCGGCGCAGGCGGCGCAGCCCTACGTGGTGATCGCGGGCACGGTCGCCGTCGCCGGGACGGCGGAGAGCGCGCGGGAGCTGCTGATCCCGGAGGCCTGGGCCGGTGCGTACTCCCGCACCCACGGCGAGTTCCCGCCGCTGGCCCCGGCCGCCGAGATCGCGGCCCTGTCGATGGGAGCGCGCGAGCGCGCCGCCTACGAGCAGTCGCTGAAGGGGCACATCGCGGGCACCCCGGAGCAGGCCGCCGCCGAACTCGCCGCCCTGATGGCGCGCAGCGGCGCGGACGAGTTCCTGGTGACCACCAGTACCTACGACCGCGCCGCACTGCTCGACTCCTACCGGCTGCTCGCCCGGGCGGTCGGCCAGCCGGTCGGGCAGGGTGTCGGCCAGCCGGTCGGCCAGTCGGCCGCGCAGGGCGTCGCTACCCGGGCCGCCGGTCGGGAGGCGGCGGGGCCGGAGGACGTCGACCGGACGGTCGCTCAGGCGGTCGGTCGGGCCTGACTGCTCCGGGCCGCTCCGGGACGCACCGCCGACCCCCTCCGCCGCTCCTCCGCCCGCATGTCCAGCTCGCTTCAGGCCGCCCCGCCCGGTTTCTGAGCAGGGCCGATGACCTGCTAGTGTTCTTCCCGTCGAGAGGAAACGATCTCTCGAGCAGGCGTCAGCGGTGCTACCAGAGCACGTCCTACTTTCAGTAGGGAGAGTCCGTGCAACCCGGGCCTGGCGCTCCACCCGAAGGGGCCCGTTCCGTCCAACGGAACGGGCCCCTTCGTCATGTCCGGGGGCCGGCGGGGCCCGTCCGTGGTGAGCCCGTCCGTCCGGAGCCCGCCTACCCGGGGCCCGCCTACCCGGGGCCGGTCCGGCGGATCCCGATCGCCAGGCTGCGGGTCCCGACCGTCTGAGCCCGGTTCCCGGTGGCCCGGGTCCGGCGGGCCGGTCTCCCGCGGGGTCGGTTCGCCGCCCGTTCGTCCTTCACCCGACGTCCGATCGCCGCCCGTTCGGCGCCCGTTCGGCGCCCGTTCGCGGCCCGTTCGCGGTGCCGGTCTCGGCCGGGCCCCTTTATCGCATTTCGGTGGCCGAAACCCTGTTGCTCAGCCGGTTATCAGCCAAGGTCCCGTTCCTGGTGGCCGGTGGGCGACGGCGGGTGGCAACGTCAGGGCCAGCCGGTTCTACTGTCACGGGATGGTGACGCACCGTCATACCTTGGCTGGAAGTAACTGCCAATGATGTGAATATGCCATTGGAATGTTCGTCATATGCAATCCGGCAGTAGCCTTCCGTGTCGAACCCGCCACTGCTGGTGGCGAATCCGGCCGAGTCGCGCTGCGCCCGGCCGCCCAGACCCCCGCGAAGGAGCCGGTGTGCCGGGTATCGACGAATGCCTCGCCGGAGCGATGGCGATCACCGGAGCCCGCTCCGCGAGTCTGGTCGACTGGAGCAGCGGACTTGCGCTCGGCGGTCTCGGCGAATGCCCGGCCGGCGACCACGAGACCGCCGCCGCCGAGGCAACCGACCTGGTGCGGGCGACGGTTGAGAGTCAGACCTTCACCGGGGCGGAGGAGCGGCGGTCGCCGCTCCAGGACATCATCGTCACTGCCGGCCGCAGTTACCACCTGATCTGCTTCATCGACACCGTCTTCGACAGCCGTCTCGTCCTCCACCTCTGGCTGGACCGGGCGGAGGGCAACCTCGCGGCCGCCCGCTACCGCCTCCAGGGCCTCGCCGAGGAGCTGGTGCTCGGGTGAGCCCGACACCCACGAGGGCCGGCGGCTTCCGGTCGGCACACCGGGCGCACGTCCCCCGGCAGCGGCACGTCCCCGGGCACCAGCAGCCCGCCGGGCACGGGCACCCCGCCGGGCGCCGGCAGACTCCCGGGCGGTGGTCCGCATGAACGCCGCACCCACCACCGATCCCGCCACCGGTTCCACCGCCGCACCCGCAGCACCCGAACCCGTGCCCGCCGCGGGGCCCGGCACGACCTCCACCACGCCCGCCGCGACGCCGATCGCGGAGCCCGTCACCCTCCCGCCGTCCGCCCCGCCGCAGACCCCGGGCGAGGCCCTCGGCCTGCTCGCCACCCGCCGAGCCACCGGCGCACTGCACGGCCCGCTCGGCAGTCTGCACCTCGTGGACGGCCGGGTGACCCACGCCGACTCACCCCGGGCCCCGGGGCTGGCCGACCTGCTCACCGGCTGCGGCCGGATCACGCCCGCGGACTGGGCGGAGCTGCTCCGCGCCCACGGTCCGCACGCCCGGGTCGGCGAGGCGATGGTCGACCGTGGCCTGATCGGCCGCGGGGAGCTCGAACTCGGCCACCTCGGCACGCTCTTCGACGCCGCCTTCTTCGTCCTCGCCGACCAGGCCGGTGGCACCTGGCGGTTCGAGCACGAGGCGCGGCACTGGCTCGGCCCGGTGGCGGAGGTCGACGCCGACCGGCTGCGCCGCGAGGTCGACCGCCGGAGCGGGCTGCTGGAACAGATCTGGCCCTGGGGGCGGCTGGACACCGCCCCCGTCCGGCCCGCCGTAGCGGGCTTCCACGCCCACCGGCGCCCGCCCGGTCGCCGCCAGCGCGAGCTGCTCGACCACGCCGACGGCCGAAGAACCCCGGCGGACCTGGCCCGACTGCTCGGCAGGTCAGGCTTCGGCGTGACGGCGGACGTCCGCCGACTGGCCGCCGCGGGACTGCTCGACGCCGGCCTGCTCGACGTCCCGCGGCACGCGGCGCCGAGGGCCGCGCCACCCGGGGCGCCCGGGGTGCCGCTCGCCGCCCCACTCGGGGTACGGGCCGGTGTCGCACCCGCCGCCCCAGCCGTGTTCCCGCCCGCACCCTCCCAGGCCGGACCGCTCGCGCCACCGCTCGCTTCACCGCCCCTGGCTTCGCCACCCGCTCCACCGCTCGCCGCACCACTCGCTCCACCGCTCGCCGCACCACTCGCTCCACCGCCCGTCGGGGCGCCGACCGTGCCGCCCCTCCCGGCACCCGAGGCGCCATCACCGCCGCGCCGGTCCGGAGGCCTGCACCGCAGGGTTCCCGGCGCCACCCTCACCGGCGTCGGCATCCTCCCCGGTGCCACGCCCCCCGGGTCCGTGGCGGCCGACCGTCCCGCCCACCCGCCGACAACGGCAGCGGCCCACCCGCTGACCGTCCCCGACCCGGACATCGCGCTGCTGACCCGGGTCCGAACCCTTCTGGAGGCCCGACTTTGAACGACGCTCCGCCCGCGACCCCGCCGTCCCGGCCATGAGGCGGGCGCTCAAGCAGCGTGTCGGAAGGAGACAACTGATCGCCTTGGAGACCGAGCTGCTCGCCGAACTCCGCGCCGTCAAGCATCGCGTCCCGCACCTCGCGGGAGGCCTGGTCGCCAGCGTGGACGGTCTGCTGGTCGCGCACGACACCCACGGAACGGAACCCACCGGCCTGGCCGCGATGACCGCGGCCTCGCTGTCACTGGCCCAACGGCTCGCCGACAGCACCGGCCAGGGCGACTTCCGCGAGTCGCTGGTGCGCGGGGAGCACGGCTACGTCGCCACCTACGCGGCCGGTGGCAGCTGCGTCCTGACCCTCCTGGCGCACCCGGACGTCAACGTCGGCCGGTTGCACCTGGAGGCGCGCCGTTCCGCCCAGCGGATCGCCGGACTGCTCAACGAGGCCCTCCTGCCGAAGGACCCCCGCGAGCCCGGCTGAACGGCGGATCCGGTCCGGCCGGGGCCGTCCGGACCCTGGCCCGCCCTGAGACCCACCCCGAGAACCGTCAGAGAACCGAACCACCGAGAACCACCCGACGACCGAGAACCACCCAACCACCGAACGGGAGTACCCAGATGACCGACGCAGCAGGCGCCCTCAAGCAGGCCATGACCGCCATCGAAGGCGCCATCGGCGCCGCCCTCGTCGACTACAACAGCGGCATGGCGCTCGCGACCCTCGACGGCCCCGGCGGGCTGGACCTCAACGTGGCCGCCGCCGGGAACACCGACGTGGTGCGCGCCAAGATGCGCACGATGGACATGCTCGGACTGGGCGGAGACGGGATCGAGGACATCCTGATCACGCTCAGTACCCAGTACCACCTGATCCGCCCGCTCACCGGACGTACCGGCAAGGGCCTCTTCCTCTACCTCGCCCTGGACAAGGGGCGCGCCAACCTCGCGATGGCCCGCCACCAGCTCACCAAGGTCGAGGCCGATCTGGAGGTCTGACGACCGCCCACCGGATCGTCCGGACGCCCACCGGATCGTCCGGACGCCCACCGGATCGTCCGGACGCCGACCGGGCCTCGGGACGGCGACCGGATCGCCCGGACGGGAACAGGACCACCCGGTCCCGGCCGGGACCGGTCCGGTCCCGGCGACGCCCGGCGGCGGCTCAGGCCCCGCCGGGCGCGGTCCAGCTGACCTCGCCGCCCGGCAGCCCCGCGCACACCGAGCCGTCGGCGGTCACCACGCTCCACGGCGCGAGCCGCGCGTGCGGCGGGACGGACAGCGCGCCGCCCTCCGCGAAGCCCAGTTCCAGCCCGCCGGCCAGCGTGATCGCGGCGCTCTCGACGGTCCGCCCGACGAGCGCCAGCAGGGGTGGGGTCGGGCGGAAGGTCAGCGCCGGGAAGAAGTGCTCGACCTCCGCGGGGGCGGCGAAGGACGGCGCCGCGAAGCGGAACTCGTGCGCCACCCGGACGGACACCCGCCCGTCGAAGGCGAGGTCCAGTCGGACGCCGCCGCTGACCGACTCCACCCGGCGGCCGGCCAGCACCTCCGTGATCGCGTTCTGCATGCCCCCAGTGTGGCCCACCGGCCCGGCGCCTGTCCGCCCGTGCCCACAGCTCCGCCGTCGACGTGCCCGCCGGACCGGAATCCGGGGGCCCCGGGCCCCGGACTCGGGGGATCCGAACCGGAACCCGTGAGCCCCCGGGGCGGCCCGACTACCCGGTCGGCTGCCCGCGGACCAGCTCGACGGGCCCGCCCGCCCGTTCCCTGGCCGCGAGCGAGGCGGCCGTACGGGCCCAGGAGTGCTCGTTCAGCAGGGCCCTCGCCTCAGCCGGGTCGCAGAGCCGCCACTCCACCAGCTCCTCCTCCTGCAACGCGATCGAGTCGAGCATCCGCTCCGTCACCACGCCGCCGTCGAACACGTACACCAGTACGGCGGTGTCCCGCCCGCTCGCCGGGCCGGCCAGGGCGTCGGCGGCCGCCCCCGGTTGCCAGTCGACCGCCAGCAGCCGGCCCGGCTCGACCTCCCAGCCCAGCTCCTCGAGGATCTCGCGCCGCGCCGCGGCCCGCGGCATCTCCCGGGCGGCCTCGACCCCGCCGCCGGGCAGCGTCCAGTACTCCTCCCGGCCCCGCGGTCCGTCCCACGGCCGCAGGCGGACCAGCAGCACCCGGCCGGAGCCGTCGGTGAACAGCGCCCGCGCCTTGGCCCGGATCCGCGGACGGGTGGCGATGTAGGTGTCCCGGTCCATCGGCGGCTGGGACGACAGGGACGGCTGGGACGACTGGGACGGCCCCGGCGGCGCCGCCAGTGCGGGCGCCGCGGCGAGCCCGGTGTAGGCGGGCGGCGGTTCGTCCGCCGGCAGGTGGTCGAGGGTGTGCCCGACCGGCCTGCTGTCCTCCAGCTCCAGCGGACCGGCCGACCGGCGCACCCGCAGGCAGGCCGTCACCCGCCGGGACAGCCGCGGCGGCAGTGCGTGGACCACCTGCTCCGGGGCCAGCCAGGCCCAGCCGCCGACCTCCGCCGCATCCGGCGTGAAGGCCGCGGCCTGTTCGGGGGTGAGGGGATCCGCCCAGTACAGGTAGGCCGCGATCGGGGGCCGGGAGTCGTCGAGCGTCCAGTCCACGCAGGCCAGGGGCCCGAGCCGGGGGGTGAAGCCCAGTTCCTCCACCACCTCGCGCACCGCGGTCTCCCGCGGCGAACGGTCCTGCGGCTCCCACCCGCCGCCCGGGATCGCCACCGGGTGCCTCCGGTCGTAGGGCAGGCGCACCACCAGCACCCGCCCCTGGTCGTCCGGGAACAGTACTCCCGCCGCTGCCAGCAACTCCCGCGCGCTCCCCGGTGACGCCTCCACCAGCGCTCCCTCCGCCTCGCCCGATCCGTACCGCCGTGTCCTTGCGACGACTCCCACCGGTACCCGCGCGGTTCCCGCCCCACACCCCTGCTGATCACTCGTCAGTGTCCGGCGCGGCCGGCCCGATCCGCCCGATCCACGAGAGCCACCCGTCCACACGACCGCGGGTCCGTCCGGGGCCGTCGGACCGGTGAGGCCGCCGGAGCCCCCGGGCGTCACCCCAGGGAGGCCAGCGCCTGGGCGGTCGCCCGGGCCATCTGCTCGTCGTGCCGTCCGCTCGTGCCCCGCAGCCGGGCGGCGCCCTCGACGGCGGCGAGGGCGAGCAGACCCGGCAGGAGGTCGGCGCTGCGGGCGGCGACCCAGCGGGTGCCCCGGGTGGCCATCCACCAGAGGTCCGCGGCACGGCCGGGCGGAGGTTCGGCGGGAGCGGTGGCGGGCGGGGGCCCGAGCGGGCGTCCGAGGGAGGCCAGCCGGGCGTGGAAGCGGTGGGCGATGAGGTGGTGGCCCTCGGCGCTGGGGTGCAGCCGGTCGGCGCTCAGCAGGTGGCGCCGAGCGCACCAGGGCAGGTCGGCGAGGTGCAGGTGGACCGCCCGGTGACGCGCGGACAGGGCGTGCACCACGGTGTTGACGGCCTGCATCCGCCGCGCCAGTGGTCGGGCGAGCGGCGCGGGCAGCCGGAGCAGGGTGCCCGGGTCGGGCAGGCAGGCGGTGAGCAGGACGGCGCCGTGGGCGGAGAGCTCGCCCAGCGTGGAGTCCAGCTCCAGGGCGGTGCGGCGGATGTCGAAGCCCGCCCGCAGCGTGTCGTTGCCGCCGACCACCACGGCCGCGACCGCCGGGCGCAGCGCGAGCGCGGCGGGCAGTTGGCGGGTCGTCAGGTCCGCGGTGAGCGCCCCGCTGGCCGCCAGGTTGGTGAAATCGACGTCCTGGCCCTCGGGTGCCAGGGACCGCGCCAGGACGGCGGCCCAGCCGCGCCAGCCCCCGGCGACCGGGTCCCCGACACCCTCCGTCAACGAGTCCCCGAGCGCGACGAACCGGACCACCGGCCGACCGGCAGCCGATCGCCCCCCGTCCACGGCCGGGCCGTCCGCCACGGGCCTGTCCACCGCCCGGCTGCCCGGAGCCCGGTCAGGCCCGGTGCCGAGCACGTCCATCCCGCCCCTCCTCCGCCACGCCGCGGCCCGGTACCCCGTGGGCCGCCAGGAAGGCCTCCACCGCCGCCGGCCAGCCGTACCGTTCGGCCTGCGCCCGGGCCGCGGACCGCCGCGCCTCCTCCGGACGGGCCAGCACCTCGCGCACCGCCGAGGCGAAGCCGGCGCCGGTGTCCGCGGCCGCCACCCCGGCCCGGCCGACCAGCGCGGGCAGCGCGGAGGAACGGCTGACCACCACCGGAGTGCCGCAGGCCAGGGCCTCCATCGCCGCCAGCCCGAAGGTCTCCACCGGGCCGGGTGCGAGCACCACGTCCGCGCAGCCCAGCAGCCGGGCCAGCGCCTCCTGTCGGTCGAGGTGCCCGAGGAAGCGCACCGGCAACCGCAGCCGGTCGGCCCGGCCGACCAGGCGCTCGCGCAACGGTCCGGCGCCGGCCACGGCCAGGACGGCGGGCACCCGGCGGGCCCGGAGCGCGGCGAGGGCCTCGACCGCCCGCTCGGGCCGCTTCTCGGCGGAGAGCCGGGAGCAGAGCACCAGCAGCGGCTGGTCCGGTTCGGCGTAGCGGGCCCGCTCGGCCGCGCGGGCGGCCGGTGGCAGGGGCTGCAGTGCCGTCAGGTCCACGCCGAGCGGGGCGCGGACCAGGTTGGGCACGCCGATCCGGCGGAACTCGGCGGCCGCCCACCCGGTGGTGCACAGCACCGCGTCGTAGGCGCGTGCGGTGGCCGCGTTGAGCCGGTCCGCGGCGATGTCGGCGAGCGGCCGGGGCAGCCCCCACGTGCGCAGGACGCCGGCGGCGCTCTCGTGCGAGACCATCACCGAGCGGACGCCGTGCCGGCGTGCCCAGTCGCCGGTCCAGCGCAGCGTGGTGCGGTCGGAGACCTCCAGCCGGTCGGGCTTCAGCCGGGTGAGTTCGGCGGCGACGGCGCGTCGGTCGGTGAGCACCCGGTAGCCGCCGCTGGCCGGCAGGACCGGTCCGGGCAGGGTGACGACGAGGCCCTGCTCGGTCTGCTGCTCGTGGCGCCGTTCGCCGGGCACGACGAGCACCGGCCGGTGTCCGGCGGCCAGGTAGCCGGCGCCGAGGTGGCGCAGCGCGGTGCGCAGCCCGCCGGAGACCGGGGTGACGAAGTTGGCGAGCCGCACGATGGTCAGCGCCTCGCGGCCGCCCGGGCCGCCCTCGCCGGTCGGGTCGAACGGGGTGGTCATGCCGGCAGCTCCTCCGCGAGCACGGCCGGCGCGGTCGCCGCCGGGGAGTCCACGACCGGGGGCAGCGGCACGCCGTGGTGCTCGGCGAGCACCTCC
Source organism: Kitasatospora sp. NPDC051702 (assembly GCF_040681575.1). Classification (NCBI taxonomy): domain Bacteria; kingdom Bacillati; phylum Actinomycetota; class Actinomycetes; order Kitasatosporales; family Streptomycetaceae; genus Kitasatospora; species Kitasatospora sp. NPDC051702. Next base: position 110,465 of record NZ_JBFAZB010000024.1, read on the forward strand.
GCGTAGTGCCGCAGCAGCAGGTCGCCGACGGCCTCCCAGGTCCGAGCGGTGACCTCGGCCCGCCCGGCCCGCCCGTAGGCGGCCCGTCTGGAGGGGTCGGCGGCCAGTTCGGCGACGGCCCGGGCGACGGCGGCGCCGTCCCGCGGCGGCACCAGCAGGCCGGTCCGGTGGTGTGCGACCAGGTCCAGCGGGCCGCCGGCGGCGGGGCCGACCACGGGTACCCCGCTGGCCATCGCCTCCTGGATGGTCTGGCAGAAGGTCTCCAGCGGGCCGGTGTGCACGAACACGTCCAGGGTCGCGAAGCAGCGGGCGAGTTCCTCACCCGTGCGGCGGCCGAGGAAGACCGCGCCCGGCATCGAGGCCCGCAGCCCGGGCGCGGACGGTCCGTCCCCGATCACCACCACCCGCACGCCCGGCAGTGCGGAGGCGGCGGTCAGCAGGTCGACCCGCTTCTCGGGGGCCAGTCGCCCGACGTACCCGACGAGCACCTCGCCGCCCGGGGCGAGCGCCCGGTGCAGCGCCTCGTCCCGGTGGCGGGGGTGGAAGCGCGCCGAGTCGACTCCGCGCGGCCACAGCTGCACCCGGGGCACGCCGTGCGCGGTGAGGTCCTGCGCGGCGGGGGTGGAGGGCGCCAGGGTCCGGGCGGCCGCCCGGTGGACGGCGCGGATCCGCCGCCAGGCGGCGGCCTCCCCGAGGCCCCGCCCGGCCCGGTAGGCGTGCGCGTACCCGGCGAGGTCGGTCTGGTAGACGGCGACGGCGGGCACGCCGAGCCGGGTCGCGACCTGCATCCCGCGGGCGCCGAGCACGAACGGGCTGGCCAGGTGCACGATGTCGGGCCGGTGTCCGGCGACGGCTGCCGCCAGGTGCCGGCTCGGCAGCGCGATCCGCACCTGCGGGTACCCGGGCAGGGGCACCGACGGGATGCGGACCACCGGCAGCTCCACCTCCCCGGCGCCGCCGAAGGTGTGCGGCGGGCACTCGGCACCGCGCGCGGGGGCGGGGGTGACGACGAGGGGCTGGTGGCCCCGGCGGGCCAGGTGCTCGGCCGTCCGCAGCACGCTGTGGGCGACTCCGTTGACCTCGGGCGGAAAGGATTCGGTGACGATGACGACGCGCATGCCATCGTTCTGTCCGCGTCCGGCGTGCACCCGGCCAAAGGGATCTGTCGAACAAGCGAACGCGGGTCGGCGATTTGCACCGCCGACCCGCGTTCCCGTGCCGCACCGCGTCAGAGGGACCCGGCGGACTCCTTGAGCTCCGCGTACGGGGCGAGCTTGCGGATCGACTCGATGCTCCTGAGGCAGTCGTCCTTGCTCTCCTGCGGGTCGCCGGTGACCACGATGGTCCCGTTGCTCGCCTTGAGCCGGAACCGGTGCATCCCGCTCTCGTCCGTGTACAGCTCGAACTTGCCAGCCATGCCAGTCGACACCTCTCGCTCAGGTAACCCCCACACACCGCAACCTAGGACCCGTCCCGTCGGCCCGCCCGCCGACCGGACCCGTTCGGGTCAGGAGGCGCTCGCCGGCCCCGGGGAGCGGGAACGGCCCGGGGCGGGTGTGCGGACCACCTGCCGACCGACGGGTCGTCAGCGGGTGGTGGGAGCGCCGTGGCCGCAGGTCCCGACGGCGGGCGGGCGGCCGGAGGGCGGACCCGGCGCCGGACGTCCGGGCGTCCCTTGGGACGGGGACGGCTTCCCGGGGACGCCCGGGGTCACCGGCCGGTGGGTGCGGCCTCCGGGTCGGCGGACCGCGTCAGGACGGCGGCCCGGGTGGCCGGGTCGCTGACGGTCTCGGTGCAGGCGCTGCCGTTCTGCTGGGTGCCGCACACGCGCAGGGTGGTGTCGGCGGGGCTCGCGTCGACCATGGCCGAGTAGTTGTCGTAGCCCCAGTGGATGAGGGCGGTCTCGTGCAGGCCGGTGCCGGTGGTGATGGTGGCGCTGTCGCCCGGGCCGCCGTCGGTGATCCCGGCCCAGGCGGCGCGGCAGCGGTGGCTGTAGTGGACGTAGAGGATCACCTTGCCCACGTTGCCGGTCATCACGGTGCGCTCGTCGGCGTCGCACCCCATGGCGTGCGGGTCCTTGCCCTCGCACCCCGTGCCCTGGCACAGGGGTGCCGGTCCGGTGTCCGTGGCGGTCGCCGGTGGCGGCGGGGCCGCCCGGTCCTGCCGGTCGCCCCGGTCGCCGGGGGAGAGGACGGCGAGGAGGGCGAGCACGGCGGCGACCGCGAGGCCCAGCAGGGCGGCGGGCCGCCACCGGCGGGCGACCACCGGCGGGGCGACCACGGCCGCCACGGCCGGCACGGCTTCGGCTACCGGCTCCGCGGCGGATGGCCCGTCGGACTGCCCGACGGACCGCCCGTCGGACCGCCCGTCGGCCGCCGCGCCGGACTCCCCGGGATCGGCGGACCCCGGCTGCCGGGCGGCCTCGGCCCGGCGCAGCAGCGCGTGCAGCCGGTCGCCGTCGCACTCCACCGCGGCGATCAGCGCGTCCAGGGCCTGCTCGCCGATGAGGCGCTTCCCGTTCGTCCACCGCTCCCAGGAGGCCTTGCTGAGGCCGGTCCTGCGCCCGAGGTCGGCGAAGGACAGCCGGTGCGCGTCCTTGACCGCGCGGAGCTCTTCGGCCAGTGCCCGGGATTCGTCCGAGAGATCGTCAGGGAACGGCTGCCAGCCCTTGCTCATGGCGTGATTACCTCGTGGGACGTGTCGGCGCGGGGCGCGGAAAAACTGATCGCCTTTCAGGCTACTTCGTAAAGCGGAGGTATTCGGACCGTCTTCGATCCCTCCCGGTGGAGCTCGGTCGAGACCGCTCGATCCCGGTCGAACCCGGTCGTGTCCGGTCGATCCGGGGACGGAGCGTCACCCTCCGTATGCCGGTGGTGTCTCAACTTGATCCGGGTCGGCGTCTCAAGTCGCAGCTCGGGGCGGTGAGACGTCCCGGAGACGGGTGGGGCGCCGGACGGCGGCTCGAATCTGCCCTGCCGATGTCGCAAAGTTGAACCTGCCGGTAACACCGGAGCCGGGGAGAGCACTCTGATGAGCAGGGGCCGCCGACGGAAGGACGGGGACGACGGCCTCACGACACCACACCGATCACCTCGGATCACGTCAGAACGAAGCGGGGGACACAGCATGGGCAGCCGACAGGCAGCCGAGAACACGACTCCGGCCCCGGCCGGGGAGCTCACCAGGGAACTCCAGCTGCTGAAGGCCAGGTCAGGCCTGACGTACGCGGGGATCAGCGAACGCACGCACTACGCGAAGTCCTCGTGGGAGCGGTGGGTGAACGGCAAGCAGTTCCCGCCGCGGGACGCCGTGGAGAGCATCGCCGGCGTCTGCGCGGGCGACACGGGGCGTCTGCTCGACCTCTGGAACAGGGCGGAGGCCTGCCGCACGGCTCACGGGGAGCCGGACGGCGGAGCGGGCGGCGGAGCGGCCGGCGGTGCGGCCGAGGGCAGGGCGGCGGCCGGGTCCGCGGCGGTCGGAGCCGGCGGCAGTGTGTGGGCAGCGCGCACTGACGGCCGGCTGGGGTACCTGCTGCGGACGCCCGTCCCGCTCGGCCTGACGGTCGCGGCGGGGGTGGCACTGGCCGTCACCGGCAGGCGGGTGTTCCGCCGCGGGGCCTGACCGCCGCGCGGCCGCGCCGCACGCACCCGAGGCGCCGCAGGCGCCGCGAGCGCCGCACGCGCGAAGCCCGTGGGCCCCGACCCCCTGCGAGGGGTCGGGGCCCACGGGCCGCTCGCGTCGCACGCCCCGCGCGGGGCAGGGCAGGGGCCGGGGCGTCAGGCGACGCCGTCCTGCCACCACCAGGAGCCCGACCCGTAGGAGCCGTGCTCGACACGGCTGTCCACGTGCTGCCACGAGACGGTGTACGTCTCGAGGCCGGAGAAGCCGCAGGTCTCGGCGATCCGGTAGACGGCGAGCGTGGAGAGGCCCGACACGGCGATGTCCGCGGCGACGCCGTAGGTGTGCATCGAGTTGGCCGCGCCGCCGACCTGGGCGTTGTACGAGGTGCTGCGGAATCCGGAGTTGACGGTGATCGACCGGTCGCCGGCCTTCTTCCGCAGCGCCTCCAGCTTGTACATGGTGCGTCGGACGTTCTCCCGCACCTCGTCGGAGCCGACGTTTCCGCCGCCGAAGCCCGCGCCGTCGTGGCTGGTGAACTCCGACCAGTTGAAGTGGGCGGTCGAGCCGTCCGACTTCTCGAGCGCGTTCAGCGCCCCGAAGGTCTGCGGGCCGGCCACGCCGTCGGCGCTCAGCCCGTACGCGGCCTGGAAGCGGCGCACGGCGGCGGCCGTGCCGGGCCCGAAGGAGCCGTCCACGGCCACGTAGGTCTGGGAGGCGGAGTCCGCCGCCCAGCCCGCCACGCGGATCTGGAGTTCGGTCACGGCGGCGCCGGACGAGCCCTGGCCGAGGTTGCCGGACCACCCGTAGGCGGCCGCGGGGCGGGCGAGGGCCACGTCGGTGAGCGCCGCGATTCCGGCTGCGGCCACCGCGCCGGTGCCGTAGCGCAGCAGCGAGCGGCGGTCGAGGGGAGTGCTGTTCACATCGGTCTCCTCGGGGAGTGTTCCGTGGGCGGTGCCGGTCCGGTTGCGGCCGGGAGCTCCCCGGGCGGGCCCGGGGAGCTGCGGGACGTGCGGGAGGTGCGGGAGGTGCGGGAGGCGCAGGAGGGTGCGGGCGTCGTGCCCGTCCGGTCAGTACCAGTTGTGGGACTGCCAGAAGCTCCACGCCGAGCACGGGTCGCCGTAGCGGCTCTTGATGTAGTCCAGGCCCCAGGCCAGCTGGGTGGCCGGGTTGGTCTGCCAGTCGGAGCCGGCGGAGGCCATCTTGGTGCCCGGCAGCGCCTGCGGGATGCCGTACGCACCGGAGGACGGGTTGGTCGCGTAGACCTTCCAGCCGCTCTCGTGGACGTAGATCTGGTCCAGGCAGCCGAACTGGCCGTTGACGCTCCAGCCGTGGCTGCCGAACTTCCACTGGGCGGTGATCTGCACCGTCCGGGCGACGTGCAGCGCGTTCATGGTGGCCGGTCCGGCGACGCCGTCGGCGTCCAGGCTGTGGCCGCCCTGCCAGCTGGTGACGGCGCCGGCCGTCCCCTGGCCGTAGGCGCCGTCGGCGCTCGTGCCGACGGCCCGCTGGACCTCGGCGACCTTGTTGTGCAGGGCGAGTTCGGTGCGCGCGCCGTAGACGCCGTCCTCGTCGAGCCCGTTGTCGTGCTGGAAGCTGCGCACCGCGGCCTTGGTGTTCGGGCCGTAGGTGCCGTCGACGCCGCTGGCGGGCAGGTAGCCGATGCCGGCCAGGTTGCGCTGGACCCAGGTGGTCGAGTCCTGCGCCTGTGCCTGGGCGGGCAGCAGGGCCAGGGTGACGAAGGCCAGGGTGGCTGCGGCGGCTCCGCGCGCGGCCGAGATTCGTATCACGGTCATCCCCTCCGGGTGCCTGTCGGGTGATCAGGCGGTGCCGCCAACTCTCCGTGCCGCCGGGGCGTCCCACCAGGCTTCACGGCGTCCCTGGGACGTCCCACCTGCGGGTGGAGACACCCCGGCCGGTTCGGTGGAGACAGCTGCTGACCAGGCCGGTTCGGGCGCCGACGCGGCCCGCCCCGCACGGCGTCGGAGTCCGTGCGGGGCGGGGGAACGGTGAGGGGAGCGGGGTGTCAGGCGAGCAGCCGGCTCCAGGTGCGGGCGTCCACCACGCCGTCCGCGGGCAGGCCCGCCGACTTCTGGAAGGTCACCACGCCGGCCTGGGTGCCCGGCCCGAAGGAGCCGTCGACCGTCAGCGCGACGCCGTGCGCGACGAGCTGGCTCTGCACGGCGGTCACCGCGCTGCCGGAGGCGCCGCGGGTGAGCGGGGAGACGGCCTGGCTCCACGTCTGGTTGCCGGCGACGCCGTCGGCGGCGGCGTGCGTGGTGTTCTGGAAGGCGGTGACGGCGGCCTGCGTGGCGGGGCCGTAGGAGCCGTCCACCGTCAGGGTCGCGCCGTGCTGCACCAGCAGGTACTGGAGGGTCTTGACCTTCTCCCCGGAGGCGCCGTTGGAGAGCATCGGCCACACCGGTCCGGTCGGGTCCCCGCCGATCCGCGCGGCCACGTCGCGGCGGATCTGCGGGATGAGCGCGTAGAGGCGGTCGCCCGGGCACTCGGTGTTGTTGAAGTCCCGGTGGCCGTAGACCTGGTAGGCGCGCAGCCCGTACTGCTGGCAGATGTAGGTGATCAGGCCGACGAGCGCGGTGTACTGCTCGCTGCGCGGGTCGACGGTGCTGTAGGTGCCCTCGTTCTCGATGCCGATGGCCACCGTGTTCTGCGACGTGCAGTGCGCCGACTCCACGTGCTGGGTGCCGCTGCGCAGCGTGGAGAGGCTGTTGTGGCGGCCCTCGACGACGTAGCCGCCGCGGCTGACGGTGAAGTGCTGGCCGGTGTCGATCCAGCCCTCGCTGTCCATCTGGTAGGTCTGCATGGAGCGGGCCAGGGAGAACGCGGCGGCCTGCGAGTAGTCCGTGGTGTTGGCGGTCGCGGTGTGGTGCACGATCACCTTGTCGGGCGCGCCGGCCAGCACGTTGATCGGGCTGCTGGACGGGCGGGCGCCCCACGTGCCGGTGTCGGCGATCGTCGGTCCGGTGGCGGTCTGCCGGGCGGTGGCGGCCTGGGCCGCCGTGGCGGGCAGGGTGGTGCCGAGCAGGGCGCCGGTGCCGAGCGCGAGCGCGCCGGCCAGGACGGAACGGCGGCCGGGGAGGGACGGGGCGGTGTCCTGGGTCATCGGGTGGTACCTGTTTCCTGGCTGTCGGGAGTTGGGCGGGAAGGCCGCCGCCCCCGGCCGGTCGGTGGCGCGGGGGCGGCGGGTCCGGTGCGGGGGGCCGGTCGGCCGGGAGCCGCCCGGCCGACCGGCGTGCGTGGGCGGCGGCATCGGCCGCGCCGCTGCCCCGGGTGGGGCGGGGCGGAGCGGGCTCAGCCGTCGCGTCGTGCTCCGGTCAGGAGGAAGTGGGCAGCGCGGCGCGGCACTTGGCGTCCTGGTCCTCGTCGCCGTAGCCGAGCAGGAGGTCCCCGGTGCGCGGGCCCACGATGCCGTCGGCGTACTTGGCGCCGCTGATCAGCCGGCCCTGGAACCAGACCACCGCGTTCTTGGTCTTGGGGCCCCAGTAGCCGTCCTCGTCGATGTGCGGGTACCAGCTGTTCTGGGCGAAGTGGTTGATGTCGTGCTGGACGCACCACACCGCCGTCCAGTTGTTGGCCTGGTGGTCACCGACGTAGCCGACCTGCGTGTTGGCGCTCGCGGTGCCGGCCAGCATCGTCACGGTGACGGCGGAGGCCGCCGCCACCACGGCGGCGCGCTTGGCCAGGGTACGGATCACCACGGTTCTCCTCGGGGTTCGTGCGGTCCGCCCCCTCGGCGGACCCTTCGCTCGCCACGCTAGGAGCGGCAGGGCCCCGGCCACCACGGTTCGCCGTCCCGGGACGGTCCCCGGAGCGTCCCGGGACGGCGGCGTGGGACGCGCGGCGGTCCGGGACGTGCCACCGGCCCGGTGCGGGGGTCCGCGCCGGGCCGGAAGTGCGGGTGGGGCGTCAGCAGTTGTTGAGGATGCCGGTCAGCGCGGTCTTCTCGGCGCTGTCCACGGTGAGGTTGTAGTACTGCTTGACCTGCACCCAGGCCCGGGCGTACGTGCACTGGTACGAGGCCTGGGGCAGCCACTCGGCGGGGTCGCGGTCGCCCTTGGAACGGTTGCTGCTCGCGGAGACCAGGAGGAGCTGCGGCCGGCTGACGTCGTTGGCGAACGCCTGGCGCTGGGCGGTGGTCCAGGCCCACGCCCCGGAGGCCCAGGCCTCCGCCAGCGGCACCAGGTGGTCGACGTCGAAGGACGACGGGTTGGTGGTGGTGGCGTTGTCGTAGACGGAGGACCAACTGCCGCCGGTGGCCTTGCAGGAGGTGTCGGTGGTGACGTTGCTGCCGTCGCGCTTGACGATCCACTCGCGGGTGTCGCAGGTGCCGCTGATGGTGATCCAGGCCGGGAACAGCGTCCGGTCGTAGCTGTCGCCGTGGGTCTCGGCGGTGGCGGGCATCCCGGCGAGGTAACTGCGGGCGGTGGCGGCGGATATCGGGGTGGGCAGCGCGGCCTGGGCGGGGGCGACCGCGGTGAGCACGGTGGCGGCGGTGAGCGCGGCGACGGCGGGGGCCGTGGTCAGGAACCGGCGGATGGATATGGAGGGGGCCATGGCGAACGCTCCGTCATCAGATAGTAAAAACTGGTGAGTTGCGTGCGCTAGTGTGTCGGCCCTTTGGCTACGCGGGTAGACCCGGGACGGGAAATTCCTGGTGACCTCCGGTGCGGACCGGGACAATTGGGGCTTACGGCACGGGAGACGGCCGCGCGGCCGAGCGCGCGCCGACCGCGGCGCGAGCGGTGGAAGCCGTGGGATCGGCGCGAGCGGTGGGATCGACGCGACCGGTGCGAGCGGTGGGATCGACGCGAGCGGTGGGGGCGGCGGGATCGGCGCGAGGCGTCGGCGGACGCCGCCGCGACCCGGGACCGGTTCCCTCGTGACCGTGCGGACGGCGGGAGCGCCCCGGGCCGGCCGACCGCCTCGGCCGCGCTGCGCCCGGGTGTCCGAAGGCGTTCACTCGGGGGAGGGGCGTCATCACCCGGATGCCCCAGTCCGGTTGCGGTTCCGTGCGGAATGTGCGGATTCGTGTGCAAACCTTGGCGCGGCGCCTCCCCGTGGGGGCGTCCGCCCGCGCCGTCGAACGGTCCACCGGTCGGTCGGGGGCCCGGGGCGAGGACCAGACACCAACCAAGAGGACATCAGATGTCGCTTCGTGGGAACATCCGCAAGCTCGCCGTGGTCACGGCGGTCGTCGGCGCCGTCGTCGCGGTGCCGACCGCGGCCGTGGCGGGCGGTCACCACGCGTCCGGCTCGTCGAGCTCGGCCAGCCTGGAGTCGGGTTCGGCTGGTGTCGGCCTGTTCGGCCCGCACGCCAACTGGCTCAACGCCCACCAGCACGAGGACGAGTTCGAGATCGGCGGCTGACCGCTCGTGATCGGCTGAGCCCGGGGACCGCCGCGCGGTCCCCGGGCTCACGCCTGTCCGGCGGGGGCGCCGCTCCGGCTACCCCCGCCGGGCCGCCGCCGTCCTCCCGCGGGGTCCTCCGGTCACCCCCGCCGGGCCGCCGCGGCGTTCCGGCTCACACCTGTTCGACCGGGACGCGCTCGCCCGGCCCCGTCGTCCGGGAGAGCCGGCTGGGCCACCACATGTGCCGGTCGATGTCCATGGTGAGCGCGGTGACCAGCACCGACCGCACCACCAGGGTGTCGATCAGGACGCCCAGCGCCACCGCGAACCCGATCTCGGCGAAGCCCACCACCGGCAGCGTGCCGAGCACGGCGAAGGTGCTGGCCAGGATCAGGCCGGCCGAGGTGATCACCCCACCGGTGGCGGACAGGCCGGTCAGCGCCCCCTGCCGGGTGCCGTGGTGGACGGCCTCCTCCCGGACGCGCGTCATCAGGAAGATGTTGTAGTCGATCCCCAGGGCGACGAGGAAGACGAACACGAACAGCGGGAACGCGTTGTCCTGGCCCTCGAAGTGGAAGACGTGCTCGAAGAAGAAGGCGCTGATCCCGAGCGTCGCGGCGAAGGACAGCACCACGGTGGCGATCAGCACCAGCGGCCCGGTGAGCGCCCGGAGCAGGATGGTCAGGATGACCAGCACCACCCCGAGCACCAGCGGGATGATCGCCCGGTTGTCGGCGGCGGCGGCGCGCCCGGCGTCCAGGATGACCGCCGTGCTGCCGCCGACCTTGGCGTCCGCGCCCGGGACGGCGTGGACGGAGGCCCGCACCCGGTCGACGGTGTCCTTGGCGGCCTGGCTGTCCGGCGGGTCGGTGAGCGTGGCCTGGAACAGCGCCTGCCCCTCGTGGGCGACCGGCGGTGAGGTGGCCGCCACGCCGGCGGTCGCTCCGGCGGCGGCCCGGACGGCCGGGGCCCCGGCCTCGGTCGAGATGATCGTCAGCGGCGCACCCGTCCCGCCGGGGAAGTGCTGTTCCAGCACCTGCTGGCCGACCACCGAGTCCGGTGTGCCGGTGAAGCTCCCGGCCGTGCTGAGCCCGGTCGCGTTGAGCGAGACCAGCCCGATGCAGCAGGCCGCGAGGGCCAGGGCGGTGCCGATCCAGACGGTGCGCGGCCGGCGGCCGATCCACGCCCCGATGTGCGCCCAGCGGCCGGTCCTGGTCGGTTCCGGGGTGTCGAAGTCGGGCTTGACCGGCCAGAACACCCACCGTCCGGCGATCACCAGCAGGGCCGGCAGCAGGGTCAGCATGGCGACCAGGGCGACGAGCACGCCGATCGCGCAGACCGGTCCGAGGCCGCTGGTGGAGTTCATCTCGGCGATCAGCAGGCAGAGCATCGAGGCGACCACCGTCGCCGAGGAGGCGAGGATGGCGGGCCCGGCCCGGTGCAGGGCGAAGGCCATCGCCTCGTGCCGGTCCTCGTGCCGGCGCAGCTCCTCGCGGTAGCGGGCGGTGAGCAGCAGCGCGTAGTCCGTCCCGGCGCCGAGGACCAGCACGATCAGGATGCCGGCGCTCTGCGCGTTGACGGTCAGTCCGGTGTGTTCGGCGAGCAGGTAGATGATCGCCTGGGAGACGATCAGCGCGCCGGCGGCGGAGACCAGCGGCAGCGCCCACAGCACCGGGCTGCGGTAGGTGAGCAGCAGCAGGACGATCACCACGCTGACGGTGGCGGCGAGCAGGGTGCCGTCGATGCCCGCGAAGGCCTCGGCCTGGTCGGCGCCGACCCCGGCGGGGCCGGTCACGTGGGTGGTCATGCCGTTGCTGCCGTCGGCGGCCGTGCTGCGCATGCTGTCGACGGCGGGCTTGAGGTCGTTCCAGCCGTTGGTGCCGATGTCGACCGGCACGATGGTCTGCATGGCCTGGCCGTCGGCCGACACCACCGGGCCGACCACCGGCCCGACCACGTGCGGGGCGGAGGCGAAGGCCGTGGCGTCGCGGGCGGCCTCGGCCCGGTCGGCCGGGGTGATGCCGCCCGGCCGCTGGTACACCACCACCGCCTGCGCGGTGTCCACCGGCTGGAAGGCCCGCTGTTCGGTGAGCACCCGGGTGGACTCGGCGTCGCCGGGCAGCCAGCTGGAGGCCTGGTTGTCCTCGGCGCCCATCAGCTTCCCGGCGAGCGGGCCGGTGGCGATCAGCAGCACCAGCCACAGGCCGAGCACCACCCACTTGCCCCGGCGCCCGCACGGCAGGGCGGCGAGCCGCCCGGCCGGGCTCATCGGCGCTCCCCGGTGCCCGGTCGGCCCGGTACGGCCGGGGCCTGCGCCCGCGCGCACCGTCGGACGTCTCGCTGGCAACGCTCACTCATGGGAAGTCCCCCACAGGGCCGGAGGCGGTACGCGCTCCAGCCTCGCACCGGTGGCGGCGCCCGGCAGCCCGGGTGGGTCAGACGTGGACGGCGGCCCGGTCGCGCAGCTCCTTGAGCACGGCGATGTCGGCCGCGTGCCCGGTGCCGTCCCCGCCGTGCTTGCGGTCCGGGGTCTCCACGACCAGCGGGACGCCCGCCGTCTCCGGGTGCTCGAACAGCTCGCGGAACGGCTCCGCGCCGATCATCCCGGCGCCGATGTTGGCGTGCCGGTCCTTGCGGGCGCCGACGACGTCCTCGGAGTCGTTGGCGTGGATGAGCCGCAGCCGGCCCGGGCCGGCCGCGGCGGCCAGCGCGTCGAGCGCGGCCGTGACGCCGCCGGGCTCCGCGAGGTCGTGGCCGGCGGCGAAGGCGTGGCAGGTGTCCAGGCAGACGCCGACCCTGGGGTGGCCGTCCAGCGCCTCGACGTACTCGGCGAGCTGCTCCAGCCGGGAGCAGAGCGAGTTGCCCTGGCCGGCGGTCGGCTCCAGCAGCAGCCAGGGGGCGTCCTCGCCGAGGGCGTCCAGTTCGTCCAGCAGCGGCCGCACGTCGGCCCGGACCTGGGCCATCGCCTCGGCCCGGCGGGAGCCGCCGCCGGGCGCGGTGCCGACGGCCGAGCCGGTGTGCAGGACGACGCCGAGCGCGCCGATCGCGTGCCCGCGGCGCAGGGAGTGGCGCAGCGAGTCGGCGGAGCGTTCTCGGGTGGCGGGGTTGTCCGAGCCGAAGTTGATCAGGTAGGGCGCGTGCACCCAGGCGGGGACGCCCTGCTCGGCGCAGGTGGCCCGGAACTCCTCGTCCTGGGCCGGGTTGCCGGGGGGAGTGGCCCAGCCGCGCGGGTTGGCCACGAACACCTGCACCGTCTCGGCGCCGACCCGCCGCGCGTAGGCCAGGCCCGTCCCGGCGAGCCCGCGGGCGGCCACCGGGACGTGGGCGCCGATCGGGTTGCGGACGGTGTTGGGCGGCGCGGTGGGTGCGGTGGTCATGGCCCCGAGGATGTCACGCGGCCGGGTGGCGGCGGCGGGCGGCCCGGGGCGGGCCGCCCGCCGCCCCTGCCGCGCGCCACCACCAGGTGCACCTGCGGGATCGCCAGCAGCTGGTCCAGCAGCGCCGGGTC
>NZ_JBFAZB010000025.1:0-121825 GCF_040681575.1 Kitasatospora sp. NPDC051702
GAGACCGACGATTCCCAAAAAGGACAACCGAAGCGTCAGTCAGTGGGCGAGTCAGGACCTCAGGCGATGCCATGGCCAATCCTCACTGTCAGTGGGTGGTCCGAACCGCAGCGGGTGGTCCGGACCGTCGCCCGACCGGTCCGGGGCCTTCAGCGCGGACCCGAGATCGGGGTGGATCGGCAGCACGGTGTCGGCTCCGGTGATGGCGAACATCCGCGCCGCGGTCGGGCTCAGGCCCGCGAGCTCCAGGCGCAGCCCGGCTGGCCCGGTCCGGATGCGGGCCTGGAGAAGAATGCCGAGCCCGGTGGAGTCGCAGAACCGCAGCTCGGCGAAGTCGACCACGATCCGCTCGACGCCGTCGTCCACGAGGCCGGCGAGCGCGCAGCGCAGCCCGTCCCCGGTGTCGTGGTCCAGCTCCCCGGCGACGCTCACGATCAGCACCGGCCCGTCGCGGTCCACGGCCACCTGCAGGCCGCCCTGCGGCCGTCGGGCCCGCGCCAGGGACGTGCCGGGCCCGGGCTCCGACCGGGGCTGCGTGGTGCCGCCCCGGCCGTAGCGCCAGGCGGCCCCGCCGGCCCCGGCTCCCCCACGCACCGACCCGCCGGGGGCCGCGCGGACGACCGGGAGCTCACGGGGTGGCCCGGGTGCGGCCGGGCACACCGCCTGTTCCTCGTCCATGCCGCGCGTTTGCCCGGCCCGGCTGCGGCTACACGCGCCGCGAGGGGAGAGAGACGGAGGCGATCACGATGCCGACGGCACCGGACACCGGCCGTGCGGGCCGCATCCCCAAGGCCCGGGTGGGCCGCCGGGAGTCACCGGAGGAACGCGCCGACCGGCGGTGGGGCGACCTCCTGCAGGAGGTCCGGGTCGCCCAGACGGGTTCGCAGGTCCTCTTCGGCTTCCTGCTGAGCGTGGTCTTCATGCCCCGCTTCACCCAGCTCGGGGCCTTCGACCGCGGGCTGTACGTGGCCACGGTCGTCCAGGGCGCCCTCGCCACCGGGGCACTGGCCGCCCCGGTGGCCTACCACCGGATCTTCGCCGGGCGCCGGCTGAAGCCGGAGCTGGTGGACGCCACGGCGCGGCTGGTGGCCGTCGGCCTGGTGCTGCTGGCCCTCACCATCGGCTCCGCCCTGCTGCTCCTGCTCCGGGTCGCGACCGGATCCGCGATCGCGGGCTGGATCACCGGCGCCGTCATGGGCTGGTTCGCGTTCTGCTGGCTGCTGCTGCCGGTCCGCCACCTGCGCCGGCACAACGGCAACGGCAACGGCAAGGGAGCGGACACCCCGTCATCGGACACCGATCCGGACCTGCGCCCGTGACCTCCCACCGGCCACCGGCCGCGGCCCCGGAGGAGGCCCTGCGGCGGATCGCCTTCCTGCTGGAGTGGACCGGCGCCTCCCCCTACCGGGTCCGGGCGTTCCACACCGCCGCCGAGGCCGTCCGCACCCTGCCGCCCGGCCCGGTGGACGCCGCCCGGGCCCGACTGCTGCCGGGTGTCGGGCCGGTCACCTCCGAGGTGGTCGCCGAGGCCTCGGCCGGCCGGACCCCCGCCTACCTCGCCCACCTGGAGGCCGCGGCGGGGCCCGCGGCACGGGCCGGATGGGAGCTGGCGGCCGCCGCCCGCGGCGACTGCCACCTGCACTCCGACTGGTCCGACGGCGGCCACCCGATCGAGGAGATGGCGGACGCCGCCCGTGCGCTCGGCCACGACTGGGCGGTGCTCACCGACCACTCGCCCCGGCTGACCGTCGCCCACGGGCTCAGCCCCGAGCGGCTGCGCCGCCAGCTCGTCGTGGTCGCCGCCCGCGACACCGGGGACGGCTCGTTCCGACTGCTGACCGGGATCGAGTGCGACGTCCTGGAGGACGGCTCCCTCGACCAGGAGCCGGAGCTGCTCGGCCGGCTCGATCTCGTGGTCGCCTCGGTGCACTCCAAGCTGCGCGCGGACCCTGCGCCGATGACCGCCCGGATGGTGGCGGCCGTCCGTAACCCCCGGACGAACGTGCTCGGGCACTGCACCGGCCGGATCGTCACCGGACGGGGCCGCCCGCCGTCCCGCTTCGACGCCCGGCCGTGTTCGCGGCCTGCGCCGAGAGCGGGACGGCCGTGGAGATCAACTGCCGCCCGGAGCGCCGCGACCCGCCCGACGACCTGCTGCGCCTGGCCGCGGAGGCCGGCTGCCTGTTCGCGGTCGACACCGACGCCCACGCCCCCGACCAACTGCACTGGCACACCTCCGGCTACGCCCGGGCGGCCCGGCTGGGGCTGGGAGCAGAGCGGCTGGTGACCGCCTGGCCCCGGGAGCGGCTGCTGGCCTGGGCCGGCCGGGCGTCCTGACCCGGCTCCGGCCACCGTGCCCGCGGGCACGGGCGCCCGGCCGGAGACCGGCGTTTGCCGGCGGAGTACCCGGACACACGCCGCGGCATCGGACTTCCCGACGAGGAAAGGTGCGCCCGATGAGCGGCACGAGTGTTCTGGCCGGACGGACGGCCCTGGTGACCGGCTCCTCGCGGGGCCTCGGACTGCTGATCGCGGGCGAACTCGCGGACCGCGGCTGCGCCGTGATGCTCTGCGGCCGGGACGAGCTCGCCCTGGAACGGGCCGTCCGGCGGCTGCGCGGGCGGCCCGGCGACGTCGCCGCGACGGCCTGCGACCTGGTGTCCCCGGACACGCCGAACCAGCTGGTGGAGGCCGTCCGCTCGCACTTCGGCACGGAGGTGGACCTCGACCGCCTGCTCTCCCTGGCGGCGCGGCTGCTCCCGCCCGCCGGCGGCGCCCCCGAGCACGGTGTGCCCGGGGTCCGGGCCGCGGCCGGGCACCGGCCCGGGGGGCCGGTCCACCGCCTCACCGCCCTCGGACGCCGGGCGGCCCGGGCCACCAACCAACCCACGGCGTCCTGACGGGAGCACCGCCGGGAGGGCCGTGGTCCTCCGCCGGCACCGCGCCCTGCGCACCCGACTCCGCCCCGGTCATCGGACCGGAGCGGAGTCGGTGCCGGAGTCGGGCCGGATTCAGTACGGGAGCGGCCGGCCGGACGGCGTCCGCAGGTCGAGCGGCGGCCTGGGCCGCTGCGGAGCGGGGCGCTTCGTCACCGTGGTCCTGGTCATCTCCGTCATCTCCTCCTCGGTCCGGGAGGACCCACCGGGCGTGTACCCGCCGGGCCGGTCCTCTACCGGATCCGCGCAGGTCGGGCGGAGCCCGCGCCCGACGGCCGGGCGCGGGCGTGCGCCTCCCGGCTCGGGGTCGGGAGGCGCACGCCGGACGGGGAAGGGTCAGTGTTTGAAGGCGTCCTTCACCTTCTGGCCGGCCTGGGACATGTCGCCCTTGACCTGCTCGGCCTTGCCCTTGGCGGCCAGACTCTCGTTGCCGACGGCCTTTCCGGTCGCCTCCTTCGCCTTGCCCTTGGCGGTCTCGGCCGTGTGCTTGATCTTCTTTCCGGCACTCACAACGTCCTCCTTGGCGGATTCGAACGGTACGGGCCCAGGGCCTCGTCCGGCGTCTGCCCCGAACCGCCGAGTCCATGCCCGGTCGATGCGTCGGGTGATGCGGTCGCTGCGGTCGAGGCGGTCGATGCGTCGGAAGGCTCGGGGGCCAGCAGGGGCCCCAGCGGCCCGAGGTCGATGTTCAGGTCCTCGGGCGCGAGGCCGAAGTGGTCGCGCAGCTCGTCCATCCGGTCCTCCAGCGCCATCAGCGTCACGCCGACGGCCTCGATCTGCTCCTCGGTGAGGTCGCCCTCGTCGATGCGCCGCAGGGCCTGGCGTTCCATGAGTTCACGGACGAGTTCGACGACGGTGAGCACCAGGCAGGTGAGGTCCCGGCCGACGCCCTCCGGGTCCAGGGCGACGTGCTGGCCGGCCTGCCGGGCTTCGGTCACGGCGGTCTCCGGTCAACGGGTTCGACCGCCGCGCGCACCGAGGCGATCAGCGCCCGCAGGCTGATCCGGACCGGGTCGACGTCGGCGATCTACAGGGTAATCTCGCCCGCCAGGACCACTCCCCCGGCCAGGAGCCGGTCCAGGAGGTCGACCAGCGCGACGTGCTCCATCCGTTCCAGGGCCGCACCGAACCGGGCGTCAGGGGCCGGGCTCACGACCGCTCGCCTCCCGCCGGCTCGACGCCGCTGAAGGAGTACGGCGGCCACGGCCCGGTCACCTCCAGGCGCAGCCCCGGGTGGTGCAGCGCGAGGGTGACGAGCTCCCGGTCGAGGTCTCTGAGCCGGGCGTCGTCGACGAGGTAGGCGCCGTTGAGGACCATCGGCTCGCCCCGCCCGGTCGTCTCCGGGCTCTGCAGCGGATGCAGCGCCGACTCGGCGGCGGTGGCCGCGAGGGCCGCGTGGATCTGCCGGGCCTCGTCCAGCGCGCGGGTCGCGGCCCGTTGGCGGCCCTCGTGCTGGGCGCGGCGGCGCAGCAGGTAGGCGGTGCCGGGCCGTTGGTCGCCGCCGGCCGGCCGGGGCCGGTCCGCCTCGGGCGGGGTGACGGCCGGCCCGCGGGTCAGGTAGGCCTTGACGCCCCGTTCGGTGCGGTGGGCCACCCTCCGCAGGCCGGCCTCGAGTTCGGTCCGCCGTGCGTGGATCATGGCCTCGCTGCACCGGTCGTCGCGGTAGATGGTGGCGAAGCGCAGGGGCAGGGTGGGGCCGGTCCGTGCGAGGGTCTCGATGACCCGGTGGTGGGCGCGTGCGGTCCGTTCCAGCCTGGCCTGCCAGGACTCCGGGATTCGCACTCAGTCTCTTTCCGGCCGCCATACCGGCGAGGGCCAGCGCCCACTGGGCTTTGTGCAAACGCCCGAGCAGGTAGCCAGCTCCCACGGCGGCGGGCTTGGAGTTGTTCATGGTCGACTTCCCTGAACGTGGATCCGTTCGGAGCGTTGACGCGTTCCGATGGACCGTGCCGTCTATCCGGCCCCACCCGCCACAAACAACCCACCGTAATCAGGCGCCGGCTTCGACCACGCCACGTGATCACGAACAGCCGTGACCCGTCCCGGCGGAGTTCGGGGGCGGTCACGGCGCCGGCCCGTCACCGCTCGGAGCGGTCCGGGTGCCACTCGGCCAGCAGGACGGTGGCGTCGTCGCGCAGGTGGTCCTGGTGGGCGAGCAGGCCGTGGATCAGGTGGCGCAGAGCCTCCGGCGCCGGTTCGCCGGCGACCATGTACTGCACCAGGGTGCTGGTCAGGCGCTGCTCGCCGAAGATCTCACCGGCGACCGAGCGGGCCTCGGTGACGCCGTCGGTGTAGAACAGCAGCCGGTCGCCCGGCTGGAGCCGGGTGTGGTGGACGGTCTGTTCGCCGTCGTGGAACCCCAGCCCGAGCGGCAGCTCGGCGTGGCGGCGCAGCGCGTCGGGGACGACGTGGCGGTCGCGGATCAGCAGCGGGGGCGGGTGCCCGCAGTTGATCCAGGTCAGGTCACCGGTGGCGGTGTCGAGGTCGGCGACGACCGCGGTCAGCAACCGGTCCGGGATCCACTGGGCCAGCGCGCCGTCGATGGTCCGGACGATGTCGGCCAGGCCGCCGCCGGCCCGCCGGGTGGACCGGCAGGCGGCCAGCGCCACCGAGCTGGCGCCGCCCGAGGCGAGGTCGTGGCCCATCGCGTCGAAGACGGACACGTGCAATCGCTCGCCGGCCATGGAGTGGTCGAAGGCGTCGCCGCCCACGTCGTAGGCGGGCTCCAGGACGGCACTGGAGGTGACGTGGCGGGTGCCGATGGTGCGCGGCGGCAGGAAGGCCCAGAGGAGCTCCGCCTGCAGGCTCATGTCCTCCCGCCGGGTGGTCCGGACGATCACGTCGCTGTAGGCGGCCTTGGACAGCACCAGCAGGGCCGCCAGCGCGGCCAGCGCCTCGAAGGCCTCGGCGGCCTCCCGGCCCAGGGTCAGCGCCTCGATCCGCAGCACGCCGATCCGCTCGATCCCGTCCACCAGCGGGAACCACCCGACCGCCGGGGTCCCGGTGGAGATCTGCACCTGCTGGTACCGGTAGGCGCGGCCGCCCAGGGTGCTCCCGACGTCCACCGGGTCCGACCCGGGAGCGCCGGACGGGTCCGGCAGTGGCACGAGGTTCCGCTGCTGGACGTCGGCCAGGTAGACCCGCGCGTCGGTCGCGCCCAGCGCCAGGGCGGCCTCCCGCAGCAGGTGGGACACCTCGTTCGGTCCGGCCCCCTGGGAGCGGGCCAGCAGCCGGGCCAGCACCCGGCCCAGCGCGGTGTCGTCGTCGCTCATGACCTGGTGCCTCTCCGTCCGGGCGTGGGTCCCCGGGGTGTCACGGCGCCCCGCCGGGGGAACGCCGTGACACCCCGGGCCGCTCAGACCTCCTCCTCCATGCGGATCGCGTCCCTCAAATCCTGCATCGCCTCGCCCGGGTCGTCCTCCTGCTGGGCGAGCAGCGCCGCCGCGATCGCGTCGAGCTTGCGCTGGATCGCGCGCTCGGCCCGCCGTTCGGCGTTCTTCAGCAGGGCGAGCAGCAGCAGCGTGACGGCCGACATCATGTCGCCGACGAAGTACTGCCAGGACGGGGAGACCCCGGCGACGTGGACGCCGACGAACGCGGCCACGAGCAGCACGCACAGGGCGTAGAAGAGCGGCGAGCCGGTCAGGTTCGACGCCCGCTCGGCCAGCCGTGCGAAGCGCCCCCGGCCGCGCTCGGCCGGATGGCTGAAGGTCATGCGCCCCGCCTCCCGGGGTCGGGCCGTCGGGGAGCCGGGTCAGGGGGCCCGGGTGTCGGCGGCCGGCGGCTGCGGCTCGTCGTCGTCCTCGCCCTCGGCCCGGACGTCCGGCGGGGTGGGGGCGGTGATGTTCCGCTGTTCCGAGGACCGCTCGCGCGTCTCCTCATCGACCTCGGGGGCGTCGCCCCTGCCGGACTTCCCGGGGCTTCCGGGCTCGCCGGGCTTCTCGGGTCGGCTCGTGGCCGTACGTCCGCTCATCGCCGTGCTCCTTCCGTGGCGGGTGGTCGGGGCCCCCGGGTACCGTCGCCCCGCGGGCGCCGGTGCGGCGCTGCGCCGCCCGGGCTGCCGGGGGAACCCGTGCCGGTTCCCGCCCCGACCGCTGCGCGTGTGCCCGGTGCACGGCGGATCACTCCCCGGTAGGCCTGGAAACCCTCGGCGGTACCCGGCCCGGAAACCCTCGGCGGTACGGGGTGCGGCCGGGGCGCGGGGAACGTGCCGGGTGTCCGGGGCGCCGTACGGGGCAGACGCGCGGGCATGAACGCCATCGAACGGAAGCTGCGGTCCGCGGACCGCTTCCAGCAGCGGCACCTCGTGCCCGGTGTGGTCGTCGGCGTCGTCAAGAAGTACGGGGACGACCGGGGCGGTCTGCTGTCCGCCCTGATCACGTACTACGGCTTCGTCGCGCTGCTCCCCCTGCTGCTCCTGCTCAGCACCACCCTCGGGTTCGTGCTGCACGGCCATCCCGGCGCCCAGAAGTCGGTGCTGGACTCCGCCCTCGCCGACTTCCCGATCATCGGCGACCAGCTGCGCCAGAACGTCCACTCCCTCCAGGGCAGTGCCCTCGCCCTGACCATCGGCGTGCTCGGCCTGCTGTACGGAGCGCTCGGCATCGCCCAGGTCCTCCAGCACGCCATGGCGGAGGTCTGGAACGTGCCCGGGGTCAAACGACCGGGCTACTGGCCCCGGCTGGCCCGCGGGCTGCTGCTGTTCGCGGTCCTCGCCGTAGGACTGCTGCTGGGCACGGCCGCCGGTTGGCTGATCGGCTCCACCCTGGGCGGACCAGCCGCCCGGGTCGGCGGGCTGCTGGTCTCGGCGCTGATCAACGCCGCGCTGTGCCTGGCCTGCTTCCGCGTGCTCACACCGCGGGAGGTGCCCGGTCGGGCGCTGTGGCCCGGCTGCGCCGTCGCCGGGCCGCTGTTCACGCTCCTCCAGGCGTTCGGGGCGCTGCTGATCTCCCACCAGCTGCGGCACACGAGCCAGGTCTACGGCTTCTTCGCGACGGTGATCGGCCTGCTCTCCTGGCTCTACCTGGCCGCGCAGGTCACCGTCTACGCGGCCGAGACCAACGTCGTCCTCGCCCGCCGGCTGTGGCCGCGCAGCCTGCTCCAGCCGCCCCTCACCGGCGCGGACGAGAAGGTGCTGTCCTCCGTCGCCCGGCAGGAGGAACGCCGGCCGGAGCAGCACGTCGACGTGTCCTTCCGCGACGGGGAGGCCCCGGACGGGGACGGACCGGACGGGGCGAAGGGTCCCCGCGGCGGCGACGACCCGCCCGGCGCACCCGCCGCCTCCTCGCGTTGAGCCGCCCGACGGCCCGGCACGGGCGCCTACGGCCCCCGCCGGGCGCGCATCACCGCACGTCCGACCAGCGCGCCGCCGTACACGGTGTAGCCGACCCCGATCAGCCAGGACTGCACGACCAGGACCGTCCCGACCGTCCCGTAGGAGACCGCGTTGGACACCAGCAGCGGCGCGAAGACCAGCCGGGAGAACAACCGCAGCCCGGCCAGGGCCACGACGGTCGCGACGGCGCCCGGCAGGAGGTCCCGGGCCGGAACCCGGCCGGCGAGCAGCAGCCGCTGCAGCCACCAGAACAGCAGCACCCCGCCGACGACCGACGCCAGGATGCGGACGGTGGGCTGGAGGCCGGAGTGCCGCCAGGGCGAGCCGCTCCACGCGGCCAGCACGAGGTAGCCGGTCAGCCCGGCCAGGCCGATCGCCTGCCGCCACACCGCGTGCCACGGACCCCGGTCCAGCCCCCAGATCCGCTCGTAAACGCCCTGGACGGCGGCCAGCAGGGACACGCCGAACACCGCCAGGGCAGCCAGGCCGAAGGCCGTGGTGGTGCTGAGGACCTGGCCCCGGGAGCCGAACAGCCCACGGACGGCGTCGGCGCCGCGACCGGTCAGGCCGAGGCCGTCGGTGATCCACTCGGTGATCCCGCTGCCCCGGGACGGGAAGGCGGCCGCGATGACGATCAGCAGGGGCACCAGCGTCACGAAGAACAACGCGGCGAAGGCCATCGAGCGCTGGAGGAGTTCGATCTCCCGTCCCTGCCGCCACGCGTCGACCGCCACCGCCCGCAGGGAGGGCCACCACCGCGGGCCCCCGGTGCGCGGCGCGCTCGGGGCCCGGCGGCGTACGCCGCTCACCGGGGGCGCCGCGTGAGGACGGGCTCGCCCGGCCACCCGGACATCCACGTCCGGCGGCCCGCGCCGCAGCGCTCGAAGCGGGCGGGAGGGTCGCAGCGGTCGAAGCAGACGCAGCGGGCGGTCATGTCGGTCCCTCGCATTCCGGTGTGCACACCTCGACCCGGCGTGTATCCGGCCACGCCACCCCTCAACCACGGAGCTCGATCCGGCGGGGTCTCCACCCCGGAGGTCGCTCCTCCGCCTACCGTCGGACCGGGGGCCGACCGGCACATCCAACCACTGCCAGGGGAGACCGATGAACGACACACGCGGGCCCGGGGCCCCCGTCGGCCGGGCCGACGCCGAACGCCTCACCGACGAGCTGCGGGCCGCGATCACCGACGCCGGCACCTCCGCCCTGGTCCTGACGAGCCGGGTCCGTGCGGCGCACCGGGCCCGGGTCTGGGCCGCGCTCGGCCACCCGTCCTGGGGTGCGTACGCCATGGCGCGGCTCGGCGTCGCGCGGCCGACCGCGTACCGCCTGCTCGACCTCGCCGCGGCGGCCGAGGTGATCGCGGCAACCGTGACGGACGCGGCCGGACCCGCCCTCGCGCACGCCTGGGACGACTGGCCGGTGCTGTCCGTGCGGACGGTCGTCGAGCTTCGCGGGCGCCTCTCCGAACTCGCCGATCTGATCACCGAGCGCCTCGGCCAGGCCCGCGACGGCGCCGGCGGGCTGCCGGCGGCCGCGGTCGGCACCGCCGTTGCCGACGCCGTCGCCGAACTGCGCGAACGCCCGGACGCCCCGCCCGCCGACCTCGGCTCCGTCCAGGGACCGGACGGCTGCGACGTCGAGGCGTGGCGCGCCGCCGTCGCGCAGGGCGCGGACGCCCAACGGCGCGTCCTCGACGGGTTCCGCGAGCTGGGCCTGCTGGCCCTGAGGGTGGCGCCGGGCTACCTCGCCGACCGCGACGCCGAGTCGGTGCTGCACCTGCTCGGGAAGGACGTCGGCAGCACGCTCGACGAACTCCTGGCCTGCCGCCGCTACGCGCTCACCGGTGACGCCCGGGCGGTCGAGGGCCGCGGGTAGGGCCGCCGGGAGCGGCGACCGGGCCCGGAGACCACCACCCGGGGCCGTTTCCATCGCCTGCCACTGGGCAGCCGCGACCACCGGGACGACGGCTGGACGAAGGTCCTGCTGCGCCCGGCCGCCCTGGCCGCCTGACACCGCACCCACACCCCGAGGGGGTTCCACCATGACGGACGACGACGACCGGCGCCTGCTGGCGCTCTACCTCAACGACCACCTCGCCGGTGCCTACGGCGGTGCGGCCCTGGCCCGGCGGATCGCCCGCGAGCACCCGGACACGCCCGAACTCTGGCGCCTGGCGACGGAGATCACCGAGGACCGTGACACCCTCGTCGGCCTGATGCGGGCCCTCGGCGTCCGGCCGCGGTGGCACCGGATGCTGCTGGGCACCGCGGCGGAGAAGGCCGGCCGGCTCAAGCTCAACGGCCGGGTCGTCCGCCGCTCCCCGCTGAGCGACCTCCTGGAGGCGGAGGCCATGCGCGCCGGTGTCCAGGGCAAGATCGCGCTCTGGCGGGCGCTGCGCGCGACGGCGGCCTCCGACGGACCGTTCGACTCCCGGCTGCGGCTGCTGGAGGAGCGCGCCGGGCGGCAGGCCGGCGTCCTCGACGCCCGCCAGGCCGAGGCCGCCGAGGCCGTCCTGCGGGCCGGCCTCGCCCGGAGCGCGCGGACGGCGACGGCTCCGGGCCACGCGCACCCGACGCGGCCGGGCCCGGCGTGAGCGGGCGACCGCGGCGGCGTCAGGCCGGGTGGACGAGACGGCTCTCGTAGGCGAAGACCACGGCCTGGATCCGGTCGCGGAGTTCGAGCTTGTGCAGGATCCGCCCCAGGTGGGACTTCACCGTCGCCTCCGCGAGGTACAGGACGGCGGCGATCTCGGCGTTGGACAGGCCCAGACCCACCTGGACGAGCACCTCGCGTTCCCGGGCGCTGAGCCGGCCCAGCCGCTCGTCCTGCTCGGCGGTGCCACGGCCGCGGCCGCCGGGGCCGTCCGGGCCGCCCGGGATGTGCGGGCGGAGGTCCTCCAGCAGGCGGCGGGTGATCCGCGGGGAGACCACCGCGTCGCCCGCGGCCACGTTGCGGATCGCGGTGAGGAGCTCCTCGGGCCTGGTGTTCTTCAGCAGGAAGCCCGAGGCCCCGGCCCTGAGCCCGGCGAAGGCGTACTCGTCCAGGTCGAACGTGGTGAGGATCAGCACCCTGCTCCGCGGGGAGGCCGCGATGACCTGTCCGGTCGCCTCGATCCCGTCGGTCCCGGGCATCCGGACGTCCATCAGGACGACGTCGGGGCGCAGCTCCCGGGCGAGGCGGACGGCCTCGGCGCCGTCCGCGGCCTCGCCGACCGGTGCCATGTCGGGCTGGGCGTCCAGGACGGTGCCGAAGGCCATCCGAAGCAGCGCCTCGTCGTCGGCGATCAGGATGCGGATCGTCATGCGGACACCGCCCCGCCGCCGTCGAGGAGGAGGCGGGTGCGGACCCCCCAGCCGCCGCCCGGGAGCGGTCCGGCCCGCAGCGTCCCCCCGTAGGCGGCCGCGCGTTCGCGCATGCCGGGGATGCCGTGGCCGGACGGTGTGGCCGCAGGACGCGGCGGGCGGGGCCCGCTGTCGGTGACGTCCACGGTGACGGCCCCGGTGGAGCACCCGATCCGGACGGTGGCGCGGGTGCCGGTGGGCGTGTGCTTGAGGGTGTTGGTCAAGGCTTCCTGTACCAGGCGGTAGACGGTGAGTTGTGCGGTGGCGGGGACGTGCCCGTGGCCGCCGTGGACCTCGAGCCGGGTCGGCAGCCCGGCGGCGCCCATCTGGTCGGCGAGGGCCTCCAGTTGGGCGATGCCGGGCAGCGGGTGGCGCTGCGCGTCCGGTTCGTCGGTCCGCAGGACGCCCAGCGCGCGCCGCATGTCGGTGAGGGCCTGGCGGCCCGTCTCGGAGACCTGGAGCATGGCGGTGGTGGCCCGGTCGGGCGACCGGTGCTGCGCGTAGACGGCGGCGTCGGTGAGCGCGACCATCACGGACAGGTTGTGGGTGACGATGTCGTGCATCTCCCGGGTGATGCGGGTGCGCTCCTCGGCGACGGCCAGTCGCGCCTGCTGTTCCTGTTCGTGCTCCAGGCGCGCGGCCCGTTCCTCGACGGCCGCGAGGTAGGCGCGCGTGGTGCGCACGTTCACGCCGAGGACGGCGGCGGCGACGACCATCGCGGTGACCGCGACGAAGGGCGTCAGGAAGGCGCCGCCGGGCGCCCAGCGCAGGCAGGCCAGCACGGCCCCCGCCTCCACGACGGCTGCGGCGACGAGCGCGCCGCGCCGGCCGGAGTGCGCGGCCGCCGTGTAGAGCGCCACCAGCAGGGCGACGTCCGCGGGGAGTTGGACGTCCGCCAGCCACTGGACGAGGGCCGCGGCGGCCACGGCGCCGAACACCGGGAGCGGGGCCCGGCGGCGCCAGAGCAGCGGCAGTGCGAGGGCGGCGGTGAGGGCGGCGGCCACCGGGAGCTCGTGCACCGGGCGGGTGGTCAGGACGTTGAGGAGGAGCAGCGCCGGCAGCAGCGCGTCCCCCACCACGGGCGGCAGGCGGGAGGCCCGGCGCGCGGCCGCCGTCACCGGTCGCGCCGCTCGTGCGGAGGTCGGGTGGTCGCGCGCCGTGGACCGTGGGTCCGTCCTCGCTCCCCGTGGCCCGTGCCGGTGGGCCCCGCCGGGTTCCGCGGCCGCCTCGGTCATCACACGTCCGTCCCTGTCGGTTCGGCCTCGTGGCGGCCCCGGCCGGGGCCGCCACCGTACGGCCGGATCCGGGTCGGGCACGGGCGACGTTCGCCCCGCCCGGCCCGGCACGCGCCGCAGCCCCGTCACGGTAGGCCGCGGGCCCCGCGGCGCGCATGATCCCGACGTCGGACGGCACCGTGCCGGGGTACGACCGCAGGAGGAGTGTCCGTACCTCCCGTGGTCGCAGGGCGGCGGCCGATCCGGTGTGCTCGGCTGCTCCTCCGGTGGCACGACGGCCCGCCCCGGTCTGCGACCCCGGTCGCACACGATGGCGACCGGGGATCGATGTGGCGGCACACGCCCGGCGCCGAGCATGGCCGGGTGACCGAGATCATCGCGGGACTGTCGATGTCCCCCCTGGAAATCCTCGCCCTGCTGGGCGCCGTCGCTCTGGTCGTGGCGCGCTGGCTGCCCCCCGTCGCCCGCCCCCGCGTCACGATCGCGGCCGGGGCCCTTCTCCTGCTGTCCGTGCTCGTGCTGGGCGTGACCGGGCTGCGTTGGCAGCTGCTGCCGGTCCTGGCGGGCGCCGCCCTCGCGTTGCCGTTCGCCCTCCTCCCCCTGCTGAGGCACCGTCGGCTGGGCGGCCGTCTGCCGGCGTGCCTGACCGGCCGGCCGGTGTGGCGGGCCCGCTGGTGGCTGGCGCTGCCGGGATCGCTGGCCTGCGCCGGGCTGATCGCCACCGGTCCGGTGGCCGCCTGGGCCTTCCCCGTTCCCGTGTTCCCCGAGCCGTCGGGCGGGTTCGCGGTCGGCACCCGCGTGGTGCAGTGGACGGACCCGGGCCGCCCCGAGACCTTCACCGCCGACCCGGACGACCGGCGCACCGTCGTGGTCCAGCTCTGGTACCCCGCGCAGCAGAGCCCCGCCGGGGCGCAGCGGGCCCAGTACCTCGGGCGCACGGAGCAGGAGGCGCGCACCGTCTCCGCCGCCCTCGCCCACGCCGTCGGCCTGCCGGGCTTCCTGGTCGACGGTGTCCCGCGGGCCCGTAGCCACGCCGTCTTCGGCGCCCCGGTGGCCGGCGCGGGGGGACGGTTCCCCGTGGTGCTGTTCTCCCCCGGGTCGGGCGGAGTGCGGACCCAGAACACCGCCTGGGCGGAGGAACTGGCCAGCCACGGCTACCTGGTCGCCGCCCTCGACCACCCGTACGACTCCGCCGCCGTGGTGCTCACCGGCGGGCGGACGATCACCGGTGAGACCTCCTCCAGCGGCGACGCGGACGAGGACGAGAAGCTGGCGGCCGGCTGGACGGCGGTCCGGGCCGCAGACCTCGGCTTCGTCCTGACCCGGCTGGAGGCGCTCGACAAGGGGGAGGGCGCCGACCCGCTGACCGGACGGCTGGACACCGGCCGGGTCGCGGTGACCGGCCACTCCATGGGTGGTGCCGCCGCCCTGCAGGCGGCCCGGCAGGACCCCCGGTTCGACGCCGTCATCGATCTGGACGGCTTCCCGCACGGCCCCACCTCGCCCGCCCTCGGCCGGCCGACGCTCGCACTCACCCAGGCCGTCACCCCGGGAACCGACCCGCGCTACCTGCCCCGCCTCACCGAGGTACTCGCCTCCGGCACCGCGACGAGCTACCGGCTCACCGTCCCCGGCGCCGCGCACCTCACCTTCATGGACGGCCCGCTCTACCTGCCGCCGGTGCCCTCGATCGTCGGCTCCCTGGGCCGCACCGGGAGCCCGCGCGTCGTCGCCGGGGCCACCCTCGCCTTCCTGGACTCCGTGCTGAAGGGCGGGCCCGGCGACCTGGCGGGTGTGCTGCCGGCCTACGGCGAGCTCAGCGTCTACCGTCACTGAACGGCCGGTCCGGGCCCGTTCCGCCGCCGCTCGGCGGCCGGAACGGGCCGCTCCGCCGCCCGGCGGGGCCTTGATGACCGGGGACGCCGGTCGTACCGTGGCCGTCATGGACGCTCTCCGGGCCGACACCGCGGTCGACCGGCTGCGCGTGCGGCTCGGCGCCGAACTGTTCGCGCGCGTGGCGGGCCCCGACGGGCCCGCCGTGCGGCACCGCATCC
The DNA here is from genome assembly GCF_040681575.1 of Kitasatospora sp. NPDC051702. Lineage (NCBI taxonomy): Bacteria > Bacillati > Actinomycetota > Actinomycetes > Kitasatosporales > Streptomycetaceae > Kitasatospora > Kitasatospora sp. NPDC051702. The sequence goes on from NZ_JBFAZB010000025.1 coordinate 14,905, forward strand.
ACGACACCCCGGGGCCGCGCTGGTTCGCGCCGTCGCGGCCGATCCGGACGGTGCACGGGGACGCGGCGATGTTCGTGGGCGGGCTGCTGGCGTTGCTGGTGCAGTCGCTGCACCCGCTGGCCATGGCGGCGGTCGCCGCCCACTCCGGCTACCGCGGCGACCCCTGGGGGCGGCTGCAGCGGACCAGCACGTTCCTGGCCGTCACCACCTTCGGCACCGCCGGGGACGCCCAGGCGGCCGTGGACCGGGTGCGCGCCGTGCACGAGCGGATCCGCGGCACCACCGCCGACGGCCGCGCCTACTGGGCGGGCGATCCGCACCTGCTCGCCTGGGTGCACGCCGCCGAGGCCGACAGCTTCCTGCGCGCCCACCAGGCCTACGGCGCCCGTCCGCTCGACCGGTCGGGCTGCGACGGCTACGTCGCCGACCTGGCCAGGGTGGCGGCGGCCCTGGGCGTCGCGGACCCTCCGTGCGACCGGAGCGCGCTCGACGCCCGCCTGAGCGCCTACGGCCCCGAGCTCGAGGCCACCGCGGAGGCCCGTTCGGCGGCCCGTTTCCTCCTGCTGCGCCCGCCGGTGCCGCTCCCGGCCCGCCCGGCCTACGGTGCGCTGGCCGCCGCCGCGGTCGACCTCCTGCCCGCCGGGTACCGCAGGCTGATCGGCATCCCGCCGGCTCCTCCCGGGGAGGCGGCGGTGATCAGGCCGCTCGGCCGCGGCGTGGTGGGTGCGATCCGTTGGGCCATGGCCGGCCCTCCGGGCGGTCGGTGACCGCGCCGGACAGCCGGCGCCGGGGCGCGGGCCGTGCCGGCCTCAGGTCGTGACGGTCGGGGTGGGCGTGGCCGCACCGGCGGGCGGGGCCTGGCAGGGCAGGGTGACCATGACGCCCACACCCTGGCCGGGCTTCGACCCGACCATCAGCGAGACGGTGTAGTGGTCGGGCTCGTGGACGGCCTCGAACTCCCCGGTGGGCGGTCCTGACGGCGGGGGCGCCCCGTCGGGCGGAGTCGGGCCCGCGGCCCGCGAGTCCGCAGGCAGGCGCTGCTGCTGACGGTCCGGCACCGGGGACCGGCCGTCGGTCCCGGCCTCGGACGCCCGCCCACCGATGACGCGTGGTCACCGGTGACGCGTGGTCACCGGCGCTGCATGCCGAGGAGGTCCGGCGACGGACGGGTGCGGGAGCCCCCGGCGGTGTCGGGCGCCGGCAGGACCGGACGGGCCGGCCGCGGGGCCCGCCGTGCGGACGGCGCTGCGGCCGGGCAGGAGCAGGGGCACGCGCAGCGCGGCGACGCCGGCGCCCCGAGCGTCCAGGTGGCCGCCGTCGCCGGGCCGGTGGTGAACGGGGGCGTGAGCGGTTGCATGAGCGGTGGTGTCGGGATCGGCCGGGTGTCGCGCGCCGCCCACGGGGCGGGTGTGACTGCGGGGCCGGGGGTCCGGACGGTCCGGCCGAGCCCGTGGCCGGTCGTGTTCAGGCAGGTCGCGGTGTTCATGACGCCCTCCGTATGCCGTCGACGGTGGTGCCGGTCGCAAGCACGGACGGCCCGCGGGGCGCCGGGAGGTCCGGAGTTTCCGGCCGGGGCCCGGTGGGACGGTCGGCCCGGGGGCCGACCAGCCGTCCTGCTCTCACGCTAGCGGCGGCGCGGCGGCGAACCGTGATACCCGGGGCGGAACCTCGGCGCCGGGGCGGTACCCGGGGACTACGCCGTAAGTGCACCGCGCGGAGCGCTCCGGGCCTCACGCGGGGGCCCGTGCGCCGGGTCCCGTGCCGTGGGCCCGTACGGTGGCCCGCGCCGTAGGGCCGCGCATGGTGGGCCCCGGTGGCGTCGGCCACCGGTACCGGGGTGCCACGACGCGGTCTCACCTCCGCCCGAGGGCCGGTTCGGGCCGGTGGGCGGGAACGGGTCCGCCGTCGGCCAGGAACCGCAGGACCCGGGCCGCGACCTGGTCGGGGCCCGCCCCGCCCGGGCCGCCGGGGCCTCCGGCGGTCAGCTCCTCGTAGCCGAACTCCCCGCCCGCACGGCCCCGTTCGGACAGGCACCGGGCCAGGGCCCGGGCGTGCGCGACGGGAGCGGGCTCGTCGAGGCCGTCGTGCAGCACGAGCACCCTGGTCCGCAGGCCGGGGGCCAGTCGCTCCAGGTCCGGGGGGCCGATGGCGTCGGCGGCGGGCCGGAGGCCGGCGAGCCGTAACACGGTGTCGCGGACGGCGGGCGCGGCGTCCGCGAACGGCCTCGGGCCGGAGACGAACGGCGCGTACGCCACGCAGGCGGACCACGGACCGAGGTCGGTGGCGGCGGTCAGCAGCGCCAGGCACCCCCCGTACCCGGCGCCGAACAGCGCCGGGGGTTCGGCGCCGGGGGCGCGGCCGTGGCGGAGGTGGTCCGCGAGGGCCGCGATGTCGGCCCGGTCCGGCCCGCCCCACGCGTTGACGACGGCCAGCGCGTGGCCGGCCCCGTAGCCGGCGCTGCCCCGCTGGTTGGGGGCCACGACCGTGACGCCCGCCGCGGCGAGGGACCGGAGGAACGGGTCGTGGCGCAGGGTCCAGCGGCTGCCCGGGCCGCCGTGCAGGGCGAGGACGACGTGCCGGGACGACCGCCAGTCGGGGCCGTGGACCACCGCCTCCACCGGGCCGACCGCACCCGGGAGGACCTCGGCCCGGGGGCGCGGAGCGCAGGTCGGCGCCGCGATGCGGTGGACGTGGGCGACGCCGCCGCGGGGCGCCGGGGCGCTCAGGTCGGCGCCGCCCGGGGGCAGTCCGGCGATGACCAGCGGCTCGTCCGGGGTGGACAGCGGCAGCCAGGCGCCCTTCGCGGTCCAGGCGCAGCGCGCCGTCAACTCCCCTTCGGGGACGGCGATCCGCTGGATCTCACCGCTCTCCCAGGAGTGCCGGATCAGGCCGGACCGCACTCCCCGCACCTCGACGTGCAGGACCTGGGTGCCGGAGGGGTCCACGGCCACCGGGTGCAGGGCGGCGGTGAGGCGGCACAGCGGCGAGGCGTCGGGCAGCAGCCGCAGCCGCCCGTCCCCGCCGGCCGGGACCATGCCGAGCCGGTGGCCGGCTCCCTCAACGACGGCGACGAGGGCCTGGCCGCCGCCGACGGCCAGCAGCCGGGCCGGCCGGCAGGTGAGGCGTTCGGCCGGGCCGAGGGTGCCGCGGGCGAGGTCGAACCCGACCACGCCCGGGCCGCCGGCCGTCCTCAGCGTGAAGAGGACCCGGCGCCCGGAGAGGTGTCCGCCCACCAGGGCGCCGGGGACGGTGCGCAGGTCCCGCCAGCCGCCCGCGCCGGCGCGCAGGCCGTGGAGCACCGAGTTCCCGTCCTGGTCGTGACTGACGGCGAGGGCCAGGAGGCCGGTGCCCCGCGGTGCGGGCAGGGGGTGGAACCCGCGCCCCGGCCACTCCGCCAGCTCGGTGCCCTCGCCCTCGCACGCGGCGTCGCCGTGCAGGTACAGGCGCCGGCCCGTGACGGACGGCCAGGAGCTGATGACCCGCCCGTCGTCCAGGGGCAGCAGAGCGGCACGGGCGGTGGCGCCGGGGAAGGCGTGGCAGCGCAGCAGGCGCGCTCCCGTCGGCAGGAGCCGCCACTGTTCGAGGACGGGGCGGCCGGTGTCGTCGGTGGCCAGCGTGGCGGCGAAGCGCCCTGACGGGGAGAAGGCGGGGCCGCACCGTGCGGTGATCGTCGCGGCGTGGCAGACGGGTTCCGGGCTGGTCATCGTTCGCTTCCTGTGACGGCCTGGGCGGGGGGACCGGGGAGGCGTCGGACGTCTTCGGCGGCGCCAAGAGTGGCAGGCGGCGTTCGACGGCACCAGGACGAAATCAAGCCGCCGGAGGGCCGAGGGGGCCGTCCGGCGCTCCCGGAGGGCCCGGCCCGCGGTTCGGCTGCCGACGCCTCGCGTCCGCCCGCCCGGACGGGCCGAACAGCAGGTCGGTGGCGCATCACCGCAGCTCACGCGCCTGGCGCGCCGGCAAGGCAGACCCCACCCGGGCGCCGAGCCGCACCCGCGCAGCCGTCCGGACGGGGTTCACCCTCGGGGATGACACGAGGTTGACGATAGGACACGAGGTTGACGTGATTCCGACCCGTCAAACCCCCCACCCACGGGAAGCGACCCGGTCAGGCACCGGTGCGGCGGTCGAGGCCGTCGAGCAGCAGCCGCAGGCCGTACTCGAAGCGGTCGTCCGGGGTTCGGTCGGCCCAGTGGCGGATGGCCGCGCCGATGGCCGCGTAGTCGCCGGTGGCGGAGGCGTCCGGCACGGGGCTCCGGTCGGTGGTGGCGAGCTGCTGCTCCCGGCTCTGCTCCTCGATGACATGACCGAGGACGTAGTCCTGGACGGCGAAGAACGCCAGTGCGGTCTCCTCCGCCGGCACGCCGGCCTCGGCGAGGGCCCGGACGGCGACCTCGCCGAAGCGAAGGGTGTTGGGCTGCCGGACGTAGGTGCCGGACACGACGCGGGCGCCGTCCCGGCGGGCGAGCAGGGCGAGGCGCAGCCGCCGGGCGAGTTCGGCCGTCCGCTCGCGCGGCGGCAGGGCGGCGTCGACGTCGGCGACCCCGCTCATGACCTCCTCGGCGACGGCCTCCAGCAGGGCCTGCTTGTCGCGGTAGTGCCAGTAGAGGGCGCTCGGTCCGACGCCCAGGGACGTGGCGAGACGGCGCATGGTGAGGCCGTCCAGGCCGTCCTGGTCGAGCAGCCCGAGGGCTCCGGCGAGCACGTCCTCGCGGTGCAGGCGCACGCGGATCTCCTTGCTGGGCGGGCGGGTTGGACCGCCTTCGTGGCGCCGGTCACCCGCGTTGACAGGACACTGAGCCTACCCTAACCTGAACACCGTTCTACTAGAACACCGTTCAGGTCAGGAGTCGCCGTGCCCACGCCACCTTCCTCGCGCAACCCCGCCGCACCCCCTCCGCCCACCGGCCGCCCCATCGGCCCGCCGGCCGCACCACCGCCCCTCCTCCGGCCCGGCCTGCCCGTCGCGGCGGCCGTGGCCATCGCCTGCGCCGCGTCCTTCATGGTCGTCACGGACGGCGCCATCGTGAACGTGGCCCTGCCGGCCGTGAACGCCGATCTCGGACTCGGCTCCGCCGCCGCCCGGTGGGTGGTGGACGCCTACCTGCTGGTGCTCGGCGGCTTCACGCTGCTCGCGGCCCGCGCCGGCGACCTCTTCGGCCGCCGGGCCACCCTCCGGGCGGGCCTGGTGCTGTTCACCGCCGCCAGCGCCGCCGGCGGACTCGCCGACAGCGGCCCGGCCCTGATCGCCGCCCGCGCCGCCCAGGGGCTGGGGGCCTCGGCCCTGGCCACCTCGACCCTCGGCGTCGTCCTCGCCGCCACCGCCGACCGGCCGGAGCTGCGCCGGCGCGCCATGTCCGCCTGGGCCGCCTCGAGTTCGTCGGCCGCCGCACTCGGCGTGCTGCTCGGCGGCGTCCTCACCGAACACGCCGGCTGGCGCTGGGTGATGTACGTCAACGTGCCCGTCGGCGTCGCGCTGCTGGCCGCCGTCCAGCTCTGTCTGCGGCCCGCCGACGGGCGCGCCCCCCTCGGCCGGCTCGACCTGCCCGGCGCCCTCGTCTCCACCGCCGGCGTCGGCCTACTGCTGTTCGCCGTCACCCGCGGCGGCGAGTACGGCTGGACGTCCCCCACCACCCTCGCCGGCCTGGCCGCCGCGGTTCTCCTGCTCGCCGCCTTCGTCCGCATCGAGGCCCGCACCGGCGACCCGCTGGTCCGCCTGCCGGTCTTCCGGCTGCCCGGCGTACCGGCCGGGAACCTCGTCGTCCTGCTGCTCGGTGCCGGTCTGACGGCGTCGCTCTTCCTCGTCTCCCAGCTGGTTCAGCAGGTGCTCGGCTACTCCGCCCAGCAGGCCGGACTGGCGATGCTGCCGATGGGCGTGTGCCTGGCCGCCGCCGCACTGCTCTCCCGGCGTCTGCTGGACGCCGGGGCCCGCCGACTGCCGTTCTACGGGGGCACCGTGGCGGCGGCCGGGCTGCTCTGGCTCGCCACCCTGCCGGCCGACGCCGACTACGCCGTCGACCTGCTCGGGCCGCTGCTGCTGATCGGATCCGGCCTCGGCCTGATGCTGATGTCCGCCACCACGGCCGCCACCGCCGCCGTCCCGCCCGCCGAGGCCGGCCTCGCCTCGGGCCTGCTCAACACCTCACGCCAACTGGGCGGCGCCCTCGGCCTCGCCCTGCTCGGCGCCATCGCCCAGTCCGCCACCGGCACCTCCGACGTCGGCGCATCCGGAGCCGCCCCCGCGACGCCCGCCGCGCTCCTGCACGGCTCCCACGCGGCGCTGCTCGCCGCCGCGGCGCTCAGCCTGCTGGGCGCCCTCGCCTCCCTGCTGCTGCCCGGTGCCCGGAGCACCCGCCCCTGAGTCCCTGTCCGAACCCGCCCGGACCCGTCCGGCCACCCCGGCCGGCCCCCCTCGGCACCCGAACCCCCGTCCGTCCACCTCGGCACCCGCCCGGAGCGCACTCCATGCAGACCCGAAAGCACTACCCCGTCCTCGTCGTCGGCGGCGGCATCGTCGGCCTGACCGCCTCGCTCGCCCTCTCCCACCACGGTGTCCCCTCGCTCCTGGTCGAGGCCCACCCCGGCACCCACGACCACCCGCGCGCCCGCAGCCTCAACGCCCGCGCGATGGAGATCTACCGCGAACTCGGCGTCGCCGACGCCGTCCGCGCGGCCGGCGCCCCGCTGGCCCGCGCCGAAGGACTGCACCGCGGCCCCGACCTCGCCACCGCCCTCGCCGGCACGGCGCCCCGCCCGAACGCCGGCGACCGGCCCGAGAGCATCTTCGCCCCCGCCGCGATGGCCCGTTGGAGCCCGACCACCGGCCGCCGCGCGACCCTCGACGCCGTGGAACCCGTCCTGCTGGCCGCGGCCCGCCGCCGGCCGGCCGAGCTCCGCTTCGGCACCCTGCGCACCGGCCTCCGGCAGGACGACGACCACCTCGCCGTCGAGCTGACCGACGCGGCCACCGGCGCCACCGAGACCGTCACGGCCGACTACCTGATCGCCGCCGACGGCGCGGGCGGCGCGCTGCGCCACGAACTGGGCGTCCCCTCGACGCACGGCCCGAGCCACGGGCACCAGCTCAACATCCTGTTCCGCGCCGACCTCGAACAGTTCGTCCGGGGGCGGGAGTTCAGCGTCGTCCTGATCTCCCGCGCCGGTGTGCGGGGCATGCTCACCGCCATCGACGCCCGCACCCGCTGGGCCTTCCACCTGCGTTACGACCCGGCCGTCGAGAGCCCTGCCGACTATCCGCCCGAGCGGTGCGAGCGGATCCTGCGGGACGTCCTCGGGGTGCCCGGCGTCGAGCCCGAGGTGGTCAGCGTGCTGCCCTGGGAGGCCCGCGAGCGCACGCTCGACCGGCTGCGCGCGGGCCGGGTCCTCTTCGCCGGCGACGCGGCCCACCAGATGCCCCCGGCCGGCGCCCGCGGCGCCAGTACCGGCATCGCCGACGTCCACAACCTCGTCTGGAAGCTCGCCGCCGTCCTCGACGGCCGAGCGGACGAGGCCCTGCTGGACACCTACCACGAGGAGCGCCACCCCGCCGCCGTCCACGCCGTCGCCGCCTCGGGCGCCAACGCCCGGGCCATGGTCCCCGGCAGCCCGTCCGCCGACCCCGACTGGACCGTCCCGGCCGCCCACGGCCTCGGCGACCGCTACCGTTCCGCCGCCGTCCTCGCCGACGCCGGACACCCGGCGGCCCCCGTCACCGCCGAACTCGACGGCAGCCCCGGCACCCGGGCCCCGCACGCCTGGACGGACCCGGCCCGGTCCCGCTCCACCCTCGACCTCCCCGCCGGGGACTGGATCCTGCTCGGTCCGCCCGCCTGGGCCCGGCCCGCCCACGCCGCCGGGCTGCGCCACGCCGACCCCGGGCCGGAGTTCGCCGCCCTCGCCGGCACCACCCCCGGCGGCGCCGTCCTGGTCCGCCCCGACGGCCACGTCGCCTGGCGCTCCACCAGTCGCACCACCACCACGGCCGGGACGACCACGGGCCGGGCGGACCCTGCCGCGGCGCTCACCGCGGCCCTGAGCCTGCTGCCCGTCCGGTTCCGCCGCGGCACGGACCGCAGCGCGTAGCGCCCGGCGCCGGGGCCGGTGCGCCGCTGACTCCGCCGGAGGAGCTGACCGCGCCGTCCGGTCACCCGCAGGCGCCGGCGGTGCCGGCGTGCCTGGTGCCGCGGTCACGGCTCGGCGTACGGCTCCTCCACCTGCGCCCCGGTGTCCGGGGCGGGTCCGCCGACGGGGCGCGGGCCCGGACGGCGCCGGTCGAGCGCCACGCCCGGTCCCCCGTGGGGCGTGGCCGGGGAGGGGCCGTCCGTCAGGGAGGGCAACGGCGGGTCGGTGCGCCGGGCCCGACGGGCGGCCCGCGCCGTGATCCGGCGCGCCACCGACCCCGCGAGCCAGCCGAGTTCGACCAGGGCCGGAGCGGGATCGTCGGCGGCGAGCCAGGAGCGTTCCGTGCGGGCGGGCAGGCGGGTGGTCCGCGGCGGGAGCCGCCGGTGCCGCCAGGCCCAGACCGAGGCGGACGCGAGGTCGAGGTTGCCCAGCCCGTAGTCCCGGACCAGCTGGGATTCGGCGGGCGGCCGCAGGCCGGTGAGCGACATGTGGAGGGCCCGCACCACGTCGATGCCGGAGACCGTCTCGAACAGCCGGAACTGCGCGCCGGTCCTGGGGTTGAAGTCGACGAGCTTGTAGCGCCCGTCGCGCCGGTCCAGGCGCCAGTCCAGATCGGCCACCCCGGCGTAGCCGACCTTCCGGCAGAGGTCGGTGGCCATGGCCGCCAGTTCCGGGTTCGGCAGCGAGCAGGCCCGGGTGGTCACGCCCGCGTCCGGGGGCCACGAGCGGCGCTTGCGCCCGGTGAAGACCAGCAGCGGCTCACCGCCCGGGCCGCAGCACAGATGGGTGAACCAGTCCTCGCAGTGCTCCGGCGGAAGGTACTCCTGGACCAGGACCGGGCGCCCGGCCCGCGGCGCCATCACGGCCCGGAGCGTGGCGAGGTCGGGCACGATCGTGGTGGCCTCGACGGCGGGGCGGGCGAGCCTGGTCCACGCCTCGCGGTTCTTGAGCACCAGCGGGAACCCCCACTGCCGCCCGCAGTCCAGGATCTCCTCCAGGCCGGCCGGTGCACAGCTGCGCGGCGTGGGCACGCCGTGGCGCCGGCAGATCTCGTACAGGTCGGCCTTGCTGGCAAGTCTCCGGGGCAGGCCGGGCGGAACGGGCGGCAGGAGGAAGACGTCGGAGAGTTCCTCCGCGTGCTCGGCCAGGAGCACCGCGGCCTCGTCGTCGGTGGCCACCGGGACGCACGGCGTGCCGATCGCCAGGCCGATGGCGTGCAGTCGGGCGACCAGCTCCCCGGGGCTCTCCAGCCCGGTGGTGGGCCAGACGAACCGCCGGGAGAGGTGGCGGGACACCGCGGTCGGGGTGCAGGGGTGTTCCACCACGGCGTGCACGGGCACGCCGGCCCGGCCGAGGGTGCGCACCACGCCGAGCCCGCCCTGGTGCTGGGGATAGTGGCCGATCTTGACCAGGAGCGCCGGTGTCCGGCCGTCCAGCGGCACCGGCCGGCCCCGCGCCGCGGCGTCGACGCCGTTCCCCGGTGACGGGCCGTCGTGATCACCCGGGAGAGCGGGCCCGAGGTCCATGCCGTCAGCCTCCTTCGGGCCGGCCCGCCAGGACCGGGGACAGCCATCGACGGACCAGCACCAGCAGCGGCACCGCCAGCACGCACTCGGCGATCAGCCAGGACAGCCCCACCCCGGCCAGCCCGAGCCGTGGCAGCAGCACGGCGGCGAGTCCGATGACCAGCACCGCGACGGCCGCCCGGACCAGGATCATCCACAGCAGGGAGCGCTGGACCCGGGCCACCTGGATCGCCACGTTGACCACCACGTTGGGGACGGCGGAGAGCGCCATCAGCCGCAGCACGGTGGTGCCGTGCGCCGCGTAGTCCGGGCCGAACAGCCGCAGGGCCCACGGTGCGGCGATCACGATCACGGCCACCGCGGCGGCCAGCAGCACCGCGGAGTGGCGCAGCAGGCGGTAGGAGTACTCGCGGAGCCGGTGCGGGTCCCGCGCCCCCTCGACCACGAGGGAGGACCCCATGCTGAAGGCGGCGACGTAGAGCGTGGAGGCGATCACGTAGGCCAGCGCGTAGTAGGCGTTCTGGCCCGGTCCGACCTGGTCGAGCACCATCAGCGGCAGGACGGCGGAGGTGGCGAAGCCGAAGAGGTTGCCCGCGTAGTCGGCCGTCGCCCAGCGGGCCATCCGCTCCGGCGGCCGGTCGGGGCCGTCGTGGTCCCGGCCCTCGTACTCGCGCTGGGCCGCGGGTACGGCCCAGCGGAACAGCACGACGTTGGTCAGGACGATCGAGACCACCATCGCCGCGGCCCAGGAGACCAGGATGCCGGTGGCCAGGTCGAGGGCGATGCAGCCGGCCAGGAACGCGGCCTTCGCCACGGCGAAGACGGTGTTCTCCCCGAGGACCCACCCCATCCTGCGCACCCCGGTGAGCGCGCCGTCCTGCAGGACGAAGACGGAGTAGCCGGCGGTGGCGGCGACGAAGGACACGGCGAGCCCGGGGGCGCGCAGGAACTCCAGCTCGGGACTGATCACCGGGACGAGCAGCAGGAACCCCACCGCCGCCAGGACACTGCACACGGCGCTGATGGCGTACCAGCGGATCACCAGGGAGCGGGTGCCCGCGCCCGCGGTGGGCACGAACCGGACCAGCGCCTCGCCGAGGTTGAGGCTGCCGAGGGTGGACAGGAAGGTCGCGGCGGCGAGCACCGCCGAGTAGCGCCCGACGGTCGCCGCACTGTAGTGACGGGCGGCCAGCATCCAGAACAGCGCGCCGAGTCCGGCGGCGACGACCGCGCTGGCCGCCAGGATGCGGCCGTTGCGCAGCAGTGAGTCGGCCTGGGCGGCCGGGCGCAGCGCCCTGGCCGTGCGGGCCGGCCGGCGCGTCCAGGTCGGGAGGGCGGTGGATCCGTGCGGCGCCTCCCTGGCGGTGGCCCCGTCGTGCCCTGCCCCCGCCGGGGGTTCGCGCGGCGGGGGGCGCCCGGGCGCGGCGCGGTCGGGCGGCCCGCCGTGCCCCGGGGGGCCGGCGGGCGGGCGGTGTGACGGGTCGGCACGGCGCGGGTCGGGTGGTGGCGCCGACGGCCCCGGCCCGGGCGTCACCCGGGGGCCCTCGTCCGGGCGGCCCGCCGCTGGGTGCGCAGGCTCACCAGGTAGCAGAACGGCCCGTAGAGGAAGCCGCGCCGCTCCAGCCGCTTGAGCGAGCGGAACGCGCCCTGGTAACCGGGCGGGGCTCCCCGGGTGCGCTTGCGGGCGGCCTGGTGCCAGCGCCACACGCCGCTGGGCAGGCGGCGCAGCAGGACCAGCAGCAGGCCGGGCCTGCGCATCACCGCCGCGGTCAGGTAGGCGCCGAAACCCACGCCGAAGGCGCTGATCTGACGGGTCAGGGCGTCCATGGTGCGGCGGTGGCGGTGCCAGACGACGGCGTCCGGCTGGTAGACGACGGTGTGCCCGGCGGTGAGGACCTGTTGGAACGCCAGCAGGTCCTCACCGCCGCGGGCGGGGCTGCCCGCGCCCGCGGCCCGGTCGAAGCCGCCGACACCGCGGAGCACGTCGGTGCGGAACGCCATGCTCGCGCCGCTGCCGAACCGGCCCGTGGAGAACTGGGCCAGTCCGTCGGCGTCCGTCCCGTCGAGCGTCCAGGTCCGCAGGGTGAAGCCGCGGCCCGCCGGGGCGTACGCCTCCAGGGTCAGCTGCGCCTCGGTGTCGAGTTCGGCGGGCGCCACCAGGCCGGTCACGCAAGCGGCGCGGGCGTCGGTGGTGAAGCCGTCCACCAGGGCGGTGACCCAGGCGTCGTCGACGATGACGTCGTCGTCGGTGAAGGCGCAGATCTCGCCGCGGGCGGCGGCCAGCCCGTGGTTGCGGGCCCAGGACAGGCCGGGCACCGGCTCGTTCAGGTAGCGGATCCGGTCGCCGTAGCGGGTGCGGACCAGCTCGCGCGTGGCGTCGCTGGCCGGCGCGTTGTCGACGAGGATGACCTCGAGCTGCGGGTAGCGCAGCCGCAGGATCGAGTCCAGGCAGGCGCCCAGCATCGGGGTGCGGTCCCGGGTGCACACGATCACGCTGACCAGGGGCCCGCCGTCGGGGCGCCGGTGGGCGGGCTCCACGGCGGGCACGGCGGGCGCGGGTACGGGAAAGCCCCGGCGGGCGGTGTCCGCCAGGGCCCGGTAGAGGTCGTCCGGGTCCTGGTGGTCCACGGTCGCGCGCACCCACCCGACGGGGTGCCCGTCCAGTCGTACCAGGGTCAGCACGCGCCCGTGGGTGCTCTCCGGCGGCAGGCCACCGGGGGCGCGCAGCGATCCCGGGACGGCCAGGTCCAGTTGGAGCACGTGGACGGGTGCGGAGGTCGGGTCGCCCACGGCGGAGTGGAACCCGGTCGTCACCTCCGACAGCACGGGCAGCGTCATGACGGACTCTCCGGAGCGGTCGGGGCCTCCGCGCACCGGCTCCCGGTCCTGGTACGAGGCGCCGAGAGAGAAGCGGGCATATCACCATGAAACACCCTGAGGGCATGGTCGGCCCCTCGCGGCCCCGGGCCCGTGCGGGGCCGGCCCGGCGCCCTCCGCCGCCCCAGGGCACCCGGATGCCCCCGCCCCGGCTTCGACGCATCCTGGATGGGAGCCGTCCCGCCGCTCGTAGGAGGACCGATGCCACGCCTCTCCCGGACCCGAAGGACCGAGTCACCAGCGGAGGCGGGGCCGTGAGCGCGGCGGCGGGCCGGCCGGTCGTCGTGATCGGCGCCGGACCGTACGGGCTGGCGACCGCCGCCCACCTGAGCGCCCTGGGCGTACCGCTGAGGATCTTCGGCGAACCCATGGAGAGCTGGCGGCTGCAGATGCCGGCGGGCATGTTCCTGAAGTCCACCCCGTCCGCGTCCTCCATCTCCGACCCCGGCGCCCACGGCAGCCTGGCCGCCTTCCGGGCTCTCCACCAGCGCCCGTCCGGCGGGGACCTGCACCCGGTGCCGCTCGACGAGTTCGTCGCCTACGGCGAGTGGTTCCAGCGGATCTTCGTGCCGACGCTGGAGCGGGCCCGGGTGACCGCGGTCTCCGCCGACCGGGACGGCTTCGCCGTCACGCTCGACACCGGCGAGTCGCTGACCGCCGCGGCGGTGGTGCTGGCCACCGGGCTGCGCCCCTACGCCCGCGTGCCGGCGGCCCTGGCCGGCCTGCAGGAGCGCGGCCTGGCCTCGCACTCCTCCGCGCACGCCGACCTGTCCGGCTTCGCGGGCCGGCGGGTGGCGGTGATCGGGGCCGGCCAGTCGGCGCTGGAGAGCGCCGCGCTCCTGCACGAGAACGGCGCGCGGCCCACCGTGGTCGCCCGCGCCGAGCAGCTGCTGTTCGGCGACCCTCCCGCCACCGACCTCAGCAGCGACCGCCCGCTGCCGGTGCGGGCCGTCAAACCGGGCACCCCGCTCGGCCCCGGCTGGTCCCACTACGCCCTGAGCCACGCCCCGATCGCCTTCCGGCACCTGCCGGACGCCACCAGGTCCCGCCTGGTCCGCACCGTGCTCGGGCCCTCCGGCGCGTGGTGGCTGCGGGAGCGCGTGGAGGGCCGGGTCCCGGTGCTGCTGCGCCGTCCCCTGGACGGCGTGGAGTCCGCCAACGGCGTCGTCCGGCTCCGGGTGGGCGGCGCCCCCGAGCCGCTGGAGACGGACCACGTGCTGGCCGCCACCGGCTACCGGGTCGACGTGGACCGCCTGGAGGTGCTCGACGCCGCACTGCGCAGGGCGGTCGTGCGCGCCCCCTCGGGCGCGCCCCGGCTGGACCGGGACTTCCAGTCGTCGGTGCTCGGGCTCTACTTCACCGGGCTGTCGGCGGCGGACACCTTCGGCCCGCTGATGCGCTTCGTCGCCGGCACGGGCTTCGCGGCCCGGCGGATCAGCGGGGCGCTCGCGGGTCCCGGCGACGGGTGAGCGCGGCCCGGGGGCTGCTCCACGGCGTCCGGGCCCGGTTCGGTGCGCGGGCCCGGGCCAGTCCTCCGGGGCGTCAGTCCTCCAGGGCGTCGGCGATGCGGTGCAGCATGCCCCCGCCGGGCGGGCGGCGCGGCGCGGTCTCGCGCACGGCCTGCATCCGCTCGCCGATCTCCCGGAGCTCGTTGCGGCCGATCGCGGCCCGGACCTTCGGGAACCAGTCGTCCTCCTCCTGCGCGATGTGCCGTTCGACGGCCTCGATCAGGACGGCCGCCTTGGCGTCGTAGCCATCGTCGTCGGGCGTCATCCGGCTGAGCTCCTCGCAGAGCAGGTCGGCGACGTGGTGCTCCTCCTTGGCGCGGTCCATCTCCTCGGCCAGTCCGGGCACCTCCCGGCGGATCCGGGGGTAGACCAGCTCGTCCTCCAGGTAGGTGTGGACGGTCAGCGCCTCGACGATCCGTTCGACAGCCTCGCGCCTCGCCCGGTCGTTGCCGTGGCCGTCCTGGCCGTCGCGGTCCCCGTCGCCGTCGGCGTCGGCGTCGGCGAGGCTGCGGTACTCGCGGAACAGGCGGCGGGCCTCCTTGTGGTCCTCTCGTAGCAGGACGATGGCGTCGTTCGACATCGCGCGTCTCCTCCTCGGCTCCTCGGCGGCCTCCCCTCTTCGACCGGGCGTCTCCCCCGGCGCTTCGGGGCCAAACGCGCCGCCCCCTCGGGCCGGACGCGGACGCCGCCGCGGCCTCCGTTCACGCGGCCGAGGCAGCCGAGGGGGCGCCCGACAGCAGCGCCCGGCGTTCGTCCTCGGTCAGGCCGCCCCAGACGCCGTAGCGCTCACGGGTGGCGAGGGCGTGCCGGCGGCACTCGGCCCGGACGGGGCAGCGGGCGCAGACCGCCTTGGCCGCCCGCTCGCGCGCCGTCGCGGCGACGCCGCGCTCGTTGGCGGGGTGGAAGAAGATGCTGCTGTCCGCGGCGCGGCAGGCACCGTCCAACTGCCAGTTCCAGTGGTGCTCCTGCGCTCCGGGAAGACGGGTCAGATCGGTCACGGGAGGGTCCTTTCCGGGGAGCGGTCGGTTTCCGCCCGTTCGTCTAACCCGATCCGCCGCGTCCATGCCACCCGCGGGGCCCCGTCCATTGAACGCCCGTCCGGCCGCCCCGGGGAGGGGCGGCCGGACGCGGCATGTGGCCTGGACGGATCAGTAGTAGTGACGGCGTCCGCCGACGGCGTGCCCGAGGGCTCCGGCGACCATGAGGATGAGGCCGATGACCAGGAGGATGACGCCGATGGTCCACAGGAATGAGATCCCGGTGACGAAGCCGACGATGAGCAGAATGACGCCGAGGACGATCACGGTGCCCTCCGATGGGTGCGGGGACGGTTGTCGGAGGGGCGACCCGCTGGTCCGGCGGTCGGACCGGGGCCGTCCCGGGAGGCGGAGCCCGTCTACTGCAGCCCTGCCATCCCCCGCGTGTACCGCCCCTCGCTCCGGCCAAACCTGAACGCCCGCCGGGAACCGCCCGGACCGGCGGTGGCGTCCGCCGACGTGCTGGACGGGCGCCCCCGCCGCAGGCCGGAGCGTGGCGCGATCGCACCGCACCGCGGGCCCGCCCTGTTGACCCGTACACGGACGGACGGGTTGGCTCACCTCCAGCCGGCCGACGGGGGCGCAGGGCGGCCGGCCCGAGCGAAGGGGAGGACATCCCGGGTGAAGCAGCATTCCATGAGGGCCCGTCCGGTGACCGGCCGCCGGTGGGCGCCGAGGACGGGCGGCCTGCTGGCGGCCGCCCTGCTGGCCACCGCCGTGTGCCACGTCCCGGCCCAGGCCGCCCCGCTCCGGGGGGACACCGTCACCGTGAACACCGCCCCTGACGGCACACCGGCCGACGACTGGTCGGAACCGCTCGGCCTGAGCGCCGACGGACGCTACGCGCTCTTCACCTCCCTGGCGTCCAATCTGGTGCCCGGCGACACCAACCGCCTGTACGACGTGTTCGTCCGCGACCTGTGGACCGGCCGCACCGAGCGCGTCAGCGTCGCGGACGACGGCTCGCAGCTGAACGGCTCGACCAACCAGGCGGCGATCAGCGCCGACGGGCGGTACGTGGCCTTCAGCACCGACGCCGCCGGCGTCGTCCCGGGGCAGCAGGGCGGCGGCCGCTTCGACGTCTACGTGCGCGACCGCCGGACGGGCCGCACCGAGCCGGTCACCCCCGGCGACGGCAGCGGGAACTCCCAGGCCCCGGCCATCAGCGCCGACGGACGGCACGTCGCCTACACCTCGGACCGCACCGACCTCGCCCCCGGCGCCCGCCCCGGCGTCCAGAACGTCCACCTGACCGATCGCCGCACCGCGACCACCCGCCTGGTCAGCACCGGCCGCGACCGGACCCCCGCCGACGGCGACTCGGTCGAGCCCTCGATCAGCACGGACGGCCTCACCGTCGCCTTCCGGTCCAAGGCGACGAACCTGCTGCCCGCCACCACCACGGCGGCGCGCACCACCACCAAGCCCCCACCGGCCCGGCAGCTCTTCCCGCTCTACACCTACGACGTGCGCACCGGCCGGATCCAGGGCGCCAGCATCGACGCGTCCGGCACCCTGCGCGACGCGGCCAGGGACGCCCGGCTCAGCCCAGACGGCCGCTACGCGCTCTTCCGGGTCTTCGACCGCGAACAGGACGCCGTCCGCGTCCGGCTCTACGCCCGGGACCTGCGGGAGGGCACCGTGACGACGGTGGCGGCGGCCGACGCCCTGACCGCCGTGATGTCCGCGGACGACCGCTGGGTCTACTTCGCCTCCGACTCCGACACCCTCGTCCCCGGCGACACCAACGGCGCCTCCGACGTCTTCCGCCGCGACCTGTGGACCGGCCGCGTCGAGCGCGTCAGCACCACCCCCGACGGCGGCCAACTGCCCGCCGCCTCCCGCTCACCCGCGGTGGACGCGCTCGGCACCACGGTGCTCTTCAGCACCCTCGGCAGCCCCCAGCCGGCCCTGCTGGCCCGCCACCTGCCGCCGTGGTGACCGAAGGGGCGACCGTCGGGGTGGCCGCGCCCCCACGGGCCACCACGCCGGGCCCGGTCAGGGCAGTCGGGTGAGCCGGCGACGGGAGGCCCGGTGCCGGAGCTCCGGCAGCCGCCGCTGTGCGGTGTCGGCGGTGTGCCGCCACCGCTCGTGGAGGACGCCGTAGGCGAAGGCGTCCGATCGCCCCGCGGCGGTGTCCTCGCCCTGCAGGGCGATCAGTTCCTGCCGGGCCACCACGCTGTCCTGGTGGGTGCCGAGGACCTTGTGCAGCTTCTTCATCGCGGCGCCGAACGTCGCCGCGCGCTTCGCCGTCCGGTGCGGCACCTGCGACTGGACGTCGTCCGCGGCGTACCGGGCGCGCTTGGCGGCCTTGCGGGCGCGGTGCAGCAGCTCGTCCCGTCGCGGGCCCGGGTCGAGGCGCAGGGCCTCGTCGAGGCGCCGCACCGTCCGGCGCTGCTCGTGCCGCAGGACGCGGGACAGGTGGGCGCTCGCCGGGCGGCCGGCCCGTCCGCGCAGGGGCGGGTCGGCGGCGAAGGCGTCGAGGTCGTCCAGGAGGGCGAAGTAGCGGGGGCCGTCGAGTTCGGCGACGGCCCGCTGCCAGGCCGCCCGGTAGCCGCGGGCGTAGCGTTCGGTGAGCCGCCCGCGCAGGGCGTCCGGGCGCAGCGGCGCGGGTACGGCGTCCAACCCGTCGACCAGTTCCGCGCCGAGCACCTCCTGGTCCCGGGCCTGGCCCAGCAGCCGGGTGAGCCGGCGCAGTCGGTCGGTCAGCGGGTCGGCGCGGTCGCGGTCGAACAGCCGCCGGTGGGCCTTGAGCAGGCTGCGCAGCCGGCGCGCGGTGACCCGCATGCGGTGCACGGAGTCCTCCTCGCCGCAGCGGACGGCCGGGTCGAGGTGGAGGAGCGTTTCCAGCCGTGCCCGGAAGGCGTCCATGACGAGGGCACCGGCCGTCCCTTCCGCCTGCTCCGGGCCGTCCGGCCGGGCCTCGGGCGGTGCGGGCTCCCCGAGGGCGCGGGACAGCTTGGAGGGCGAGGAGGAGCGGGCGAGGCCCGCCTCGGTGAGCAGCTCCTCGACGCGGTCCAGCAGGGCGGGGGCGCCGTCGACGAGTTCGACCTCGAACTCGGTCCACCCGCGGGCCTCGGTGCCGGCCCCGTCCGCCGCCCCCGCCGGTGCCCCGTCCGCCGGCGCGGAGGGGAGCCGTGCGGCGGGGAGGCGTTCGGCGTCCAGGAGCTGCACGGTGACCTGGTCCTCGGTCACCTGGGCGAGCGTGCTCCCCCGGTCGTCCACCAGGGCCTGCGCGGCGCGGCGGGTGCGCAGTCGGGCCACCGGGCGGACCGGGGCGCGGCGGGTGAAGGCGGCGACCAGCCGGGCGAGCTCGGCCGGGACGCCGTTCGGCGGGCCCGCGGTCAACGGCAGCCGGAACTCCTCGCGGACGTCGCCGCCGCGCGGGAGCTTGAGGTGCCAGCCGGCGTCCTCGCCGCCGGTGCGGCGGCGCAGGGTGATCCGGCGCCGCAGCAGGCGCAGGTCCTGGGTGTCGTAGTAGACGGCGTCGAGTTCCTCGGGGTCGGTGCTCCGCGCGGCCGCGACGCCCTTCACCCGGTCGAGCCGCCCGGGGAGCGCGGCCCCGTCGTACTTCCGTTCGGTCTCCTGGTGTGTACCCATGTCCGGACGGGTGCCCGGGACGGCCGCGGTCATGTCCGCGCCGGGCGGACAGCACCCCGGGCAAAAGGGGTGAACGGTACCCCGGGCAGGCAGGTGGGCGGTGCCTCAGACGTCGACCTCGGCCCAGACGGTCTTGCCGTGGTGGTGCAGGGCCGTGCCCCAGCGGTCGGCGGCGCGCCGGACGACGATCAGGCCGTGGCCGCCGGGCGAGGCGGGCCGGTGGGGCTCCCGGGGCACCGGCACCACCCGGGACCGGTCGCTGACCTCGACCCGCAGGCGGGTGGCGGAGGTGTGCAGGACCAGTTCGAGGGCTCCCCCGGCGTGCAGCGCGGCGTTGGCGACGAGTTCGGCGACCAGCAGGACGACGTCGCCCGCACGCCCGGGATCGGGCCAGGACCAGTCGGCGAGCGCGTCGACGGTGAACGCCCGGGCGCGGGACACCGGCCTGGGCAGTCCGACCAGGGGCAGGCGCCGCCGCTGCCCGCCGGCCGGCAGGGACGCGAGGCCCGCACGGACCGGGACCGGCTGGGCGCCGAGGGCTTCCCGGCTGGGGTTCATGGGTGGCTGTCCCTTCGGCTCGACGCGTTCTCCCCCGATCGGCTTCCCCGCCGCGGGCGGTGCATGCGGGGTCGTCCGCCCGGGCCGGTCAGCGTGCCGGCGGCCGCTCAGGCACCGGCCGCGCCGCCGCACGCGCCGTCCGCCGGCGCCTCGCCCACCGAGACGCCGATCAGACAGGTGTCGTCGTCGGTGTCCGCCGCGCTGTAGCGCAGCAGGTGGTCCAGGGCGGCCTCCAGGTCCACCCGGCCGTCCGGGGCCGTCCGGGACGCCTTCTCGGTCAGGGCGAGCAGGTTGTCGAGGGAGGCGTGCACCGACTGGTCCCGCCGCTCGATCAGCCCGTCGGTGAACATCACCAGGGTGTCACCCGGTTCGAGCCGGATCTCCTGTTCCTCGTAGTCGGCGTGGTCGAGCACGCCGAGGAGCAGGCCGCCGATCTGCGGAAGGGTCCCGGCCCGGCCCGCGCGCAGCAGGACCGGCGGCAGGTGGCCGGCGCGGGCCCAGCGCAGCCGGCGGGTCGCCGGTTCGTAGAGCCCGCAGACGGCGGTGGCGGTGACGTTGTCGGTCAGGTGGTGGGTGACGCTGTTGAGCCAGCTCAGCAGTTGGCCGGGCCCCGCGCCGGTGGCGGCGAGGCCGCGCAGGGCGTTGCGCAGCGCGACCATGCCGGTGGCGGCCTCGATCCCGTGACCGGCGACGTCGCCGACGCACAGCAGGACGTCCCCGGACGGCAGGGTGAGGGCGTCGTACCAGTCGCCGCCGACGAGGTGGTCCTTCTCCGCCGGGCGGTAGCGCACGGCGACGCGCAGGTCCGGCAGGTCGAGCGGCCCGCGGGCGGGCGGCATGATGGCGTGCTGCAGCTGGAGGGCGAGGCGGCTGCGCTCGGCGGCCTGCTGCTCGGTCTGGGCGAGCTGGTCGCGGGTGGCGGCGAGCGCGACCTCCGTCCAGTGCTGGGCGGAGATGTCCTGGTAGGCGCCCCGGACGATCCGCAGGCCGCTCTCGGGCTGGTCCACGGGCTCGGCGACCACCCGGATGTGGCGGGTGACGCCGTCCGGGCGCTGGAGCCGGAAGGCGGTGGAGGCGGGCCGCTGGTGGTGCAGGACGGTGCGCAGGAAGCGGTCGATCGCGTCCCGGTCGTCGGGGTGGGCGTGCTCGCCGAGGTGTTCCAGCGGGATGGGCCGGGCGGTCGGCGGGAGCCCGTGGAGCTCGAACAGCGTGTCGTTCCAGGCGATGTGGCGGTTGTGCAGGTTCTCCTCGAAGCCTCCGATCCGACCGAGGCGCTGCGCGTGCTGGAGCAGCCGGGCGACGCGCGAGGTGCCGTCCTCCAGCCGCCAGACGACCAGCAGGTGGTCGCCGTGCCGGCTGATGCTGACCTGCCCCCGGGTGTGCAGCGGCACGCCGTCGACCATGGCGGCGAGCCGCATGCTCGTGGTGCGGAAGGGCTCCCCGGTGGCGTAGACGTGTTCGATCTTCTCGGCGAGGCCGCCGGGCTCGGCGGCCAGCGGGTAGGCCTCCAGCAGCCGGGCTCCGAGGACGGCGCTGGTGGGCCGGCCGGCGAAGTCGACGAAGGCGGGGTTGACGTGGCGCACCACGAACTCCAGCGGCGCCTCCCCGCTGTCGGGCGCCAGGTGGAGGACGAGGCAGGGGTCGAAGACCCCTGCGGTGAGCTGGCGCAGGCCGTCCAGTTCGGTGCTCCCGGTGCCGGTGTCGGGCCCCTGGTCGGTCCAGGTCTCCAGCGTCGCGGCGGCCAGCTCCGCCAGGGCCTCGAACTGTCGCTGCAACGACTGGGTCAGCTCCGGCAGCGGCTCGTGCCAGCACACCTCCAGGACACCGATCAGGCGCCCGCCGAGGCCGGCCGGCACGGCGAGCCTGCCCCCGGTGAACTCCTCCTGGCCGATCGAGGGCACTGCGGTGTCGGCCAGCACCGGGTGGCTGACCGCGGCGCGTTCGTCGAGGGCCCGGCGGGCCGGGGTGACGACCCCCGGGGGTACGTGCCGCCAGCGCCGGGCCTCGGCCGCGCCGAAGCCGGCGCTGCCGCGCAGCGAGAGCGACTGGTCGGGGTGGGCGACCCAGATCGCGACGGCGGCCGCTCCGAGCGGGCGCAGCGCGTGTTCGAGCATCGACCGGGCCGCCGACTCGCTGTCCGTCGGGGCCAGCGCATTCGCCTGGGCGGTGCGCAGCCGCAGCGCGGCCGGGTCGGGGGCCGGGTCCGCGGAGGGGTCGACGAAGGTGCGGGCGATGGCGGAGATCCGGTCCGCGGAGGCCTGGTTGAGCAGGTCGGCGGCGACGTCGAGGACGGGCACGCCGGCCTGCTCGGCCAGCGTGGTCAGCTGGACGGACGCCTCGGTGGGGCCGCAGCGCAGCCGCTCCACCAGGACGCCGACCGCGAGCTCGACCAGGGAGCGGCCGGCGGCGTCCGAGCGGGCCCGGGCGAGCTCCTCGCGCAGGCGCTCGACGGTGGCGGCCAGCCGGCTCACCGCACCGGGCTCGTGGTCCGGGCCGACCGGGGCCGGGGCCCGGGTGGCGGCGTCACGCTGGGGTCCGACCCGGAAGCCGTCGGGGGCGGCGGTCTCCCGGACCGGGCCGGTGGGCACGGGTTCCAGGGGCGGGTTCACACGGCCTCCTGCGGACGGACCGCCGCGCCGGGCACGGCGGTCGCGGGCTGGGCGGTGAGGTGCCCCTTGATCCGGACGACCAGTTCGTCCGCGTCGACGGGCTTGGTGACGTAGTCGGTGGCTCCCGCGGCCAGGCTCTTCTCCCGGTCGCCGATCATGGCCTTGGCGGTCACGGCGATGATCGGCAGCCCCTCGTGGCGGGGCATGGCGCGGATCGCGGCGGTGGCGGTGTACCCGTCCATCTCGGGCATCATCACGTCCATCAGGATGACGTCGATCCCGGGGTGCGCGGCCAGGGCCTCCAGTGCGGCGCGCCCGTTCTCGGCCTGCAGGACGCGCATGCCGTGCAGCTCCAGGATGCCGGTGATGGCGTAGAGGTTGCGGTCGTCGTCGTCGACGACCAGCGCGGTGCGGCCGGTCAGCGAGGAGTCGATGTCGGCGCTCCAGTCGCCCTCCGCCCGGGCGAGCTGGGGGACGTTCCCCGGGTTGTCGGTGCTCATGTGCAGGGCGATGCGCTCGCGCAGTTCGTCGAGGCTGGAGATGACCTCCAGGGTCCGGGTGCCGCCGCCGTCGGGGAGGTCGTCGTCGGTGGCGATGCCGCGGCTGCGGTGCGCGAGGATCGGGACCGCCTGCAGGGCCGGGTCGCCGTGCATCTCCCGCAGGAGGTCCAGGGCCGCGCCGTCCGGCATGTCGAGTTCCAGCACCACGGAGTGGCAGGGGGTGGCGGCCAGGGTGGCGGCCGCCTCCTGCGCGCCGACGGCCGTGACGATCTCGACGACGCTCCCGACGCCGTGCTGCGGGGGCCGGGCCAGCTCGGCGAGGGCGCTCTCGGCGACCATGCGCAGCAGGCCGTGCGGTCGGCCCTCCACCACCAGGAGGCGCCGCGGCGTGCTGCTGGGGGCGGCGGCCGGCGGCTCGTCCGGTACCGCGACGGTCCGTGCGCCGCCGGGCTCCTGGGCCCGGGCCGCCGGCACGGTGCCCGATCCGGCCGGGTCGGAGGGTTCGGCGGGCAGGTAGAGGGTGAAGGTGCTGCCCCGGCCCACCGTGCTGCGGACGGTGATCGCGCCGCCGAGCAGGTAGGCGATCTCCCGGCTGATGGACAGGCCGAGGCCGGTGCCGCCGTACTTGCGGCTGGTCGTGCCGTCCGCCTGCTGGAAGGCGCCGAAGACGCTCTCCAGGTGCTGCGGGGCGATGCCGATGCCGGTGTCGGTGACGCGGAAGGCGACGACCGGGCCGCCGGGCCGGACGCCGTCGGGCAGTTCGGCCTCCTCGGCGGGCTCGATGCACAGCTCGACCCGGCCCTGCGCGGTGAACTTGACGGCGTTGGAGACGAGGTTGCGCAGCACCTGGCGCAGCCGGTAGTCGTCGGTGAGGAGTTCGGCGGGGACGCCGTCCGCCGTGTGCACGGCGAAGGCGAGGTTCTTCTGGCCGGTCATCGGGCGGAAGGTGGCGTCGACGTAGTCGAGCAGGGCGCGCAGCGGGACGGGCTCGACGGTGAGGTCCATCTTGCCGGCCTCGACCTTGGACAGGTCGAGGATGTCGTTGATCAGCTGGAGGAGGTCGGAGCCGGCGGAGTGGATGATGCCGGCGTACTCGACCTGCTTGGCGGTGAGGTTGCGGGTGGGGTTCTGCGCGAGCAGCTGGGCGAGGATGAGCAGGCTGTTCAGCGGGGTGCGCAGTTCGTGGCTCATGTTGGCCAGGAACTCCGACTTGTACTTCGAGGCCAGGGACAGCTGGTGGGCCCGGTCCTCGAGTTCCTGCCGGGCCTGCTCGATCTCCAGGTTCTTGGTCTCGATGTCCCGGTTCTGGGTGGCCAGGAGCTCGGCCTTCTCCTCGAGTTCGGCGTTGGAGGCCTGCAGCTCCTCCTGGCGGGCCTGCAACTCCTCGGATCGGACCTGGAGTTCAGCCGCCAGCCGCTGGGACTCGCCGAGCAGCTCGTCGGTGCGGGCGTTGGCCACGATGGAGTTGACGTTGACGCCGATGGTCTCCATCAGCTGGTCGAGGAAGTCCCGGTGGACCTGGGTGAACGGCCGCACGGAGGCCAGTTCGATGACCCCGAGGACCTGGTCCTCCACGACGATCGGCAGCACCACCAGGGAGAGCGTCCCGGTGCGGCCGAGGCCGGAGGAGGCGACCAGGTAGTCGGCCGGGAGGGTGTCGACGCCGATGGTGCGCCGGCTGCGGGCGGCCTGGCCGACGAAGGACTCGCCGAGGCGGAAGCGGGTGGGGCGCTCGCCGTCGGGGAACGCGTAGGAGCCGACGAGCTGGAGCACCGTGCCGTCACCGCCCTCCTCCGCGAGGTAGAAGGCGCCGCACTGCGCGCCGACCAGCGGGGCGAGTTCGTCCATGACGGCCTCGGCGACGACCGCGAGGTCGCGCCGGCCCTGCATCAGGGCGGAGAACCGGGCCAGGTTGGTCTTCAGCCAGTCCTGTTCCTCGTTGGCTCGGGTCGTCTCGCGCAGCGACTCCACCATGAAGTTGACGTTGTCCTTGAGGTCGGCGACCTCGCCGGAGGCGTCCACGGTGATCGAGCGGGTCAGGTCGCCGGCGGCGACGGCGCTGGTGACCTCGGCGATCGCGCGGACCTGTCGGGTGAGGTTGCCGGCCAGCTCGTTGACGTTCTCGGTGAGCCGCTTCCAGGTGCCGGATACCCCCTCGACCTCGGCCTGCCCGCCGAGCCGGCCCTCGGTGCCGACCTCCCGGGCCACCCGGGTGACCTCGGCAGCGAAGGCGGACAGCTGGTCGACCATGGTGTTCATGGTGGTCTTGAGTTCCAGGATCTCGCCGCGCGCGTCGACGTCGATCTTGCGGGTGAGGTCGCCGTTGGCGACCGCGGTGGTGACCTGGGCGATGTTGCGGACCTGGCTGGTCAGGTTGTTCGCCATGAAGTTGACGCTGTCGGTGAGGTCCTTCCACGTGCCCGCCACGTTGGCAACCCGGGCCTGCCCGCCCAGCGTGCCCTCGGTGCCGACCTCCCGGGCGACCCTGGTCACCTCGTCGGCGAAGGCGGAGAGCGTGTCGACCATGGTGTTGATCACCCCGGCCAGGGCGGCGACCTCGCCCTTGGCCTCGACCGTGATCTTCTGCGAGAGGTCGCCCTTGGCGACGGCGGTGGCGACCTGGGCGATCGAGCGGACCTGGCCGGTCAGGTTGGACGCCATCACGTTGACGTTGTCGGTGAGGTCCTTCCAGGTGCCGGAGACGCCCCGCACCGTCGCCTGGCCGCCCAGGTTGCCCTCGGTGCCCACCTCCCGCGCGACCCTGGTCACCTCGTCCGCGAAGGCCGAGAGCTGGTCGACCATCGTGTTGATGGTCTCCTTCAGCTCCAGGATCTCCCCGCGCGCGTCCACCCGGATCTTGCGGGTCAGGTCGCCCTCGGCGACGGCGGTGGTGACGGAGGCGATGGAACGGACCTGGGCGGTGAGGTTGTCGGCCATCACGTTCACGGACTCGGTGAGGTCGCGCCAGGTGCCGGAGACGTCCCGGACGTCGGCCTGTCCGCCGAGCCGGCCCTCCGTGCCGACCTCCCGGGCCACCCTGGTCACCTCACCGGCGAAGGAGGACAGCTGGTCGACCATGGTGTTGATGGTGGTCTTCAGCTCCAGGATCTCGCCCCGGGCCGTCACGGTGATCTTCTGGGAGAGGTCACCGCGGGCGACGGCGGTGGCGACCTGGGCGATCGCCCGGACCTGGCCGGTCAGGTTGCCGGCCATGAAGTTCACCGAGTCGGTCAGGTCGCGCCACGTCCCCGAGACGCCCTTGACGTCGGCCTGGCCGCCGAGGATGCCCTCGGTGCCCACCTCCCGCGCCACCCGGGTCACCTCGCCGGAGAACGAGGACAGCTGGTCGACCATCGTGTTGACGGTGTTCTTCAGCTCCAGGATCTCGCCGCGCGCGTCGACGGTGATCTTCTGCGAGAGGTCCCCCTTGGCCACCGCGGTGGCGACCTGGGCGATGTCCCGCACCTGCGTGGTCAGGTTGCCCGCCATCGCGTTGACCGACTCGGTCAGGTCCTCCCAGGTGCCCGACACGCCGGGCACCTGCGCCTGGCCGCCGAGCCGGCCCTCGGTGCCGACCTCCCGGGCCACCCGGGTCACTTCCGAGGTGAAGTGCGACAGTTGGTCGACCATGCCGTTGAACACGGTGGCGATCTCACCGAGCAGCCCGTCCGCGTCACCCGGCAGCTTGGTGCTGAAGTCGCCGTCCCGCACCGCCGTCAGACCGGCCAGCAGCAGCCGCAGTTCCGCCTCGGCGGCGGGCGCGGGCAGCGGGCCCGGTCCGTCCGCCCGGTGGGAACCGTTGGTCGGTGTCGAGCCAGCCATCGAAACATCGCCTCTCTGGTGCGCGGTTACGGCCTGCCGCCGGTCCACCGGGCCCGGGCGGGCCGGCGCGGAACGGGCGAGCTCAGGCGCACACGTACCGCTGGGAGGCTACCGTCACCCCGCCAAGATCAGGAAGTGCGCCGGATCACCGCCCCGGGCCCGTCCGGAGTCCGGTTCCCCCGTGGCCGGGAACATCCCGGCGCGCAGCGGAGCGGCGCACGCCGCCGGGGCGGACGGCCCGGGGGGCGTCACCCGATCGGGGGATCCGGAAATCGGCACCCATCCGGTGGCGGTGGGCGGCCGAATGAGGGGCGTGACCGATGAGCCGGGCCGCACGGCGGGCCGGATCCGCCGGACCACCGCGGGAGCCGGCCGTCGACCGGGCACCCGCGGGCCCGGGCAGGTCGGTCACGTTCCGCGTCCGGGATCCGCCCGGCGACCGCTACAGGAGCCTCACCTGATGAACACGACACCTTCGCTGCGCATCTCCTTCGCCGCCGTCCTCGCCGCCGGCGTGCTGGCCGCCTCCCTCAGCGCGTGCAGCAGCGGTGGCGACGGCTCGAAGGCCGGCGATGCGGCCAAGGCGACGACCGCCTCCTCGGCCCCGGCCGCGGCCGCCGGTTCGGCCTCCTCCGCGCCGATGACCGGGGGCGGCGCGGCGCAGGCGATGTCCGGGCAGCCGTTCGGGACCGCCTGTTCGGCCGTGCCGAAGGACGGCGCCGGGTCGTTCAGCGGGATGGCCAAGGACCCGGTCGCCACCGCCGCGTCCAACAACCCGCTGCTGTCGACCCTGGTGACCGCCGTCAAGCAGGCCGGACTGGTCGACACCCTCAACTCCGCGCAGAACATCACCGTCTTCGCGCCCACCAACGACGCCTTCGCCAAGCTCCCGAAGAAGGACCTCGACGCGGTCCTCGCGGACAAGGAGAAGCTCACCAAGATCCTCACCTACCACGTCGTCCCCCAGCGCCTGGACCCGAGCGCCCTCACCGGCGCGCACAAGACGCTCGCCACCGGCGAGGTCACCGTCACCGGCGCGTCCCCCGACTTCACCGTCAACTCCGCCGCCAAGGTGCTGTGCGGCGACGTCCAGACCGCCAACGCCACCGTCTACATCGTCGACACCGTTCTGATGCCCACCTCCTGACGCTGCGTCAGGCCATCGAGCGCGGTCCCCGGCCAACGCCCCCGGCCGGGGACCCCCCCCGGGCGCGCCGGCGGCCGGGGGGCACCCGCACCGGAACCCGCGCCGCCCCGCCCACCGGCAATCCGCGACGCGATCGGCTCCGAACCAGTGCTGTAGACGACCGAGCGGGCCGCCACCGCGGCCCCCGAACAGCGCAGGGGCCTTCGTGACGACATCCGCCACCACCCCCACCACCGGAACCGTCCCCCGCGGCCGCGGCGGCCCGCCCGTCCGGCGGGTGGCGGTGGTGGGCGCCGGCGTGGCCGGTCTCACCGCGGCGTACGAGCTGTCCCGGGCCGGGGCCGAGGTCGAGCTCTTCGAGGCCGACGGCCGGCTCGGCGGCCACGCCCACACCCAGGAGGCGACCGCCCCGGACGGCCGGACGCTGGCCCTGGACACCGGCTTCCTGGTCCACAACGAGCGGACCTACCCGCACCTGGTGCGCCTGTTCGCCGAGCTCGGCGTCCGCACCCGGGACAGCGAGATGAGCATGTCCGTGCGCTGCGACGGCTGCGGCCTGGAGTACGCGGGGGCCCGCGGCCCGGCCGGCCTGCTCGCCCGGCCCGACACCCTGGTGCGCGGCCGCTACCTGCGGATGCTCGCCGAGGTGCCGCGCTTCCACCGGAGGGCGCGCCGGCTGCTCGCCACCCCGGCCGCCGGTGACCCGAGCCTGGGCGAGTTCCTCTCCGCCGAGGGCTTCTCGCCGTACTTCGTGAGCCACTTCATGACCCCGGTGGTCTCCGCCGTGTGGTCCTGCGCCCCCGACCTGGCGGGCGACTACCCGGCGCGCTACCTGTTCGCGTTCCTCCACAACCACGGCATGCTGGGCGTCACGGGCTCGCCGACCTGGCGCACGGTGGTGGGCGGCTCGCGCACCTACGTCGAGAAGATCGCCGAGAGGCTGACCGCGGTGCACCGCTCCACCCCCGTGCGCGCCGTGCGCCGCCACCCGGACGGCGTCACCGTGGTGACCGAGGACGGGCGCCGCACCGGGGCCGACGCCGTGGTGGTCGCCACCCACGCCGACCAGGCGCTGCGGCTGCTCGCCGACCCCACCGACGCCGAGCTCGAGGTGCTGAGCGCGTTCACCTACTCGCGCAACCCGACGGTGCTGCACCGCGACCCGGCCGTCCTGCCCGCCGCCCGCTGGGCGCGCGGCTCGTGGAACTACCGGATGCCGCACTGCAACGCCTCCTCCGACCGGGTGCGGGTGAGCTACCACCTGAACCGGCTGCTGCACCTGGACACCACCGAGGACTACCTGGTCACCCTCAACGAGGACCGCCAGCACCCGGTGCCCGAGGACCTGGTGGTCTCCCGCACGGAGTACCAGCACCCGGTGTACACCGCGCACTCCGTGGCCGCTCAGCGCCGGCTGCCCGAACTCGCCACCGGCCGGACGGCGTTCGCCGGCGCCTACCACGGCTGGGGCTTCCACGAGGACGGCTGCCGCTCCGGCGTCGAGGCGGCCCGATTCCTGCTGGGGGTGGGAGCCCCGTGACCACCCTGCCGGGGCCCTGGGGCGCCGTCCTCTACGACACCCGCACCACCCACGTGCGCACCGCGCCGCTGCGCAACGCCTTCCGGCACCGCGGCTACCTGTGGCTGGTGGACCCGGACCGCCTCCCCCGGGTGCCCCGGGCGCTGCGCCCGCTGGCCTCCTTCCGGTCACGCGACCACCGTCTCGACCCCACCTCAGGAGAGTTGACGATCCGTCAGGACCTCGAAGGCTTCCTGGCCGCGCACGGCGTCCGGCTCGGCCGCGGCCGGGTGCTGATGCTCACCCAGGCGCGCTCGCTCGGGTACGTGTTCAACCCGCTCACGGTGTACTGGTGCCACGACGAGGCGGGCCGCCCGCTGTGCACCGTCGCCGAGGTCCACAACACCTACGGCGGCCGGCACCGCTACCTGCTGCACCCGGACGCGGCCGGGCGGGCCGTCGCGCCGAAGGAGTTCCACGTCTCGCCGTTCTTCCCGGTCGACGGCCACTACCGGATGTCGCTGCCCGAGCCGGGCGAGCGGCTCGACCTCAGCATCCACCTGGAACGTGCCGGCGGGCGGGCGTTCACCGCCACCGTGCACGGCACCGGCCGCCCGGCCGGCCCCGCCGCCCTGCTCCGGGCCGCACTCGGGCACCCCTTCGCCACCTGGGCGGTGAGTGTACATATCCGCTACCAGGGCATCCGCCTCTGGGCACGGGGACTGCCCGTGCACCCCTGCCCAGCGGCCTCGGGCCCGCCCCGGCCGACCGGGATACCCGTGGCCGACGGGTCCGCGGCCCCGGCCGGGCCCGAGGCCGGCACGAGCACGCCCGACAGGAGCACGCCCGCCGCCCCCGGGCCCGGCGGGCAGGCACCCGAGACCCCCGCACCACCGCACGCCACGCCCACGGAAGAGGTACCCAGCAGATGACCACCACCGCTCCCGTGAGCGCCCCGCCGGCACCCGCCGTGGACCCCGACCGCTGGCCGGACGTCGCCCGCGTCCCGTACGCGCCGCTGCGTGCCGCCGTCGCCGGGCGGCTGCTGGCCCGGGCCGCCGCCCGGCGCGGAGTGCGCGTCGAGCTCCCCGACGGCCGCACCCTGAACGCCGCCACCGCCGGAGGCACGGTGCCCGCCGCCCCCGACGCACCCGTCCTGCGCCTGCACCGCCCGCAGGACTTCCTGCACCGCGTCGGCGAGAGCGGCCTGATCGGCTTCGGCGAGGCGTACCAGGCCGGCGACTGGGACAGCCCCGACCTGGTCGCATTGCTGACGGCACTGGCCGCCGCCCCGGAGACCCTGGTCCCCGGCGGCACCCGGTGGCTGCGCCGCTTCTACGTCAAGCGCCCGCCCGAGACGGAGCTGTCCACCAGCGCCAACGCCCGGCGCAACATCGGCCGGCACTACGACCTCTCGAACGAGCTGTTCGCGCTCTTCCTCGACCCCACGATGACGTACTCCTCCGCGCTCTTCCCCACCGGGCCCGGCCCGCGCCCGGTCGCGACCTGGGAGGAGCTGCCCGCCGCCCAGCACCGCAAGATCGACCGGCTGCTCGACCTGGCCGGCGTCGGCGAGGGCACCCGGCTGCTGGAGATCGGCACCGGCTGGGGCGAACTCGCCCTGCGCGCCGCCGCCCGCGGCGCCCGCGTCGTCAGCCTCACCCTCTCCGAGGAGCAGTTGGCCCTCGCCCGCCACCGGATCGCCGCCGCCGGGCTGGCCGACCGCGCCGAGGTCCGGCTCTGCGACTACCGCGCCGTCGAGGGCCGGTACGACGCCGTCGTCAGCGTCGAGATGATCGAGGCCGTCGGCCGCCCCTTCTGGCCGGACTACTTCCGCACCCTCGACCGCGTCCTGGCCCCCGGCGGGCGGGCCGCCCTGCAGGCGATCACCATGCCGCACGAGCGGATGCTCGCGTCCAGCCGCACCTACACCTGGATCCTCAAGTACGTCTTCCCCGGCGGCCTGATCCCCTCCCTGCAGGCGATCCGGGAGACGGCCGCCCGGCACACCACCCTGCGCGTCACGGCCGCCGACGCCCACGGGCCGCACTACGCCGAGACGCTGCGGCTGTGGCGCGAGCGCTTCCACGCCCGGGCCGAGGAGGTCGCCGGCCTCGGCTTCGACGAGGTCTTCCGCCGCATGTGGGAGCTCTACCTCGCCTACTCCGAGGCCGGTTTCCGCACCGGCTACCTGGACGTCCACCACGTGCTGCTCAGCCGCGAGGAGGTGGCCGGGTGAACGCCGGCGCCTTCGCGGTCAACCTCGGCGTCACCGCAGCGGTCACCCTCGCCGTGCTGCTCGCGGCCTTCGCCGTCGGGGTGCGCACCGGACGCCACCGGGGCGTGGACGTCGCCTGGGGGCTGGCCTTCGCCGCGGTGGCCCTGACCGGCTACGCGCTGTCCGCCGGACACGGCGACGAAGGGCGCCGGCTGCTCGCCACCGCGCTGGTCACGGTCTGGGGCCTGCGGCTGTCCGCACACCTGTGGTGGCGGGCCCGGGGCGCCCCGGAGGACCGGCGCTACGCCCGGATGCTCTCCCGCGCCCCGGCCGGCCCGGCCCGCACCCGGTACGCGCTGCGCATCGTCTACCTGCTGCAGGCCGCCATCGTCTGGTTCGTCTCGCTGCCCGTCCAGGCCGCCCAGTACCTGCCCTCCCCGCCCGGCGCGCTCGCCTGGGCCGGGGCCGCCATCTGGGCACTCGGGCTGGCCTTCGAGACGGTGGGCGACCACCAGCTCACCCGGTTCAAGGCCGACCCGGCGAACCGGGGCCGGGTGATGGACCGCGGTCTGTGGCGGTACACCCGCCACCCCAACTACTTCGGCGACGCCTGCGTCTGGTGGGGCCTGTTCCTGCTGGCCGCCGACGCCCCGGTCGGCTGGGCGTTCGTCCTCAGCCCGCTCCTGATGACGTACCTGCTCGCCTTCGGCAGCGGCAAGCCGATGCTGGAGCGGCAGCTCGGCGCGGAACGCCCCGGTTGGGCCGACTACGCGGCCCGCACCAGCGGCTTCCTCCCGCTGCCCCCGCGCCGCGGTCCGAAGCCCGTCGGCGAAGGCCGGTAACGACCGCCGGTGCCGACGGCGGGCAACGGGATCCGGTAACGCCGTCCGCCTCCCGGCCACGAGCCGGGAGGCGGACGGCGGCACGTCCCGCTCCCTCAGGTGAGCGGCAGCAGCATGACCGGTGTTCCGGTGGGGTGCGCGGAGCCGCCGGCGGGCTCGACCGTGAGGCCGACGCCGACCGCGCCGTCCAGCGGGCCGGAGAGCACCATCGCCCCGTCGCCGGTGGGCAGCAGCCCGGCCGGGCGCATCGTCCCGGAGTCGTTGAACCACAGCTCGTACGTGCTGCCGGCGCCCGGCGCGGGCATCCCGGAGGCCAGGAACCCGGCCTGACCGCGGCTCTGCGACCACACCACGGTGCCGACGCCCGCCCCGCCCGAGGCGGTGGCGGTGACGGTGCGCGCGTCCGGGGCGGTGAGCAGGTCGGCGAAGTGGTTCTGCTGCTGCTGGAGGGCGGCCGCCCGGGCCTCGGCCCGGTCGGCCTGGCGGTGCTGCTGGACGGCGACGCCGCCGGCGCCGACGGCCACCGCGAGGCAGGCGGCGAGCGCGAACTCCGGCCACCGGCGGGCGGGTCGGCCGTGCCGGCGCCCGGGCAGGACGGCGGGGGTGGTGCGCGGGGCGTCCTGCCGTACGGTCGGCAGAGCGGCCAGCACGCGCGTCTTGAGGGCCGGCGGGGGCGTCACGGGCTCGGAGGCCCCGAGCCGGGCCAGGGTGGCGGCGAACTCGGCCACCTCCTGGGCGCAGGCCGGGCAGCTGTCGAGGTGCCGTTCGAACTCGGCGCTCTCGGCGGGGTCGAGGGCGTGCGCGGCGTAGGCTCCGGTCAGGGTGTGCAGATCGGCGGCGCTCATGCGGATACCCCCAGGCAGTCGCGCAGCCGGATCAGTCCGTCGCGCATGCGGGTCTTGATCGTGCCCAGCGGCGCACCGAGGACCTCGGCGACCTGCGGGTAGGTGTAGCCGCGGTAGTACGCCAGGGTCAAGGCCTCCCGCTGCAACTCGGTCAGCGTCCTCATGCACCGCCGCACCTGCTCGCGCTCCAGCCGCCCCTCGACCTGTTCGGCGACCTCGTCGAACACCGTGGTGTGGGAGGCCGCGGCCGCGCGCTGGTCCCGGTCGGCGGCCGCCTGTGCGGACCGGACCCGGTCCACCGCGCGCCGGTGGGCGATCGTCAGCACCCAGGCCATCACCTCGCCGCGGTCGGCGCGGTAGCGGGCGGCGGTGCGCCACACCTCCAGCAGCACCTCCTGGGCGACCTCCTCGGACTGCGCCGGGTCGCGCAGGACCCTTCGCACCAGCCCCAGGACGGGGCCGGCCACCGCGTCGTACAGCCGCGAGAAGGCGTCCTGGTCACCGCGGGCGACCAGCCCGACCAGTTCCTTCAGGTCGGGCCCCGGCCGTCCGGGGCCGGACAGGTGGACGACGGCGCTCATCCGGCGACACCTGCCGCACGGCGGGCGGGCGGTGGGCCCCAGGGACGGGCGATGGACAACGGGCCTCCCACGACCACGGCGGCGCTCGGCGCGCCGGACGAACCGGAAACGGCTGACACCCGCTCTTCGGAGCGGACGGCCCACCGGATTGGCCGGCCCGGCGAACCCCGCGGTCCGCGGTCCGGACGGGCACCGCCGGGGCGCCCCGGCGGTGGACCGGGTGGCTCCCGCGAGAGGGCGCCCCGGAGGGCGATCCGCCCATCACACCAATCCGCCGCGGTACCGGGGGACGAATTCCAGACAGGAAGCACGGCCCGGCCCCGGGGCCCACAGCACCGGGTGGGTGACGGGCCGCGACCGCCTCCGCAAGGACCGATGACCATGAAAGCCAGACTCCTCGCTCCCGTCCTGACCGCCGTGCTGCTCGGCGTCGGCGCACTGCCGGCCGCCGCGCACGGCGGTCCGGGCGACGACGACGGCGCCCAGGGCGGTACGGCCTACGCCGCCTCGCCGTTCCTGGCGCCGCAGCACTCCCGCTTCACCCTCGCCATCCTGCTGCCCGTGCCGGACAACCACGTCTCCGGCGCCGGCACCGCGACCGTCCAGCTCAACAGCGACGACACCGCCCGGATCACCGTGAACGCCAGCGGACTGCTCGACGGCGCCCCGCACGCCATGCACATCCACATCAAGGGCAGCGGCGAGTGCCCCACGGCCGACGCCGCCACCCTGCACAACGGCTACCGGGCCATCAGCACCACCGACGGCCTGCCCGCCTACGGACCGATCGGCACCTCGCTGACCACCAAGGGCGATACCAGCCCGGCCAGCGCCCTGGCCGTCGACCGCTTCCCGGCCACCGGCACCTTCCACTACTCGCGGACCATCCAGCTCACCAGCGACGTCGCCCAGCAGGTGCGGGCCGACAACGCCGTCGTGGTGGTCCACGGCATCGACTACAACCACAACGGCAGGTACGACGGCGTCCTCGGGCCCAGCGATCTGAACCCCGCCCTGCCCCAGGAGGCCACCGCACCGGCCCTGTGCGGCCCCCTCGACTGACCGTCACGCCCACCCGACCGGGCTCCCGTCCGTGGTCCCGCCGCAGCGCGCGGCGGGACCACGGGGGCGCCGCGGCGACCTTACGGATTGCTGACCCCGCCCCGCGGCGGCGGCCCGGCGCGCCGGCCGGCCGGTAGCGTCACCGGTCATGAGGATCCTGGTCACCGGCGGCGCCGGTTTCATCGGTTCGGCGGTCGTACGGACCCTGGTCGGCGCGGGCCACGAGGTCCGCGTGCTGGACGCCCTGCTGCCCGCGGTCCACCCCTCGGGGGCGGCCCCCGACCTGCCGGCCGGCGTCGACTTCCGGCACGGCGACGTCCGGGACGCCGCGGCGGTGGCGGGTGCCGTGGCCGGGGTGGACGCGGTCTGCCACCAGGCGGCGATGGTCGGCCTGGGCCTGGACCTCGACGACGCGCCCGAGTACGTCGGCTGCAACGACCTCGGCACCGCGGTGCTGCTGGCCGCGATGGCCCGCACAGGGGTGCGGCAGCTGGTGCTGGCCGGGTCGATGGTGGTCTACGGCGAGGGCCGGTACGCGTGTGCGGAGCACGGGAGCGTGGCACCCGGGCCGCGGCGACCGGGCGACCTCGACGCCGGCCGGTTCGAGCCGCCGTGCCCGGTGTGCGCGGCCCCGCTCCGGCCGGGCCTGGTCACGGAGGACGCGCCGGGGGACCCGAGGAACGTGTACGCCGCGACCAAGCTCGCCCAGGAGCACCTGGCCGCCGCCTGGGCCCGCGCCTGCGGCGGGTCCGTCCTGGCACTGCGCTACCACAACGTCTACGGCCCGGGCATGCCGCGCGACACCCCGTACGCCGGGGTGGCCTCGCTGTTCCGCTCGGCGCTCGCCCGCGGCGAGGCCCCCCGGGTGTTCGAGGACGGCGGCCAGCGCCGGGACTTCGTCCACGTCGACGACGTCGCGGCGGCGAACCTGGCCGCGCTGGCGGACGTCGGCGGCCGGCCGCCGGGCAGTGCGCGGGCGTACAACGTCGGCAGCGGGGAGGTGCGGACGGTCGGCGAGATGGCCCGGACGCTGGCTGATGCCTTCGGCGGCCCGGCCCCGGTGGTGACCGGTCAGTACCGGCTCGGGGACGTCCGGCACATCACCGCCGACTCCTCCCGGCTGCGGGCGGAGCTGGGCTGGCGGGCCCGGGTGCCGTTCGGCGCGGGGATGGCCGAGTTCGCCGCCGCGCCCCTGCGGGCCTGACCACCGGCGGGCGGGACCACCCGCCCGCCGGGGCCCGCCCGCCGCTACCCGCGCGCCGCCGGGAGCGCGATCTCGAAGCAGCAGCCCCCGCTGACGTTGCGCACCCGGGCGCGGCCCGCGTGCGCCTCGACGATGCCGCGGACGATGGCCAGTCCGAGCCCGGCCCCGCTGTCGCCGCCCTCCCCGGGATCGCGCAGCGGGGTCCGGGCGGTGCTGCCGCGCCAGCCGGTCTCGAACACCCGGGAGAGGTCCTGTTCCGGGATGCCCCCGCAGCCGTCGGTGACCGAGAGGACGACCTCGTCCACCTCCCGGCGGGCCGAGACCGCGACCACGCCGTCCTCCGGCGTCGAGCGGATCGCGTTGACGAGGAGGTTGCCCAGCACCCGGGTGATCTCGCGGCTGTCCACCTCGACCGGCTCGGCGGCGACCTGCCGGCCCTCCAGCCGGACGCCGCGCTGGCGGGCGAGCGGGTGGGCGCCGGCCAGCGCGTCGTCGACCAGGTCGTAGACGGACACCCGGGACACCGAGAGGGCGAGGGCGCCGGCCTGGATGCGGGAGAGCTCGAAGAGGTCGTCGACCATCCCGGTGAGCCGCTCCACCTCGGTGCGGATCCGGCTGAGGTAGCGCTCCGGTTCGTCGGCCACGCCGTCCTCCAGGGCTTCGGCCATGGCCCGGAGCCCGGCGAGCGGGGTGCGCAGGTCGTGGGAGATCCAGGCGATCAGCTCGCGCCGCGAGGCGTCCAGCGCCTGCGCCCGGGCCCGGGACTCGGCGAGGCGGGCGCTGGTGGCGGCGAGTTCCGCGCTGAGCTGCGCGAGTTCCCGGGCCAGGGGGTGCTCCGGCGCGGTGAAGCCGGTGTCGCTCCCGACGGTGCGGGCGGCGGCCGTCAGGGCCCGACTGCCCGCCACGACCTGGCGTCCGAGCAGGGCGGCCGTGAGCAGCGAGACCACGGACGCCATGCCGAGGACCGTGATCACCACGCCGAGGTCGTGCCGGGACAGGAACATCGCCTGGGCGACGGCGAACGTCCCGGAGGTGACGGCGAGGACGGTGACGGCGGCGACGCAGAGCAGCGAGAGCGCCATCGAGCGGCGGCGCAGCAGGCGCACGGCGGGCCAGCCGAGCAGACCGGCACCGGCGGCGCCGAGCCCGGCGAACAGGGCGATGAGCAGCAGGTCCTTCACGCCGGTCCGTCCTTCTCGTCCGCCGCGGAGGTGACCGCAGCGGGGTCGACCGCAGCGGGGTCGACCGCAGCGGGGTCGGCCGTCGCGGGGTCGCCGGGCATCGGCTCGGCCGCCCGGGTACCCGTCGCGGGGTCGTAGCGGTAGCCGACGCCCCAGACCGTGCTGATCAGCGTCGGAGCGGCCGGGTCGTCCTCGATCTTCTCGCGCAGTCGGCGGACGTGGACGGTGACGGTGGAGAGGTCGCCGAAGTCCCAGCCCCAGACCCGCTGCATCAGCTCCTGGCGGGGGAAGACCGTCCCGGGGTGCCGGAGGAGGAACGCCAGCAGGTCGAACTCCCTCAGCGTCAGCGTGAGTTCGTTCCCCCGGCGGCGGGCCCGGCGGGCCTGCGGGTCGAGCGTGATGTCCCCGGACGCCAGCGGTCCGGGGGGCGGCGTCGCGGGCGCGGCGGAACGGGAACGGCGCAGCACGGACTGCACGCGCAGCACGAGCTCCCGCGGACTGAAGGGCTTGGTGACGTAGTCGTCCGCGCCCAGTTCCAGGCCGAGGATCCGGTCCGCCTCGTCGCCCTTGGCGGTGAGCATGACCACCGGGAGGTCCGCGCCGTCCGCGGTCGCGCGCAGCCTGCGCAGGATCTCCAGGCCGTCGATGCCGGGGAGCATGAGGTCCAGGACCAGCAGGTCGGGGCGGTGGCTGCGGGCCAGCGCGAGGCCCTGGTCGCCGTCGGTGGCCCGGTCGACGTGGTGGCCGGCCCGGGTGAGGTAGCCGGCGACGACCTCGCCCACGGTGAGGTCGTCGTCGATGACCAGGATGCGGGCGGGGTCCGGTGGTACCGCGGTGGCGGCGCTGTCGTTCACCTCGCCGAGGATACGAGCCCCGGCCGTGGCCGGGTGCCGCATCGGGGACGGCGTTCGTCTTCCGTAAGATCACGGCTCCGGCCGCTCCGGCCGCTCCGGGACCCCGTCCGAGCGCCGCACCTCCGCCGGGCCGACGTAGGACTTTCGTAAGGGCGCGGTTCGGCCGCCGCGGGCCCGCCCGCGCCTAGCGTGGCCGACGTGATCCCTCCGACTCCTTCCTGGCCTCGTGCCGAGCTGCCGCGAGCCGAGCTGCCGCGTGCCGACGTGATCCTGCCCTGCCTCGACGAGGCCGCGGCCCTGCCCTGGGTGCTGCGGCGGGTGCCCCCGGGCTGGCGGGCGATCGTCGTCGACAACGGCTCCCGGGACGGCTCCGCCGAGGTGGCGCGCTCGCTGGGCGCGACGGTCGTCGCGGAGCCGCGGCGCGGCTTCGGCGCCGCGTGCCACGCCGGGCTGCTCGCCGCGAGCGCAGAGCTGGTCTGCTTCATGGACTGCGACGGCTCGCTGGACCCGGCCCAGCTGCCGCGGGTCGCCGCGCCCGTCCTCGCCGGCTCGGCGGACCTGGTGCTCGGCCGGCGCCGCCCCGCCGCCGCCGGGGCGTGGCCTTTGCACGCCCGCCTGGCCAACGCGGCCCTGGCCCGCCGGCTCCGGGCCCGGACGGGCGCACCGCTGCACGACCTCGGCCCGATGCGGGCCGCCCGCCGTGACAGGCTGCTGGCGCTCGGCCTGGGCGACCGCCGCTCCGGCTACCCGCTGGAGATGGTGCTCTCGGCGTCGGCGGCCGGAATGCGGATCGCCGAGACCTCCGTCGACTACCTGCCGCGGACGGGCCGCTCCAAGGTCACCGGGACGGTGCGCGGCACCCGGCAGGCCGTCCGCGACATGCGGGCCGTCCTGGCCGCGCCGCCGCCGACCCTGCTGGTGATCGCCAAGTCGCCCGTCCCGGGCCGGGTGAAGACCCGGCTCACGCCGCCCTGCACGCCCGAGCAGGCGGCGGCGCTGGCCGAGGCCGCCCTCACCGACACCCTCGCCGTCCTCTCCCGGGTGCCGGCCGGCCGGCGGCTGCTCGTCCTGGACGGCGCCGTCGGCGACTGGCTGCCGCCCGGCTGGCAGGTCGTGCCGCAGGTGGCCGGCGGACTGGACGCCCGGCTCGCCGCCGCGTTCGCGCACGCCGGCCGGATCGCCCCGGAGGCGCCGGCCCTGCTGGTCGGCATGGACACCCCGCAGCTGGACGCCGCGCTCCTCGCCGGGGCCCTGTCGCCCGCCCGGCGCGCCGGCGTCGACGCCTGGTACGGCCCGGCCGGCGACGGCGGCTTCTGGGCGCTCGGCCTGGCCCGGCCCGGCGAGCGACTCGCCCGGCGGCTGCTCCTCGGCCTGCCGATGTCGACCGCGGACACCGGAAGGGGCCTGCTCGACCGGCTGGCCGCGGAGGGCCTGGTGACCGAGCACCTCCCGGTGGTCACGGACGTGGACACCATCAGCGACGCCCGGGACGTCGCCGCCGAGGCGCCGGGCGGCAGGTTCGCGGCCTGTCTGCAGGCGATCGAGGGCGCCCGGGAGGTGACGGGGTGACCACGGAGACCGGGCCGACCACGCAGCTGGAGCCGACCACGCGGACCGGAGTGGCCGCACAGGCCGGAGCGTGGACGGACGACCCGTTCGCCGAGGCCGTCCGCGCCGGCCGGGGCCCGCTGTGGCTGCGCCGCGAGGACGGCGGCCGGATCCCGCTCGACGTGGAGCGCTGGTGCGCGCCCGCCGCCGGGGCGGACCACGGGCTGCTGGAGCGCTGCACCGGGCTGGCCGCGCCGGTGGTGGACCTCGGCTGCGGCCCCGGCCGGCTGGTCGCGGCCCTGCTGGGCCTCGGGGTGCCGGCGCTCGGCGTCGACATCACCCGGGCCGCCGTGGCCCGGACCAGGAGGCTCGGCGGGCCCGCCCTGTGCCGGTCGGTGTTCGACCGGCTGCCCGCGGAGGGCCGCTGGGGCGGCGCGCTGCTGGCCGACGGCAATCTCGGCATCGGCGGCGACCCTGGGTTGCTGCTCGGCCGCAGTGCCGAACTCCTCGCGCCGGGCGGCGTGTTGCTGGTCGAGGTGGACCCGCGGGAGATCGACGAGCGGATCACCGTCCGGGTCGAGGGGCGCCACGGGCGGCTCGGCCCGCCGTTCCGCTGGGCCCGCTGCGGTGCGGTGGCCACCGCCCGACGGGCCGGGCGGGCCGGCCTCGTCGAGACGGAGCGCTGGTCCTCCCACGGCCGCCGCTTCCTCGCCTTCCGCCGGGCGGCCCACACCGACTGACGGAACCCCGCGAGCACGCCGCGGGATCCCTCGGGCACGCCGCGAACGCTACTCCGGCGTGCCCGAGGGGCTCCCGCCCCGCCACTGCGGGTGCTCCCGCTCGGCCCAGCGCCGGTCGACCAGCCCGGTGCGCATCCCGCGCCGGGCCTCCGGGTCCCGCAGGGCCATCCGGACGTGGCCGGCGGTCACCACGGCGATGGCCACCGCCAGCCAGTCGTGGACGAAGGTCGCGCCGGTGCGCCAGGCCACCGGGGCCAGGTGGGTGAGCCACATCAGCAGGCCGGTACCGAGGATCACCAGCATCGCACCGAGCGTCCACTGGGCGTAGAGCTTCTGCCCGGCGTTGAACTTCCCCGCCGGGCGGTGCGCGGCACGCGCCCGGGTGGCCCGCAGCCACGCCCGGTCCACGGGCTGGAAGCGGCTCAGCCTCGACAGGTCCGCGCGCACCGCGCGGAACGCCAGTCCGACCAGCAGCGGTACCGGCAGCGCGAGGCCGCACCACACGTGCACGGTGACGACGAGCCGCCGGCGGCCGACCAGTTCGGCCAGCGGCGCGAGGTAGAGACAGGCGGCGGTCGCCAGGCAGGTCAGCATCAGGGCGGCGGTGGTGCGGTGCACCCAGCGCTCGGCGCGGGTGAAGCGCAGCAGGAGGTCAGCCGGTCGGGGCATCGTCACGTCCGTTCGAGCGGCCGACCCAGGCGTCGACGTCATAACCGTTCTGTTCCCAGTAGCCCGGCTCCACCCCGGCGGTCACGGTGATCCCGGAGAGCCACTTGGCCGACTTGTAGAAGTACATCGGCGCCACGTACAGGCGCACCGGCCCGCCGTGCGAGTGGGAGATCGGGGCGTCCTGGAGCTTGAGCGCGACCACCACGTCGTCCCGCCGGGCCTGCTCCAGGGTGAGGCTCTCGGTGTACTCGCCGTCGAAGCAGCTGAACCGCACCGCGCC
Source organism: Kitasatospora sp. NPDC051702 (assembly GCF_040681575.1). NCBI lineage: Bacteria > Bacillati > Actinomycetota > Actinomycetes > Kitasatosporales > Streptomycetaceae > Kitasatospora > Kitasatospora sp. NPDC051702. Next base: position 55,750 of record NZ_JBFAZB010000025.1, read on the forward strand.
GGCGCCCGCCCTGACGCCGGCGGCGTCGAGCAGGTGCGCCAGTGGCACGCCCTCGAACGGCGTGTTCGGCACCCGCCAGCCGGTCACGCACTGCACGTCCCGCACGATCCGGCGCTGCGGCATCGCCTGGAGGTCGGCCAGGCGGTAGCTGCCCGGGCGCTCCACGAGCCCGTCCACCGTCAGGGCGTACGTGTCCGGCCCCTTCGTCGGGACCGACGGGACCACGGAGTAGTACCGGAACCCGCCGCCACCCGGCAGCAGGCCGGTGAGGCCCGTCGGGTCCTTGCCGGCCACCGCGTCCTGGGCCTTCTGGAGGTACGGGCCGACCGCGACTCCCGCCGCGCCGAGCCCCAGCAGGCCCAGCACCACGCGGCGGCCCACCGGGGTGCCCCGGCCCTCTTCGATCTGTTCGCTCACGCCGCCGATTCGACCAGGCGGGGGACGAAACCGCCAGGCCCGGCACCGGGACGTCAGACTTCCGTCACTTCTCGGCGCCCACCGCCACGGCCGGCCGTGCCCCGCGGCGCTGCCGCAGCAGCGGGACGAGGAGGACGACGCACAGCGCCGCCCCGTAGGAGAGCTGCTGCGCCGCCTGGCCGCCGGCGAGGTAGAGCGCCTGCCCGGCGGCCGGGACGGCCAGCCACTCCCAGCGGCCGTCGAGGGCGACCAGCCCGACCACGAGCAGCCCGTACCACGGGTAGGAGGGCGCGACCAGCAGCAGCGCGGTGCCCGTCACCAGGAGCGCGCCGGCCCACGGCCGGTGCGGGTCGCCCCGGAGCAGGACCCGGACCACGACGGCCGCGAGGACCAGCGCCGCCGCCCACGGCGCGAGCCCGTCCGGCAGCACCAGCCGGAGCAGCCCGAAGCGGTCGATGTGCCCCTGCTCGTAGCCCTCCTCCCGCAGGTAGCCCGGCAGGTAGCCCAGCACGGAGGTGCCGGAGGCCAGGACGTACGGCAGGTAGGCCAGGGCGAAGGCACCGAGGGCGGATCCGGCGAGCAGGACATCGCCGCGGGTCGGGCGCCTGGCCAGCAGACCGGACAGCGCGCCGGGCAGGGCGAGGGCCGGCAGCAGCTTGGCCGCGACCGCACCGCCGAGCAGGAGCCCGCCGCGCACGGCCCGCCCGCGCGCCGCGCAGGCGAGCCCGCCGACCGTGAGCAGCACGCCGAGCGTGTCCACGTGCGCGTCGTTGACGGCCCACACCGTCACTCCGGGGAACCACCCCCAGAGTGCGGCCTGCCACTTCTCCCGCCCGACCGCCAGCAGGAGCCCGGTGGTCGCCACCGCCAGCACCGCGCCGCCGGCCTGCACACCGCGGACCCCGCCGCCGAAGGGGTGCAGCGCGAGGAACCACGCCTGCGCCACCGGCGGGTAGACGGTGTGCACGGCCGGCCGGTTGATCCGGGTGCAGTCCCCCGCCGTGGTGCGCCGCTCGTCCCAGCCCGTGCAGCCGTCGCCGACGGGGAAGAGCCCCGGGTCGCGCAGCGGGGCCAGCGCCGGATCGTCCGGCGTGCGGGCGTAGGGCGAGATCCCGGCGGCCTGGACCCGGCCGTCCCAGACGTAGCGGTAGGCGTCGTCGCTGCTGCGCGGCGGCGCCAGCAGCCCGACGGCGGCCACGGCGACGCCGCCGGCCAGGACCAGCGGCACGACCTGGGCGCCGGGCACCCTGCGCAGCGTCAGCACGGCGGCGGCGAAGAGGGCGAGGTCGAGGAGGTACCAGCCGGGCCGCGGGAGGGCGACGACGCCGGCGACGGTCAGCGCCAGGGCGGTGACCAGGGCGGCGAGGGCGAGGAGGCAGGGCAGGAGGGTACGGGGGATCACGCCTGCCACCCTCCCACCGGGCCGCCGCTGCGAGGCCGGTGGCGAGGCCGCCGTTCGAAACACGTAAGCACGTCGGACCACCGGCCGGGCGCTGCGGGGCGCTTCGATGGACGGGTGGACACCGAACCCGCCGACTCCGGCACCCCGGCCCCCCGCCGCCGCTACGACCCGCCACTGCCCGCTCCCCCGGCGTTCCTGCGCCGCGGGCCCTTCCGCGACGGGGCGTTCAGCTCTCCGCTGCACGAACCGCGGACGGTGGTCGTCGTCGGCCGCTGGCTGGGCGCCGCCCTCCTGGTCTGCTTCCTGACCGGTCTGACCAGCCATCTGCTCCAGGACCCGCCCGGGTGGCTCGCGCCGCACCTGCCCGCGCGGCCGGTGAACGGCTACCGGGTCACCCAGGGGCTGCACGTGATCAGTGGTCTGGCCGCGATCCCGCTGGTCGGTGCGAAGCTCTGGGCGGTCTACCCGCGGCTCTTCGAGTGGCCGCCGGCGCGCAGCGTGCTGCACGCCCTGGAGCGGCTCGGCATCGCCGTCCTGGTGGCGGCCGTCCTGCTGGAGCTGTTCACCGGTCTGCTGAACACCCTGCAGTGGTACCCGTGGCCGTTCCCGTTCCGGCAGACCCACTTCTGGCTGGGCTGGCTGGCCACCGGCGGGCTGCTGGTGCACCTCGCGGTCAAGGCTCCGCTGATCGCCGCCGTCTGGTGGCGCCGGGCCGCTCCGGCCCTGGCGCAGCGCCGGGCGTTCCTGGCCGCGACCACCGCCGCCGCCGGTGTGGTGACCCTGGTGACCGCCGGTCAGAGCGTGCCCTGGCTGCGCTCCCTGGACCTGCTGGCCCCGCGCCGCCCCGACATCGGCCCGCAGGGCCTGCCGGTGAACCGCACCGCCGCCCACGCCGGCACCGTCACCGTGCCCGCGGACTGGCGGCTGCGGGTGGACGGGCCGCAGCCGTTCGAACTCACCCTCGCCGAGCTCGGCGAACTCCCCCAGCACTCCGCCGAGTTGCCGATCTCCTGCGTGGAGGGCTGGAGCGCGGCGGCCCGGTGGACGGGGGTCCGGATGGCCGACCTGGTCCGACGGGCCGGCGCCCCGCCCGGCTCGGCGGTACGGGTCACGTCGCTGGAGGCCGACGGGCCGTACCGGGTGATGGAGATGCCCGCACCCTACGTCGACGATCCGCTCAGCCTGCTCGCCCTGCGGGTCGACGGCGAGGTCCTGGCCGCGGACCACGGCTTCCCCGCCCGCGTCATCGCGCCGAACCGGCCCGGCGTCCTGCAGACCAAGTGGGTCACCCGCATCGAGGTGATCGCATGACCGCCGCCCTGCGCGCCCTGCTGCTGGCCGCCGGCCTCGCCGTGATCGGCTACGGCCTCTCCGGGCTGCTCGCAGACCCGTACATCACCGACCCGCTGGACGTCGCGGTCTGGGGGATCGGCGGGCTGGTGCTCCACGACGGGCTGTGGGTGCCGCTGGTCTGCCTGCTGGGCGCGTTCGCGGTCCGCGGGCCGGTGCTGCGCGGCTGGCTGGTCGTCGCGGCGGCCGTCACCGCCGTCGGCCTGCCCGCCGTGCTGCGCGCCGACGACGACCACGGCAACCCGTCGGTGCTGCCGCTGCCGTACCTGCGCAACTGGCTGCTGGTGCTGGCCGCCACCGCCGGCGTCGCGCTGCTGGTCGCGCTCGTCGGGCGGTGGCGGCGCCGCGGCCGGGCCGTCAGGCGCCCGGCACCCCGGGCAGACCGGTCGTGAGACCGTCCAGGGCGTGACCGCACGGGCACTCCCGGACCACCGGGAGGCCCTCCAGCGCCTTGAACAGCACGGTGCGCAGCCGGTCGACGTTGCGGGCGAACACCGCCAGCACCTCGCCGTGGGTGACGCCCTCGCCGCTCTCCACACCGGCGTCGAGGTCCGTGACCAGGGCCACCGAGGTGTAGCAGAGCCCGAGTTCACGAGCCAGGACGGCCTCCGGGTGCCCGGTCATGCCGACCACCGACCACCCGTTGGCGGTGAACCACCGGGACTCCGCGCGGGTGGAGAAGCGCGGACCCTCGATCACCACCAGCGTGCCGCCGTCGACCGGCTCCCAGGCGGCCTCCCGGGCGGCCTCCATCGCCGCCCGCCGCCCCGCCGGGCAGTACGGGTCGGCCACCGACACGTGCACCACCTCGGGCACCGTGCCGTCCGGCAGCGGCAGCCCGTCGTAGAAGGTCTGCACCCGCCCGGAGGTGCGGTCCACGAACTGGTCGGGCACCAGCAGGGTGCCCGGCCCGTACTCCGGGCGCAGGCCGCCCACCGCGCAGGGCGCCAGCACCTGCCGCACGCCCAGGGAGTGCAGCGCCCACAGGTTGGCGCGGTAGTCGATGCGGTGCGGGGGGAGCCGGTGGCCGCGCCCGTGCCGGGGCAGGAAGGCCACCCGGCGGCCGGCCACCTCCCCCACGAACACCGCGTCGCTCGGTTCGCCGTACGGGGTGGCCACCCGCACCTCGGTCACGTCCTCCAGCAGCTCGTAGAGCCCGGAGCCGCCGATCACGCCCAGCTCGGCCGTGGGCAGGGCGTTCTGGTCGACCGTCATCCCGGTCCACCTCTCTTCTCGCGAACAACGTCCCGGCCACTGTAGGAACGGACGGGGGCGGGGGCGGGGCACCGGACCTTACGACTCACGAACGTCCGGCGCGGCGACGACCCGCCCCCGCCCCCCGGGGTGCCGCCCGCCCCACCGCCCGGAGCGGCACCTCCGGTGGCCGCCCCCGCGCGCTGCGGAAGCGCTGCGGTTTGGCGGGCGGGGCCCCGGCGGCGCACGATCGAGTGAGGCGCCCGGCCTTCCCGGTGACCCGCGACCGCGGGCCCGCCCGGACCCGGCGGTCGGCGCCGGACAGGGCCCCCGACCGCCCGGGAGGAACGATGAGCACCACCCATGCCGCCACACCGCCGCTGCGCCCGGCCGCCGCACCGCGACCGACCGAGACGCCCGAGTGCGAGGGCTCGACGTCCGCGGGCATCTCGACGCCGGAGGCCGTCGAACTGCACACCGCCTGGCCCGGCTGGATCCCGCTGCTCGTCATCGCCGTGCTGGTGATCTGCTGCGTCGGCTTCGCGGTGGGGCGCATCGCGGGCTGGTGAGGCCCGGCCGGTGCACAGCCCGGCCCCCGCGCGGCCGCCCACCCATCCGCCGTGCCGGGTGCACCGAATCCCGGGCGTGAGCAACCACCCCTCCCAGCCCCCTCCGCACCCCCGACCGCACCGCGCCCGCCTGCTGCGGGCCGGCGCGGCCGCGACGGCCGGGCTGGCCGCGGCCACCGCCGCCCTCGGAGCCGGCGAGCTGCTCGCCGCCCTCACCGGCCCGGACACGGCGCCCGTCATCGCCGTCGGCTCGACGGCGATCGACCTGACGCCCACCCCGCTCAAGGAGTACGCCGTCCGGACCTTCGGCACCGACGACAAGCCGGTCCTGCTCGGCGGGATCCTGCTGACCACGGCCCTGCTCGCCGCCCTCGCCGGACTGCTGGCCGCCCGCCGCCCGGCGTACGGCGCCGGGGTCTTCGGCGTCTTCGCCCTCGCGGGCGCCTGGGCCGCGGCGTCCCGCCCGGACGCGCACCCGGCGGCTGCCGCGCCCGCCCTGTCGGCGGGTCTGGTCGGCGCGGCCGCCGTGCTCGCGCTGGCACGCCTGCTGCGGACCACCGGGCCCACGTCGGTGACTGCCGCCGCGGCGGCCGTACCCGCCGGGCGAGCGGGGAGCAGCCGCCGGACCGTCCTGGCCGCCACCGGCGGCACGGTCGTGGCCGGCGCACTCGCCGGCGTCGGCGGCCGCACGCTGTCGGACCGCCGCACCGACGTCGCCGCGGCCCGGGACGCCGTCCGTATCCCGCCCGCCGCGGACCCGCTGCCGCCGCCCCCGGCCGCACTGCGGCCCAAGGTCGCGGGCCTGTCCCCGTTCGTCACCCCGAACGCCGACTTCTACCGGGTGGACACCGCCCTCACCCTCCCCCGCATCGACCCGCGGCAGTGGGCCCTGCGGATCCACGGCATGGTCGACCACCCGCTCCTGCTGACCTTCGACGACCTGCTGCACGAGCCGCTGGAGGAGCTGGACCACACGCTGTCCTGCGTCTCCAACGAGGTCGGCGGGCCCTACGTCGGCACCACCCGCTGGCTGGGCGCCTCCCTGCCCGCCCTGCTGCGCCGGGCCGGCGTGCGGCCCGGCGCGGACCAGCTGGTCGGCCGCTCCCAGGACGGCATGACGATCGGCACCCCGCTGGAGTCGGTCCTCGACGGCCGGCGCGCGCTGCTGGCGGTCGCGATGAACGGCGAGGCGCTGCCCGTCGCCCACGGCTTCCCCTGCCGCAGCATCGTCCCGGGCTTCTACGGCTACGCCTCCGCGACCAAGTGGCTCGTCGACCTCGACGTCACCACCTTCGCCGCGTTCGACCCGTACTGGGTGCGCCGCGGCTGGGACCGCACCGGGGCCGTCCGGACGGCCGCGCGGATCGAGGTGCCGGCGCCGTTCGCCCGCGTCCCGGCGGGCGAGGTCACGGTGGCCGGCACCGCCTGGGCGACCCACCGGGGCGTCGCCGCCGTCGAGGTCCGCGTCGACGGCGGCCCCTGGCGGCAGGCCCTGCTCGCCGCCGACGGCGGCCCCGACCTGTGGCGGCAGTGGAGCCACACCTGGGCCGGCGCCACGCCCGGCACCCACCGGCTCGAGGCCCGGGCCACCGACGCCACCGGCGCCGTCCAGACCGAGGAGCGGGCCACCCCCTTCCCGGCGGGCGCCACCGGCTGGCACAGCACCGTCGTCACGGTCACCTGAGCGGGCCCGGCATGCCCACGAACCCCTCGCCTCCGGAGCCCTCGCCCCAGGACCCCCCGCCCCAGGACCCCTCGCCGCCGGACCCCTCGCCGCCGGACCCCTCGCCGCCGGACCCCTCGCCGCCGGACCCCTCGCCGCCGGACCCCTCGCCGCCGGACCCCGAGGAGCGTCCGGCCGTGCTGCTCGTCCTGCCCGGGGGCCGCGCCGAGAGCCTCGACCCACCGCCCAGACTGGGCCTGGCCAGGCTCCGGATGCGGGTGTTCGCCGCGGCCGTGCGCCGCCGCGTCGGCGACGCCGCGCTCACCACGGCCGAGGTGCACTACCGCCACCGCGGCTGGAACGGCCCGCAGGCGCACCCGGTCGCCGACGCCCGCGCGGCCGTGCGGGAGCTCGTCGCGCACGCGCCCGACGTCCGGATCGTCCTCCTCGGCCACTCGATGGGCGGCCGGGCCGCCCTCGCCGCCGCCGACGAGCCCCAGGTGGTGGGCGCGGTGCTCCTGGCGCCGTGGTGCGAGCCCGTGGACGGGGCGGAGCACCTGCGCGGCCGACGGATCGTCGTCCTCCACGACCCGGCGGACCGGGTCACCAGCGCCCGCAAGTCCCGCGCCTTCGCCACCCGGGCCGCGCGGGCCGGCGCGGACGTCCGCTACCTCGACGTGCCGCGCGGCGGCCACGCCATGCTCGCCGGGGCCGGGGACTGGCACCGCCTCGCGGCCTCGGCCGTCACGGCGCTGCTGGCCGCGGGACCGCTGCCCGGAGCGCCCCCGGACGCGCCCGCACCCGGCCTGACACCCGGCTGACCGCGCCGACGGTGACCTGTCGGCGATCTGTGAGCGGCCGCGCCGAGGCTTGGCACACCCACTCCCCGTGGGGACACCGCCGGTCCTTCGAACGCCCAGGAGCCACCCCTATGCCGTCCGTACCCCTGCCGTGGAACGTGCACCGACCGCCCCGCGCCGACGGGCAGGTCGTCCTGGTCACCGGCGGCAACGCCGGGATCGGGTACTTCATCGCGGAGCAGCTGGCCACCACCGGAGCCACCGTCGTGCTCGGCAGCCGGAGTCCGGCGCGTGCCGAGGCCGCCCGGGCCGTGATCCGCGACCGCGTGCCAGGCGCCCGGGTCCGCACGCTGCAGCTGGACCTCGCCGACCTCCCGTCGCTGCGCACCGTGCCGGACGCCCTCGGGTCACCCCGCCTCGACGCGGTGGTCCTCAACGCCGGGGTCGCGCTCGACGATCCGCCGCGGGTGGAGACCGCGGCCGGCCACGAGCTGATGTTCGGCACCAACCACCTGGGGCACTTCGCGCTGACCGGGTGGCTGATGCCGCTCCTGGCAGCCGCCCCGGCGGCCCGCGTGGTGACCATCGGCAGCTTCGCGGCGAAGTCCGAACACCTGGACCTCGCCGACCCGCACTCCCGGCGGGACTACGTGCCCAAGCGGGCCTACGCGCGGTCCAAGCTGGCGCAGATGCACGCCGGCCTCGAACTCGACCGCCGTCTGCGCGCGGCCGGCAGCACGGTGGCGAGCGTGCTGGCCCACCCCGGCGGGGCCCTGGACTCGCTCACCCCGGCACGCCCGCCCGTGCACGCCCGGACGCCCGGCACCGCGCTGCGCGGGGCGCCCGCCGCCGTGCTCCTCCAGGGCAAGCACGCCGGCGCCTGGCCCGCCGTGCGGGCGGTCCTCGACCCGGCGGTGCGCGGCGGCCAGCTGTGGGGCCCGCGCGTCGCCGGCCTGCGCGGCAGGCCCCGGCTGGAACCTCGCTGGCGCACCCTCACGGACACCGCCGTCGCGGCGCACCTGTGGGACCTCAGCCGCGACCTGACCGGCGCCGACCCCGCCGCCGACCCCGGCACCGGCCCGCTCCGGCACCCACGGTGACCCGGGGCCGCGGCCGGGCCGCACCGCGGGGCTGCGCGCGGCGGGGCGGGCGGATCCCGTAGGGTCGGGCGAATGGCGAAGTACTTCGACGTGCATCCAGAGACCCCGCAGGCCCGCACCATCGGCACCGTGGCCGACAGTCTCCGCGCGGGGGCCCTCATCGCGTACCCGACGGACTCCTGTTTCGCCCTGGGCTGCGCCATGGGCAACCACGAGGGCCTGGAACGGATCCGCTCCATCCGGCGGCTCGACGACCGCCACCACTTCACCCTGATGTGCGAGAACTTCGCCCAGCTCGGGCAGTTCGTCCACATCGACAACGCCGTCTTCCGCGCCGTCAAGGCGGCGACGCCCGGCAGCTACACCTTCATCCTCCCGGCCACCAGGGAGGTGCCCCGCCGGCTGATGCACCCCAAGAAGAAGACCGTCGGGGTCAGGATCCCCGACCACGCCGTCACCCGCGCCCTGCTCGCCGAACTCGGCGAACCGCTCCTGTCCAGCACGCTCCTGCTGCCCGGCGACGCCGAACCCATGACCCAGGGCTGGGAGATCAAGGAGCGCCTCGACCACGTGCTCGACGCCGTCGTCGACTCCGGGGACTGCGGCACCGAGCCCACCACCGTGGTCGACTTCTCGGACGGGACGCCGCAGATCGTCCGTCAGGGCGCCGGGAACCCGTCGCGGTTCGAGTAGCACCCGCTCGACGCCCCCCGGGCGCGGACCCGACGGCCCGTTCAGTGCTTCCGCGTCAGACGGCCCAGGACGCTCGGGCCGCGGGTCGTCTCCCAACGCGACCGCGCCTGGCGGATCACCGTGTCCCACTCCTGGCGGACCTCGTTGTCCGGGGGGCGCTCGCCGCGGCCGATCCGGTCGAGCTCCTCCTGCACCTCCCGTCCGAGCGCCGCCGAGGACACGGCCACGAACATCGCCCCGAACAGGGCGGAGAGCATCGCGAACACCGCCCCGATCGCCCCGTAACGGTTCGTGGTGGAGTTGAAGAGGTACGGCAGGTAGACGCTCATGGCCACCGAGTAGCCGGCCAGCAGGGCCGCCCCGATGAAGCCGAACGGCATCAGGTCGCCCCTGCTGATCCGGGCGGCGGACAGCAGCCGGCCGCTCCAGACGAGGAAGACCGCCGTCACCGGGGCCACCAGGAGGGACGCGCCCAGCTCCAGCGTCCCGCGGCCGAGCACGGCGTGGACCCAGCCGCTCAGCGCGGCGTACCCGGCCAGCAGGGCGATCCACTTCAGACCGTTCACCGTGTTGCGCACGCTCAGGGGATGCAGCTCCCAGCCCTGCTCGAAGAGCCGCTGGGCGGCCCGCGCGAAGCTCAGCGCCGAGACGAGCAGGAAGGCGAGGCCGAAGAGCCCCACGCTGCTCCAGCCGCCCGACGAGGAGAGGATGTGGCGGACGGCTTCGGCGCCGTCCTGGGTGAGGGCGTAGCGGTCGATGACGCGTTCGGCGACGTCCTTGCCACCCAGCCGGACCACGAGGGAGCTGCAGACGATGGCCAGCGGCACCAGCGCGGTCAGCGCGGCCGAGGCCAGGGCCATCGAGCGGTCGAAGCCCACGAGCCGCTGGAACCGGCCGAACACGCGCAGCGCGAACGCCGGGCGGAGCCAGAAGGTCGCCGTCCGCAGCACGGTCTCGCGGGTGATCCGTGTCGTGTGACCCTCCGGAGTGGCGGCGACGAGGTGTCGTCGGGGGGAGCGGGTGTGGTCGGCGGGTGCTCCCGCGGGCCCTCCGGTCCGCGCGGCGGCACCCCGCCGGGGCCATCCTGCCGCCCCGGATCCCGATCGACCCCGGCAACCCGCCGCACGGGCGCCGCCCTCGGTCGCCGTCACCCGTCCGTCCCGACCGCGCCGGAGGCCCCGCACCGGGGCGGGCAACGGGCCCGCCCCGGTGCGGGGCCGTGGCTCAGCCGGCGAGTTCGGCCCGGAGGCGGCGGGCCGCGCCGACCAGGCTGTCCAGCGAGGCGCGGGTCTCCGGCCAGCCCCGGGTCTTCAGGCCGCAGTCGGGGTTGACCCAGAGGCGCTCGGCCGGGATCGCCGCCAGCCCGGCGCGCAGCAGTTCCACGGCCTCCTCGGTGCCGGGCACCCGCGGGGAGTGGATGTCCCAGACGCCCGGGCCGACCTCGCGGGGGTAGCCGGCGGCGGCGAGCTCACCGGCGACCTGCATGTGGGAGCGGGTGGCCTCCAGGGAGATGACGTCCGCGTCGAGGTCGTCGATGGCCGTCATGATGGCGCCGAACTCGGCGTAGCACATGTGGGTGTGGACCTGGGTGTCGGCGCGCACCCCGGAGGTGGCGAGGCGGAACGCCTCGGTGGCCCAGGCCAGGTACGCCGGGCGGTCGGCGGCCCGCAGCGGGAGGGTCTCGCGCAGGGCGGGCTCGTCGACCTGGACGACGGCGGCGCCGGCGGCCTCCAGGTCGACGACCTCGTCGCGCAGGGCGAGGGCGACCTGCCGGGCGGTGTCGGCGAGCGGCTGGTCGTCGCGGACGAAGGACCAGGCGAGCATGGTGACCGGCCCGGTGAGCATGCCCTTGACCGGGCGGTCGGTGAGGCCCTGGGCGTAGCGGAACCAGTCGACGGTCATCGGGTGCGGCCGGGAGATGTCCCCGGCGAGCACCGGCGGGCGCACGTAGCGGGTGCCGTAGGACTGCACCCAGCCGTGCCGGGTGGCGAGGTAGCCGGTGAGCTGTTCGGCGAAGTACTGGACCATGTCGTTGCGTTCGGGCTCGCCGTGGACGAGGACGTCGAGGCCGGCCTTCTCCTGGAAGGCGATGACCTCGCGGACTTCGGCCTCGATGCGCCCGCGGTAGCCGTCGGCGTCGATCCGCCCGGCGGCGAGGTCCGCGCGGGCAGTGCGCAGCTCGGTGGTCTGCGGGAACGAGCCGATCGTCGTGGTGGGCAGCAACGGCAGTCCGAGGCGGGCGCGTTGGGCCTCGGCGCGCTGCGGGTAGGCCTGCGGGCGGCGGGCGTCGGCCGCGCTGACGGCGGCGGCCCGGGCGCGGACGGCCGGGTCCCGGGTGATCGGGGAGCCGGCGCGCGAGGCGAGGTCGGCGCGGTTGGCGGCGAGGTCGGCGGCGATCGCGCCGGTGCCCTCGCGCAGGCCGCGGGCGAGCAGGGCGGTCTCGGCCGTCTTCTGCCTGGCGAAGGCGAGCCAGCGGGCGATCTGCGGGTCCAGGTCCCGTTCGGCGGTGGCGTCGAGGGGGACGTGCAGCAGCGAGCAGGAGGTGGCGACGTCGACGCTGCCGGCGAGGCCGAGCAGGGTGGCCAGGGTGGCGAGCGACTTCTCCAGGTCGTTGATCCAGATGTTGCGCCCGTCGACCACGCCGGCGACGAGCCGCTTGCCGGGCAGCCCGCCGACGGCGGCGAGGTCGTCCAGGTTGGCGGCGGCGGGGCCGGTGAAGTCCAGGGCGAGGCCTTCGACCGGGGCTGCGGCGAGCACCGGCAGGGCCGCGCCGAGGCGGTCGAAGTAGCTCGCGACGAGCAGCCTGGGCCGGCTGGTGAGGGCGCCCAGCTCGCGGTAGGCGCGGGCGGCGGCGTTCAGCTCGGCCGGGGTGCGGTCCTGGACGAGCGCGGGTTCGTCCAGCTGCACCCACTGCGCACCGGCCGCCTGCAGTTCGGCGAGCAGTCGCGCGTAGACGGGCAGCAGCCGGTCGAGCAGGGTGATCGGCTGGAAGTCCTCGGCGACGCCGGGGGCAGGCTTGGCGAGCAGCAGGTAGGTGACGGGGCCGACCAGCACCGGGCGGGCGTCGTGACCGAGGCCGAGGGCCTCGCGCAGCTGCGCGACCTGGTGGTCCGGGTCGGCGGTGAAGACGGTGTCGGGGCCGAGTTCGGGCACCAGGTAGTGGTAGTTGGTGTCGAACCACTTGGTCATCTCCAGCGGAGCGACCTCCTGGGTGCCGCGCGCCATGGCGAAGTACCCGTCGAGCGGGTCGGCGTCGACCGCGGCGCGGTGGCGGGCGGGGACGGCGCCGACGGCGACGGTGGTGTCCAGCACGTGGTCGTAGAGCGAGAAGTCGCCCGTGGGGACTTCGTGGACGCCGGCCTCGGCGAGCTGCCGCCAGTTCTCCCGGCGCAGGTCGGCGGCGGTGGCGAGCAGGGCGTCTGCGGTGACGGCGCCCTTCCAGTACCCCTCGACCGCCTTCTTGAGCTCCCGGTCGCGGCCCTGGCGGGGGTAGCCGTGGGTGGTGGCGCGGGTTGCCGCGGCTGCGGACTTCGTCGTCAAGGGACTCTCCTTCGCGAGTCTGCTTCCTCTGGTCCCCGGGGACGGGACGAGGGTGCGAAGGGGTGCCCGACCGGGCGCGGCCGCGGGCGCAGGGATGCGCCGGACCCGCCTGGTGTGCACGCCGACCCGCCCACGAGGTCACCGGGATGTCCGCGCGCGATCGGTCGCGTGCGGGCAGTGGCAGGTCTTCGGACTCGCGGGCGCGGCCGCCCTGGTCAGGGCGGTCACCTACTGGCCGTCGCTTCCCAGGCCCGTCCGGGCCCAGTGCGTATGACGGCGGTCGTTCCCACTCACCGCTGCGGGGCAGTCCCGGAATGGCCACGTGAATGGCGTCACCGGGTTCCCTCTTGCGACGCGCCTGCCTGGCGGACAGGGCGAACCAGCTGCCCGGCCAGCCTAGTGCGAACCCGCGGCCGGGGGCGCGGAAATCCCACCACGTGTCCACGGGGTGAGACGTGGCCGGTCCCCCGGCGGCACCGGCCGTCGCGGCGGCCGTGGAATCCGCCCACCGCGACGGGCCCGACCGCACTCCGACGCGGCGCTCGACCCGCCGTTCGACCGCGGGTCCCCGCAGCTCCGGCGTGCGCTCGTACGCCGACGGCCCAGCCGTGAGGGGATCCCGGCGGGCCGAGCCCGGTCCGCGGACGCGCCGGAGGGCACGGCCCCGGCGTCCGGTCACCGTCACCCGAACGGCGGCTGCCCGTATCCGAGCGCCGGGCCGTCGCGTTGGTACGGCACCAGCTGGTGGGCCGACATCCGACCGCTCTGGTACCACCCGACGACGACAGCGGCAGAAGAGGGCGACATGCTCCAGATCTCAGTCGAGGACTCCGAGATCGGCCCGGGCGAGGCCCACCGGTGGCACCTGGTCCCGTTGACCGGCGGCGACCCCGCCCCGCGCCGGATGACCGGTTACAACCAGGCGAAACATTTCACCGTGGCCCAGCACGCCCAGAGCGTCGACGAGCCGATCCGCTCCTACGTCGCGGCCAGCTTCGAACTGGCCGGTCCGGTCGACCTGGACGCGCTGGCGGTCGCGCTGCTCCACCTGGTGCGGCGTCACGAGGTGCTCCGGGCGGTCTACCAGCCGCTGGGCGGGGACCTCGGCTGCGAGGTCCTGTCGCCCGGGGAGGTGGCCCTCAAGCACGTCTACGCCGGCCCGTTGGAGACGCCCGCGGAGGTCGAGCGCCACCTCCACGACGCGTTCAAGGAGGTGGACACCCTCTCCTGGCCGCTGATCACCATGGGCGCGGTGGTGCGGCCGGAGTCGACCACCGTCTGGTTCTCCTGCGACCACCTGGTCACCGACGGCCTCTCCAGCGCGATCGCCGTCAACGACATCACCACGGCCTACCGGAGCCTCACCGCGGCCGGAACCGCTGCCGGAGCCGAGGCCGACCCGGTCCGCCCGGCACGCCCGGCCCGCACCGAGGATGCGGCCCAACAGCCGGGCAGCTACCTGGAGTTCAGCCGCGGCCAGCGCCGGGCCAACCGCGCCATGCGCGCCGACGACGCGCGGCTGGACTACTGGCGGGCGTTCCGCGACCGCAACGGCGGCCTCTTCCCCCGCTTCCCGCTCGACCTCGGCGTCCGGCCCGGCCGGCTGTACGCGCCGACCGCCGGCACCGAGCGCCTGCTCAGCGCCCGCCAGGCCGAGGCCTTCGGCACCGCCTGCCGGGCCCGCGGCGGGCGGCTGTCGATGGGGCTGCTCGCCGGGCTGGCGATCGCCCTGCGGCAGGAGGGCGGGCCCGAGGTCTACCGCGGCCTGGTGCCGGTCAACGAACGCGGCCGGGGCGTCTACGCGGAGTCGATGGGGTGGTTCATCAACACCCTGCCGATCGAGTTCCCGGTCAGGCCGCGGGCGGGCTTCGGCGAGGTGCTGACCGCCGCCCAGGACGCCTACGGGCAGCTGCAGGCCCACGCCGGGGTGCACTTCGTGAAGGCCTGGCGGCTGCTCGCCCCCGCCGAGTACGCGCGGCTGCACTACTGGCCGCACGCGGTGAACTTCTACTCCTACATCGACTTCCGCCGGCTGCCCGGTGCCGACCGGCACGCCGCCCAGCGGGCCCGCCTGCACGTCTGGGTCTCGGGCTGCAACGGACTGCTGCAGTGGCTGCACCGCACCGACGACGGTCTGTTCGTCAACACCATCCACGTCGACACCCCGCAGGCCCGGGCCACCAACCGGGCCCTGCTGGACGGCTTCACCCGCGTGCTCACCGACGCCTCCTGACGCACCGGCGCGCCCGTCCGAGCCCCGATCCCGCCCCTCCGCCCCTCCGCCCCCGGCCCGCCACCGACGGGCCGGTCCGCCATCCGGCCGCAGCGATTGCCCCGCCCTCCGCACCGAGTGAGCATCGTCACATCAGGTGACGTGGCGTCACCCTGTGCAGCGAGAGGAATCGACGAATGAGGGCATGGCTTCGAGCCGGCGCGGTGGCCGCTCTGCTCACCCTGGTGTCCGCGGGGCAACCGGCCGCGGCCGCGGGCGGCGCGTGGGGGCACGGCGACGACCACGGCGGCGACACCGCCCGGTGTGCGCCGGGTGTCCCGCTCGGTCCGGACGGCCCGGACTTCTACGAGCCGCCGTCCCCGCTGCCGGACGGCCCGCACGGCACCCTGATCTGGGCCCGGCAGGTCCCCGCCCCGGAGCACGCGCACGCCTGCCGGATCCTGTACCGCTCCACCCTCCACGACGGGGCCGCCGTGGCGGTGTCCGGCCTGGTGGTCTGGCCCGACGGCCCCTCCTCCCCCCGCGGCGGGCGCAACGTGGTGGCCTGGGCGCACGGCACCGTCGGCGGCCCCCGCCAGTGCGCGCCCTCGGCCGCACCGGACCCGGCCGTCAACCTGATCGACTACTTCAGCTACCAGAGCCCGTACTCGATCGACGTCGGCATCCCGGCGCTGACCGACTTCCTGGCCGCCGGCGACGTCGTGGTCGCCACCGACTACCAGGGGCTGGGCACCCCCGGCGTGCACCAGTACGTGGTGGGCGCGACCGAGACCCGCAACGTGCTGGACTCCGTCCTCGCCGTCCACCGGCTCCGGGAGGCGCACGCGGGCAGCCAGACGGCCGTCCTCGGCTGGTCGCAGGGCGGCGGCGCCGGGCTGTTCGTCGGCCAGGACGCCTCCGGGTACGCCCGGGGGGTCGACCTCGTCGGGATCGCCGCGCTGGCCCCCGCCGCCGACATCGGGCCGGAGCTCGAAGGACAGGTGCTGCCCGGCCCCCGCAGCGACTCCTCCGAGTCCCACAACGCGGCCCTGCGGATCAACCTCTACCGCGGCTTCCTCGCCGCCTACCCGGAGCTGCAGGCCTCCGGGGTCCTCAAGCCGGCCGGGATCGAGGCCCTCCAGGGCGACGCCACCGCCTGCATCGAGCACTTCGCCGACGTCATCCAGAACAACGTGGGCGACACGCACCAGCTGGACACGCTGTTCCAGCCGATCAGGGACGTCCCCCGGTCCTGGCGCGACCGCTTCCACGAGAACACGCCCGGCTACACCACCGGCCTCGCACCGATCCTGGTGATGCAGGGCACCGACGACACCGTGATCAACCCGCACTCCACCGAGCAGTACGTCAGGCGCGCCTGCGGCTTCTCCCAGCCGGTCGAGTACACGACCTACCAGGGCGCCACCCACAACACCGTGCCCTTCGTCGCCCAGCAGGAGTACCTGAGCTGGATCGCCGACCGGTTCGCCCACCGGCCGGCCCCCGGCAACTGCTGACCCGCCCCTCCCCCTGCCCCCCTGACCGAGGTGCCCCGGCCCGTCGCGCCGGGGCACCCGGCCGTTCGCGGCGCCGCCCGGATCCGGAGGCCGTCCGCCCGACGCCCGCCCGACGAGGCCCCGCGCACGCCTGCCCACGGGCCGTCCGCCGGGCCCCGGGGCCATACAACGGCCGGTCCGGTCAACGTTTACATTTCCGGAAACGGTCTGCATAGTGACGCGTCGACACAGTGACGGATCGACAGATCCGCAGGTCGAGCGGGGAGGACCCTTTCTTGTCCCAGATCAACGAGGCCGGCGCGCGCGAGGTGGAACGCGAGCGGGCCGAGGTCGCCGTCATAGCCGGGCTGTTCGACGAACGGCTCGCCGGCACCCGGGAGGAGCTGGCGCGCGTGCTCGCCTCGACGTCCGACGGCGCGGGCGAGGTGTACGAGCGGGAGGTGGCGGCCGGGCGCCTGGCGACGGAGGTCCGCCGGCTGGAGGGGGCCGAGGGCGGGCTGGTCTTCGGCCGGATCGACCTGGCGGACGGCACCGTCCTGCGGATCGGACGGCTGGGTCTGCACCGGGACACCGACGAGCTGCCGGTGCTGGTGGACTGGCGCGCCGAGGCCGCGCGGCCCTTCTACGAGGCGACGCCCGTCCACCCCATGCGCCTGCGCCGGCGCCGCCACCTGCGGACGGCGGACCGCACCGTGGTCGGGGTGAGCGACGAACTGCTCGACGGCTCCGAGCCTACCGCCCACGACGTGGTCGGCGACGGCCCGCTGACGGCCGCGCTCCAGGAGCGGCGGACGGGCCGGATGGGGACGGCGGTCGCCACCCTGCAGGCCGAACAGGACACCATCGTCCGCTCGCCGCACCGCGGGGTCACGGTCGTGCAGGGCGGCCCGGGCACCGGGAAGACGGTGGTGGCGCTGCACCGCGCCGCGTACGTGCTGTACGCCTTCCCGAAGGCGGCCGAGCGCGGCGTGCTGGTGCTCGGGCCGAACGCGCGGTTCCTGGACTACATCGGCCAGGTGCTGCCCTCGCTCGGCGAGAACGACGTCGTCCTGGCGACCTGCGAGGAGCTGGCCGGCGTCGTACCCGGCGCGGCGGACGCCTTCGAGGCGGCGCGGCTGAAGGGCGGCGCCGAACTCGCCGACGCGCTGGCCGCCCTGGTCCGCGCCCGGCAGGCCCCGGCCGACGGCTTCGAGGTCCGGGTCGGGCAGGAGTGGATCCGGCTGCCGGACGGCGACGTCGCCCAGGCCCGGCGGGCGGCGCGGGCGGGCGGCCGCGCGCACAACCCGGCGCGCCGGCTGTTCAAGGAGCTGGTGGTCGACGCCCTGGTGCGGGAGCTCGCCCGCAGCAGCGCCGACGCCCTGGAGCAGATCGACGCCGAGGTCGCGCAGCTGACCGGCCTCGACCTCGACCGGGTCGCGGCGGCGGACCTGCGCCGCCTCGGCGTCGACGCCGCGCCCGCCACCGGCGCCGACGAGTTCGACGCCGACGCCGTGCGTGCCGAGCTGCTGGAGGACGCCGCGCTCGACCGCGCCGTCGAGGAGCTCTGGCCGCGGCTGACGCCCACCGGGGTGGTCGACGCCCTGCTGGCGGGCGACGACGGGGCGGCCGGGCACCTGCCCGGGTTCACCGACGACCAGTGGGCCCTGCTGCGACGGGCGCCCGACGCCCCCTGGACGGACGCCGACGTGCCGCTCCTCGACGAGGCCGCGAGCCTGGTCGACGGGCCGCCCGCGCGGGTCTTCGGCCACGTCGTCGTCGACGAGGCGCAGGAACTCACCGCCATGCAGTGGCGGATGGTGGTGCGCCGCTGCCCGGGCAGGTCGATGACCCTGGTCGGGGACTTCGCCCAGGCCGGGCCGGCCACGACGGCCCGGGACTGGCACCAGGCGCTCGGCCCGCACCTCGGCCCGCGCTTCGACCTGCGCACCCTGACCGTCAGCTACCGCACCACCCAGGAGATCCTCGCCGGCACGGAGGAGCTGCTCGCCCGGATCGCCCCGGACCAGCCGGCGATCCGCTCCATCCGGCACGGTGAGACGCCCCGCGCCCTCGCCACCGCCCCGGGGTCGCTCGTCGCCGAGCTCCTGCGGGAGCTGCGGGCGCAGCACGCCGCGCACCCCGGCGAGCTGGTCGGCGTGGTCTGCGCCGACGGCCGGGCGGAGCAGCTCGCGGCCGCGGGCGTCGAGCGGCACGCCGTCCTGGTCCCGGCCTCGCAGGCGCGCGGCCTGGAGTTCGACGCCGCCGTCGTCGTCGACCCGGACGGCATCACCGCCGCCCGCCCGGGCGGGGAGCGCGACCTCTACGTCGCACTCACCCGGGCCACCAAGCGGCTGTGCACGGTCACCGTGCCGTCGGCCTGAGCGCCGCGGCCTGGGCCCCGCCGACCGCGCCACGCCGACCGCGGGTCGCCGACGGCGCGCTGCGGGGCCCGCTTCTGCTGCTGCGTGGGTGACGTCGCCGACGGTATGCGGGCCACTCCGTGACCGGCATCGGTCATCGCGACGTAATGTCACCTGGCCCCTGGGCCAGGGGCCAGGGGCCGGGCATCAGGCGTCCGCCGGAACCTGCCGGACGTCGCGGACGAAGACGAGGGCGTCGGTGTCCGCGAGGTGGGTCGGGTCGAACGGCGCGTAGCCGAACCAGGGGGACGTCCGGGGTGCCGGACCCGGATCGCCGAGGGCGGTGGCCAGGCGGGCGGCGCCGACGACGCAGCGGTCTCCGGGCAGCGCGTACAGGAGGCCTTCGAGGGTGTCGTCGGGCGGGGTGTCCACGCCCCGGTGGCGGATCGTGCCGAGGGCGGTGGCCACGACGGCGTACTCCGCGCCGAGCCGGGCACTGACCAGCGCACCGGCGCTCCACCACTCCACCGGGCCCTGCCACATCCGCATCGCGCTCTTCCGCCGCTGGAGGTGGGAGTTGTGGGCGTGGACGAGGACCGGGCCCCGGTCGGCGAGGGCGAGGAGGTTCTCGGCCATCATCAGGTCGCGCTGGGCGCACAGCCGGCTCATCCGGGCGGGCGACGGGTCGGCCATCGCGTGGTGGTAGCGGAGCAGGCCGGTGGCGGTGCGTGCGTGCAGGCGGGCCCGTTCCACCTCCTCCGGCGTGGTCGCGGCGAGCAGGTGCGGCGCCTGCGCGTCGAGCAGCGCCCCCAGGTCGTCGGCGAGCAGCCGGAGCCGCTCGGCCTCGGCCGAGCGGCCGGTGGACCGGGCCGGGTCCGTCATGGCGGCGGGTTCGGTCCACCGGTCGTCGGGCCCGAGCAGGCGATCGAGCGTCTCCGCCGTGCACGGGAGCAGCTCCGCGTCGAGGTGCGCCGCGAGGTGGCCGTGCAGCGCGGTGAGGGCCTGTCGGGGGCTCGCGGCGGCGGCGATCTCCAGCGGGCCGTCGAACCCGGCGAAACGGACCCGGTCGGCGGCGGGCCGGCCGTCGTTGTGGGCGCGCATCCAGCGCACCAGCTCGCGGTTGCCCGCGAGGGCGCCCCACTCGTGGCTGAAGCCGTGCTCCATGACCTCGTCCAGGGTGCCGGTGCCCCCGGTGACGTGGTCGTCCACCAGCCGGCCCGCGAGGCAGTCGCTCTCGATCGCGATCGTCCGGTACCCCTCCTGCTCGACGAGCTGCCGGAAGAGGTCGTTGCGCAGGTCGAGCAGCGCGTCCTCGCCGTGGGTGGGCTCGCCCAGGGCGAGCAGCCGCGGCCGGGCGGGGAGCAGCCCCAGGACGGCGGCGGCATCGACGGTGTGCACGGCGTTCTTGATGTCGGTGGCCATGGCTTCAACGGTATCGTTGAAGCCTCGGTTGAGACTTCTCGGTGAGATCGGCCAGGTGGATGGGCTCCAACCCTCAAAGCGGTGATCGGCTTCGGCCGGTCGATCTGGCGCGTGCGCACGGGCTGTCGACGCAGGCGGTCAGGAACTACGAGGAGGCCGGCATCCTCCCGGCCGCCGGTCGCACGCCCACCGGCTACCGCACCTACACCGGGCTGCACGCGCAGGCCCTGCGCGCCTTCCTCGCCCTGGTGCCCGGGCACGGCCACCGGACGGCTGCGGCGATCATGCGGGCCGTGAACGAGGGCGGCGCCGACGAGGCGCTGCGTCTCGTCGACGAGAGCCACGCCCAGCTCCTCGAGGACCGCCGGACCCTTGAGGCGGTGGAGAGCGCCCTCCGCGGCCTGGGCCCCCTCGGGGCAGAACCCGGGGCAGAACCCGGGGCGGGGCCCGGGTCCGGGCCGGGCCGGGTGTCCGGACCCGACGGCACGTTCATCGGGCCGCTGGCCGGCCGGCTCGGGATCCGGCCCGCGACCCTGCGCGCCTGGGAGCGCGCCGGGCTGGTGCGCCCGCGCCGCGACCCACAGACCGGGTACCGCGTCTACCGCGAGGCCGACGTCCGGGACGCCCGGCTGGCCCACCAACTCCGGCGCGGCGGCTACCTGCTGGAGCAGATCGCCCCGCTGATCGCCCAGGTGCGGGCGGCCGGCGGGCTGGAGCCGCTGGAGGCTGCCCTGCACGACTGGCGCGAGCGGCTGTCCGCCCGCGGGCGGGCGCTGCTGTCCGGCGCCGCCGAACTGTCGGCGTACCTCCGGGCGCAGGGCTGAGGGGGCGCACGGCCGAGGAGACGCATGGCCGAGGCCCCGCTCGCGGGCGCCCGGGCCGGTCTCCGCGCCGACGCGAAGGGCGCCCTCCCGATCGCCGTGCGGCGGTCGGGAGGGCGCCCGGTCGGACGGTCGGTCAGCCCCAGTTGCCGACCAGCGGGACGTCACCCGCGTTGCCGAACTTCTTGCTGTAGATCACCAGGTCGGAGTTCTCCGCGGCGCCGTAGAAGCCCTGGTCGCCGGGCCGGTAGACGCCGATGGTCTCCTTGCCGGTGCCGTCCCAGTCGCCCTTGATCGGGATGTCACCGGGGTTGCCGAACTTGATGCCCGGTCGCACGTGCTCCGTCTGGTTGGAGTCGTTCAGGTAGAAGACCTGGGTGTCCGGGTCGTAGACGCCGACGGTGGTGGTGCCGTTGCCGTCCCAGTCGCCGACCAGCGGCTTCCAGCCCGCGTTGCCCAGCGGGATGCGGTACTTGACGGTGGAGTTGTCGTCGGAGAGGTAGAAGGTCTGGTCGCCGGGCCGGTAGACGCCGACGGTGGTCCGCCCCTGCCCGCTCCAGTCGCCGACCAGGGGGATGTCACCGGGGACGCCGAACGGGAAGGTGGCGGCCACGGTGGCGTTGTCGTTCGACAGCTGGAAGGTCGCGGTCTCGGGGTGGTAGACGCCGATGGTGTCGGTGCCCGGGCCGTTCCAGTGGCCGGTCAGCGGGACGGCGTTCCCGCCGCCGCCGAACACCGTCCGGCCGGTGAACCAGCCGTTGTGGGCGGCCTCGCCGAAGCTGGCGTCCGCCTTGCGGTACACGCCCACCGAGGCGGGCGCCGGCCCGGGCGTGGCGTTCACCACGGCCCTGCCGATCCGCTGCTGCGCGGCGACGGTCAGCGGCACCTTGGTCGGCTGGTCGGGGCCGAGCCAGCGGAAGTTCTGCAGGTAGACCACGCGCGGGTCCTGCGCGGCGATCGCGCGGTACTCGGCGTTGAACGCCGCGACGTCGGCGTCGGTCCGGTCGGGGTAGCAGTTGTCCGCGACCTTCTCCTGGTTGGTGGACTCCGGGAAGAGCATCAGGTGCTGGTCCGGCGAGGAGAGGAAGGTCTTGAGGTTCGCCAGCCGCGGCTGGATCTCGCCCCGGCCCACGCAGTAGTAGTCGAACCCGACGATGTCGACGACGGACGGGATCGGCGCCGTCTGCTCGGCGTTCCAGTGGTCGAGGCTCATGATCAGCATCTTGTCCGGGAACGCGGCCTTGATCTGGGCGGCCTGGGTCTGGACCTGTGCGGGGCTCAGCCCGTGCGAGTAGGCCTCGTCGCTGAGGTCGACGGCGGCGATCTTGTCGAGGTTCGGCCCGATCCGCTTCGCCAGGTCGAGCAGGTTCTGCGCGGCGCTCGGGTTCGGGTCGAAGCGCCAGGAGTCGTCCGGCCGCGGGAGCACCGTCTCCTGGTTGAGGTCGATCACGCAGGAGGACGGCAGGCACTGGTCCAGGAAGTCCAGGCGCGGGTCCCGGTCGCGCAGGTAGGTGTTGAGGTTCGTCCACGACGCCACCTCCGGCGCGTGGTTGACGCTGAAGTTGGGGTCGTTCGGGTCCCGGATGTCGAAGTACCCGTAGTAGCCGAGCCCGCCCAGCATGGAGACCCGCAGGTCGTCCACGGTGGTGACCTGGCCGGCCGCCGAGTGGTGGGCGCCGAGCGAGACGTAGCCGTCGCGGGGCAGCTGGGCGGCGGTGCGGCCGGAGAAGACCGTCGCGCCGTTGACCGTCACGGTCGCCCGCTGCTTGTCGCCGGTCGCCAGCGCGACCGACACCTCGTAGGAGCCCGCCGCCGGGACGGCCGGCAGGGCGGTCGGCGTGCCGCCCTGGAGGAGCGTCAGCCCGCCGTCGGCCTGGACGCGCAGGCCGAGCGCGACGTCCTCGGCGTCCACGGCGCCCGTGCCGCCCGAGGCGTTGCTGACGGCGAGGGAGGCCCAGTCCTGGCCGGAGGTGCTGCCGACCACGGGCGTCAGGGCGGCGTGCACCGTGTAGGCGCCGGTCGGGACGTCCGAGGTGGCCGGCTTGTTCAGGCGGACGGCCGCGGTGCCCTTGGGGAAGGACAGCACGTTCGGGTTGGCCGGGCTGTTGACCTGCACCGAGCCCGCCGGCGGGGTGAGGGCCAGGCCCCGGACGCCCGAGACGGCGGTGTAGTCGGCGGAGATCAGGCTCGGCTGGCGGACGCTGAGGTCCTGGTTGAGCCCGGAGTCGGCGGTGGCGTTGGGCGCGCCGTCGAAGGTGTCGACCAGCGGCTTGGCGCTGCGGATGGCGCCGGTGTCCACCCTGCTGACGTTCAGGCCGTGGCCGGCGCCGTCGCCGAAGGTGGTGACGCGGTCCTCGGTGGAGAGGTAGGCGCCGAGGTAGAGGAACTCGCTGCCCGGCCAGCGGGTCACCCCGGCCGGCGCGGAGACGGTGAACGGGGTGCCGTTCACCGTCAGGGTGAGGGCGCGGTCGGCCCCGGTGGAGACGGCGAGGGAGACGGCGTACTGCGCCGTGGGCGCCACCCTGCCGGTCCAGAACGGGGTCTCGCCGCCGTGGAAGAGGGCGAGCTCGCCGCCCGAGGTGACGGTCAGGCCGAGGTCGACGTCGCCGCCGGTGACGTAGCCGGTGCTGCGGTGGCTGCGGCTCAGCACGATCGAGCCCCAGTCCTTGCTGACGGTGTCGCCGACGACCGGGTCGATCACCGTCGAGACGGTGTAGTGGCCGGTGGCGTCCGCGACGGCCGGCGCGCCGAGCATGACCGCGGAGACGCCCTTGGCGAACAGCAGCTTGTTCGGGTGGTTCGGGTGGCTGGTCTGGACGAACCACTGGGCGGGTGCGGCGGTGGTGTCCCACCGGCCGGAGACCCGGGTGTAGGAGATCCCGTGCTGCCCGGCCGGGGGCGACTGCCGGGCGTCGATCCCGACGTTCAGCCCGTACATCGGGTCGGTGTCCTGGGCCGGGTCCAGCTGGAAGGTGTCCGCGAAGGCGCGGGTGGAACCGAGGTCCGCCGGCACCGGCCCGGACCCGTCACCGACCGGTGCGCCGACCGGGGCGCCGACCGGGGCGGCGGCCGCCGTGGTGGGGGCGAGGCCTGCGGGCAGCAGCGCCAGCGCGAGCGCCGAGGCGCCGGCCAGTAGCCCGCGGCCCAGGCGTTGAGTGAGTATCACCGAGTCTTCGTCTCCCGGTCGTCGAATCGGCGGCGCGGGCGTGCGTCGCCGAAGGGAGCGGACACGGCAATGCCCGAGCAGCTCAACGGTCTTCCCCCCGGATCGCGATCATAGGGGGTGGATACGAACGGCCGTGCGGGGCGTCGGACGCGGCGGTCCACCGCGGGGCTCGGGAGGACCGGGCCGTCACGCGCTCGCGGCGCGGGCGGGGGCGAGCTGGTCGAAGCAGTAGTAGACGGCCAGGGCCGCGTGGGTCGCGAGCATCGCGACGGGGCTGACGTAGGCGAGCCCGATGGTGGCGGCGTAGCAGAGCCCGCCGGTGCCGAAGCGGCGCAGCGCGGCCCGGAGGGCCTGCGGCGGGATCGGGTGGTGCAGGGTGCGGGCGTCCCGCGTGAAGGAGAGGAAGAGCAGGGAGAACGCGACGCCCATGGCGAGCATGGTGGCCGCGTAGAGGGCGGCGGCGGTGTGGGCGTCGTCGTGACCGGCCGTCAGGTACGCCGAGAGCATCCGCGTCGGGTACGGGATGACGGAGACGGTCAGCAGCAGGAAGAGGTTGGCGAACAGGGTGCGGCGGTCGACCCGGTCGGCGAGGACGCACATGCCGTGGTGGTTGATCCAGATGATGCCGATCACCAGGAAGCTGACCAGGTAGGCGAAGTAGGCCGGCCACTGGTGGGCGAGCGCGGCGGCCAGCGACTCGCCGTGGAGGGTGTCGGGCTCCGGGACGCGGAGGTCCAGGACGAGCAGGGTGATCGCGATCGCGAAGACGCCGTCGCTGAAGGCCTCCAGGCGGGAGGTACTGAAGCCCTCCGGCTGCCGTGCGGCCGTGCTGTCGGTGGCGTCGGTCATGCGGGCTCCACGGTCTCCGGGGCGGGGTCTCGGGACGGTCCGGCGGGCAGGCGGCGCACCCGTCGGATGCCGGCCGGCCCCCGGTCCCGGGTGGAGTGTACGGCTCGCGGTCACAACCCTCGGTCGGAGCTCGCGGTCAGAGCCCGCGGGCGACGGCGGCGAGGACGGTGTCGGCCGCCAGGCGGCGTTCGTCCTCGGGCAGCTCGCGCAGGGGGCCGTCGACGAGCAGGGCGGAGAGGCCGTGGACGGCGGACCAGGCCGCGTAGTGCGCGCCGGGGCGGCGTTCCGCCGGCACGGCGCCGACCGCGACCAGTTCGTCGAGCTGACGGCCGAGCAGGACGTACGGGTCGGTGGTGTCGGCCCCGGCCCCGGCTTCGGTCCCGGATCCGGCTCCGGAGGGCGGGTCGGAGCGTCCGTCAGCCTTGGAAGCGGCACCGGGGTGGGCGGTGGCGCCGGAGAAGGCCGTGCGGAACCAGCCGTGTTCGGTGGTGGCGAAGTCGATGTACGCGCGCCCGATGGCCTCCAGCCTGGACCAGGCCCGCTGGACCGGGTCGTCCTCCCGGACCTCGGCGGTGCGCCGGAGCATCAGTCGGCCGAGCTCGGTCATGCAGCCGGCCGCGACGGCGGCCAGGAGGTCCTCCCGGTCGGCGAAGTGCCGGTAGGCCGCGTTGTGGGAGACGCCGACCCGCCGGCCGACGGCGCGCAGGACGACGGCCGAGGGTCCGCCCGTCCGGGCCAGGGCGACACCCGCCTCGACCATCGCCTCGCGCAGCGCCCCGTGGTGATATGCCCGCTTTTCCACTTTTCCGACTCTTTTCCGCCGATATGTTGACAGTGTCCACCGCGAGTGCCACGGTGGCAAGGAGAGCATGTTCCCGATGTCAACATGCACGGCGGATGGAGTCCCCGATGCCCGCCTTCCCCTCGCGACGGCCGCTGCTCGTCCTGGCCACGGTCTGCCTCGCCGCCTTCGCGATCAACCTCGACACGACCATCGTCAACGTCGCCCTGCCCGACCTGAGCCGGCAGCTCGGCGCCGGCACCCGCGACCTCCAGTGGGTCGTCGACGGCTACAACCTCGCCTTCGCCACCCTGGTCCTCACCGCCGGCTCGCTCGGCGACCGCTTCGGCCGGCGCCCCGCCCTGCTGCTCGGACTGGCCGGGTTCGCCGTCACCAGCGTGCTGGGCAGCGCCGCCGGATCCCCGGGCCCGCTGATCGCGGCGCGCTTCGCGATGGGCGCCTGCGCCGCGGTGATCTTCCCGACCACCCTGTCGATCATCACCAACACCTTCCCCGACCGCCGCTCGCGCGCGAAGGCCGTCGGCGTCTGGGGAGCCGTCACCGGCCTCGGCGTCGCGGTCGGGCCCGTCGTCGGCGGCCTGCTGCTGGCGCACTTCTCCTGGCCGTCGGTCTTCCTCGCCCTGGTGCCCGTCGCGCTGCTGGCGCTGGTCGCGGCCTGGCGGTGGGTCCCGGAGTCGAACGACCCCGCCTCGGCCCGCCTCGACCCGGCCGGTCTCGCGGCCTCCTCGGCCGCCATCGGCGTCCTGGTCTACACGCTCATCGAGGCGCCGGACCGCGGGTGGAGCGCCCCGGCCAGCATCGCCGGCTTCGCCGCCGCGATCGCGCTGACCGCGGTCTTCGTCCGGATCGAACGCGGTCGCGCCCACCCGATGATCGACCTGACCCTGTTCCGCACCCCGGCCTTCTCCGCCGCGAGCGGATCCGTCACCGTCGCCTTCTTCGCCCTCTTCGGCTTCATCTTCCTGGTCACCCAGTACTTCCAGTTCATCCGCGGCTACGGCACCCTCTCCACCGGCGTACGGATCCTTCCCGTCGCCCTCACCATCGCCCTCGGCTCGATCGGCGGCGTCGCCCTCGTCGGCAGGCTCGGCACCAGGGCCGTGGTGACCACCGGACTGGTGCTGCTGGGCACGTCCTTCGCCTGGATCTCCACCTCGTCGGCCTTCACGGGCTACCCGCAGGTCGTCGGGCAGATGGTGCTCATCGGCCTCGGACTGGGCCTCACCACCGCGCCGGCGACCGAGTCGATCCTCAGCGTCCTCCCGCCGGCGAAGGCCGGCGTCGGCTCCGCGGTCAACGACGCGACCCGCGAGGCCGGCGGCACCCTCGGCGTCGCCGTCCTCGGCTCGGTCTTCACCTCGCTCTACGCGAGCCACCTCACGACGACCGCCTTCGCCGCACTGCCGCCGCGGGTGGCCGCCGACGCCGGGCACTCGGTGGCCTCCGCCCTGGGCACCGCGGCGGCCGCCGGCCCGGACGGGCGCGGGCAGCTGCTGGACGCCGTACGGGCCGCGTTCATGGACGGGTTCCACGTGGCCTGCCTGGTCGCCGCCGGTGTGTGCCTGCTCGGCGCGGTCGCGGCCCGGCTCGCCCTCCCCGGCCGCGCTCCGCTGCACCCGGTGGTGGCGGTCCAGCCCGTCCCGGCCCACCGCGGGTAGCCGGCGCGCATGCCCGTGCCCCGCGTCCGGTGCGCGCGTCCGGAGTCCCAGCGGCTCCCGGGCGCGCGTTCGCCGGGCCCTCGCGTCACCAGCCCGCGGTGCCCGCGCCGCCCTTGAACGGGCCGGTGATCTCGCTGGTGATCCAGCCTCCGTAGAAGTCCCCCTCCTGGGCCAGCACGGCCTCCCCGTCGACGGTGCAGTCGTCCACCCGGCCCGGGTAGAACGCCAGGAAGTCGCGCAGCGCGCGGTAGCCGGGCAGCGGGTCCGGGTAGCTCCAGGCCGCCGAGGGCGCCAGCCGGGGCCCCACCCGCAGGTCCCAGTACCGGGCGAGGCCCTTCCACTCGCACACGCTGACTCCCCGGCCCTCCGTCAGCAGACCGGTGGCCACGTCGGCGGGCGGCAGGTAGTACACCGGCGGGTGGCTGGTCTCCAGCACCCGCAGTGCCCGGCTGCTGGACGCGACCAGCATCCCGGCGAACCGGACCTCGACCAGACGGCCGGGCACCGGCTCGACGGCCGGCGGGCGCGGGTACTCCCACACGGACTCGGTGCTCCGCCCTGCCGCCGCCATGCCACCCGTTCCCTTCCCGTATTGCCCCCCACCCGCCGTCCACCCTGCCGAGGTCGCACCGGCGGGAGCCACTCGCAGCGTTCGCGCAGCGTCCGAGGACGACGCCGCACGGACGCTGCACGAACGCTGCGAGTCGGCACCGGACCGGCCGGGAGCCGATGCTCTGACCGGCAGCGAACACGGACCCGACGAGGAAGCGGGGTCACCGATGGAACCGCAGGACGCCGTACCCGGACGGCCCGCGTGAGCGCGCCGCGACCGCACTGGGTCTTCGGCGACCAGCTCGGCCCGCACTTCCTCGCCCCGGGCGCGGGCGGGACGGGCGCGGACGGCACCGGCGAGGACGGCCCGGACCGGGACGCGCCGGTCCTCATGATCGAGGCCCGCTCCGTGCTGCGACGCCGGCGCTTCCACCGGGCCAAGGCCCACCTGGTGCTGTCCGCGATGCGCCACGCCGCCGAGGCCCTGGGAGACCGGGTGCACTACGTGCAGGCGGAGACCTACCGGGAGGGCCTGGCCCGGGCGGCCGGCCGGCGCCGCCTCACCGTGTGCCATCCCACCTCCCGAGCCGCCCTCGGCCTGGTGCACGGCCTGCCCCGGGTCACCGTGCTGCCGCCGCGCGGCTTCCTCGTCCCGTTCGCCGACTTCCGCCGCTGGGCGGGCGAGCCCGGGGAGCGACGCCTGCTGCTGGAGGACTTCTACCACCGCGTGCGGCGCGCCGAGCACCTGCTGCTGGAGCCCGACGGCACCCCGGCCGGGGGCCGCTGGAACCTCGACCGGGACAACCGGGAACCGCCGCCCAGGGGCGCGTCCACGCTCCCGCTGCCACCGCCGTTCGAACCGCAGGAGGACGAGATCGACGCCCGGGTGCGGGCCGACCTGGACCGCTGGGAGCGCGCCGGCGAGGTCGCCTTCGTCGGCCGGGACGGTCCGCGCCGCTTCGCCGCCACCCGCGCGGAGGCCGAGCAGGCCCTCGCGCACTTCGTCTCCCACCGCCTCGCCGACTTCGGCCGGTTCGAGGACGCCATGCTCCACGACGACCCGTGGATGGCGCACAGCGCGCTGTCCGTCCCGCTCAACCTCGGCCTCCTCGACCCCGGCGAGTGCGTGCGCGCCGCGGAGGAGGCGTACCGGGCCGGGCGGGTGCCGCTCAACAGCGCCGAGGGCTTCGTGCGCCAGATCGCCGGCTGGCGCGAGTACGTGTGGCAGCTGTACTGGCACTTCGGGGAGGGCTACCGCGACGCCAACCGCCTCGGCCACCACGAACCGCTGCCCGCCTGGTTCCGCGACCTCGACGCCGGGGCGGTCACCGCCCGCTGCCTGGCCCGCGTCCTCACCGAGGTCCGCGACCACGGCTGGGTGCACCACATCCCCCGGCTGATGGTGCTCGGCAACTGGGCCCTGCAGCACGGGTGGGACCCCCGCGAGCTCACCGACTGGTTCCACCGCTGCTTCGTCGACGGCTACGACTGGGTGATGGCCGCCAACGTCATCGGCATGTCCCAGTACGCCGACGGCGGTCTCGTCACCACCAAGCCGTACGCCGCCGGCGGCGCCTACCTGAACCGGATGAGCGACCACTGCCGGCCGTGCCGCTACCGCCCCACCGAGCGGCTCGGCGACCGCGCGTGCCCGTTCACCACCGGCTACTGGGCCTTCGTCCACCGCCACCGGGACCTGCTCGCCGCCAACCACCGGACCGCCCGGGCCGTCGCCGGACTGCGGCGCCTGGACGGCCTCCCCGAGGTCCTCGCCGCCGAACGCACCCGCGGCCAGTCCCCACCGTGACCGGTGGGCCGCTCCCCCGCCCCGATCCGTTCGCCAACGGACGATTGACCCGGGTGCGGAACGGGCAGCCGCCCCGTCCACCGGTTCCCCCACTTTCCAGCCGGACGGAGACCACCATGGACGGCGCGGACGGATTCCCGGGCAGGCTGCACACCGAACACCGGGCCATCGAGGCCCTGCTCGGGAGGCTGGACGGCGAGCGCGACCACGGCGCTCCCGCCCCCGACGAGGACCTGCACCTGCTCGACGCGCTCCGGCGGCTGCTGGAGCCGCACCTGGCCGCCGAGGACGCCCACCTCTACCCGCTGGTCCGTCGCTGTCTGCCGTCCGGTGCCGCGCTCGCCGACGCCGCGGCCACCAGTCACGCGACGATCCGCCGGCTGCTGGAGCGGGCGACGGACGGGCTGCTGCCCGCCGCCGGCCGGCGACGCGCCGCCGCCTCGCTGTCGACCGTCCTCCGCACCCACCTGCGGGGCGAGGAGGAACGGCTCTTCCCGGCACTGCGCGCCCGCGCCGCACCGCGCGACCTGCGGCGGTGCGGCCGCGGACTGAGCGACGGCCGCCGGGCGCGGCCGGACGCACCGGTGTGGGGCCTGCCGCCCGGCACCGGGGCGATCGCCGCCGTCCGGGACCACCTCACCGGCCACGACACGTCCGAGCGGGGGCACTCCCCCTGATCCGGGCCGCCCGTGACCGGGTCCCGGCAGCCCGCCCGCGCCGGCCGTTTGGCACTCCGCCCGGCGGCAACCCGCAGGAGTATGGCCTACCTCGGAGAACCCGTACCGACCGTTCCGCAGCCCCGCCTCCCGGGCGGGCCCACGGACCGGCCGGGGCCGTGGCTGTTCACCCGCCCCTGCCCGGCCCCGGCCGACGGACCGGCGGGCGCCGTGCTGTTCGGCCGGGACGGCACCCTCCTGCAGGACGTCGTCCGCAACGGCGACCCGGCGATGGTCCACCCGATGGCGGGGATCCGGTCCGCGCTGACCGCACTGCGCGGGGCCGGCTTCGCCCTCGGCGTGCTGAGCAACCAACCGGGCGTGGCCGCCGGCCTGCTCGGGCGGGGCCAGGTCGAGGCCGTCCAGACCCGGGCCGAGGCACTGCTGGGCCCCTTCGACGTCTGGGCTGTGTGCCCGCACGGCTCGCACGCGGGCTGCGCCTGCCGGATGCCCGCCCCGGCCCTGGTGACGGCAGCCTCCCGGGCGCTCGGCCTGCCGCCGTCCCGCGTCACGGTGATCGGGTCCAGCGATGCGGTGATCGCCGCCGCGCTCGCGGCCGGTGCGCACGCGATCCGGGTCCCCGAGGCGGCCCGGCGGCCCGCCGCGCCGTGCCCGCCCTGCACCCTGACGGTCTGCCGGGCCGCCGACGGCCCCGAGCAGGCGGCGAGCCTGCTGCTGCGGCACTGACCCAGGCCCGTTCGGGCCGACGGTGGGCGGGGCGGCCGCCGTCAGCCCGCCAGCACGACGGCCGGGTCGACGTGGCCGTCCACCAGCGCGCGAGCCGCGTCGGCCAGGCCGGTGCCGCTGCGTCGGGCGTGCGAGCGGAGCACCTCGAAGGCGGTGTCCATGTCCAGTCCGCCGGCCTCGGCGAGCACGCCCTTGGCCCGTTCGACGGCGCTGCGGTCGACCAGGGCGGCGCTGATCTCCTCGGTCGCGGTCTGTTCCCGCCCGTAGCGGCGGTGCAGGAGGGCGAGGTCGGCGAGGGGCTGCACGACGTCCGGGCCGTCCCGGCCGTCCTGGCCGTTCCGGGCGGGATCCGCCCCCGGGCGGTCGTCGAAGACGTTCAGCGCGCCCACCGTCCGCCCGCCCAGACGCAGCGGAAGAGCGCGCACCGAACGGAAGCCGAGGTCCAGCGCCCGCGGGACGAACCGGGGCCAGCGGGACCGGGCCGCGTCGAGGTCGGCTTCGACGACGGTTTCGCCGGTACGGTGGCAGTCCAGGCAGGGCCCTTCGCCCGCGGCGATCTGCAGGGCCTCCAGCCTGCGCACACGGTCGCTGGAGTAGGCGATGTCGCGCAGCGTGCCGTGCCGGTCCGCGACGACCAGACCTGCCCCGGCGGCCCCGCTGAGCCCGTGCAGACCTCGGTGAGCCGGTGCAGGAACTCGACGGTGTCGTAGCCCGGCCCGGTCAGCGTCCCGGTGAGCCCGGCGAACGCCTCGTTCACGCGGGCCTCGCGCGTCATGACCGACTTCCTCTCCCCTCCAGGCCAGGCTGCGCCCACGTTCCGCCACCGGTCATCCGTCATCGGTCCTCCTCCGTGAACCGCAGCCGCCTCCGCACCACGTCGCGCGCGACCCCGTCGATGTCCCGGTCGTGCGCGAAGGCGTGCCCGCGCAGCCGGTCCAGTGCCTCCTCCGCGGAGACGCCGAGCTGCACCATGACCATGCCGACCGCCTGGTCCACCTCGACGCCGTCGAGCGGCGGATCGTCCAGCCAGGGCTGGACCGGCGAGCCGTCGGGGGCCGACACGAAGGACCCGACGATGGCGAGGGTCACGCTGGTCGCCGCCACCTGGATGTCGGCGATCTCCGCGACGCCCGGCACACCGGGTGCGGTGCGGTAGAGGCTCAGTACCCCGATGCTGGCGGATCCCAGGTGCAGCGGGGCGGCGTAGGCGCCGCGAAGCCCCCGGCTCGCTGCGGCGGCCAGGTCGGCGACCAGCACCGGCCAGCGGACCTCCGCGGCCGAGAGGAGGTCCGCGACCACCACCGGGCGCCTGCCACGGAAGGCGTCCACCCCGGGGCCCTCCCCGAGACTGAACTGCCGCTCCTCCATCCGGCGGGCCCGGTCGTCACTGGCCCAGATCCCGGCCCGGTGGCCGGTGTCGGCCATCAGCGTGATCGCGGCGGAGTCCACGGCCAGGGCCTCGACGCAGGCGGCGCAGAGCCGCTCCGGCACCGACGGCCGGCCCGGTCCGTTGACGGCCTCGGCCATGATCTGCGCGATGCGCGTCAGATCGGCCATCTCCGCGCCTCGTTCTTCTGTCGTCTCCCCGCCGCCCTCGGGCGGCGGCCGACGTCACGGTGGCCACGTCTCCTGACCGCGGCAAGATCACCGCAGTATAGGGACCCCGGGCCCGGGCGGCCGCGCCGTGACGGCCCACATGCCGCACCGGCCCGTGCATCGCTGCGCGTGTACCCGGATCCACCCGTGGTACACCGGGCGCCGGGTTTGACGACGCCCGGTCCGGCTAACCGCCCCGTATGGACACCACACCTCTGCACACCCGACCGTGGTCCCGACGGCTGCGCGGCGCGCTGGACGCCCCGGAACACTGGGAGGTCCTCGACGTCCCGGCCCGGCCGCTCGCCCAGGCGGTCGAGGCGCTGCCGCTCGGACCGTACCGGGACGCCCTGCACGGCGTCTGGCTCGGCCACCCGCTGCACCCCGTGCTGATCCAGCTGCCGATCGGCTTCTGGTCCTCCGCGGCCGTCCTGGACTTCGTGCCGCACGGGCACCGGCCCGCGGACGCCTTCGTCGCGCTCGGTCTGCTGACCGCCGGGCCGGCCGCCCTGGCGGGCTGGGTGGACTGGTCCCGGCTCGACCCGCCGCGCCGGCGCACCGGCCTGGTGCACGCCCTGAGCAACACCACCGGGGTGCTGCTGTACGCCGGTTCGATGCTGGCCCGCTGCCGCGGGCGGCGCGGCCGCGGCCGGCTGCTCGCCCTGGCCGGGCTCACCGCCCTGTCGGTCGGCGGCACGCTCGGCGGGCACCTGGCGTACCGGCAGGCCGCCGGCCCGGACCGGGCCGCCGCGGTGCCCGGGCTGGCCCCGGCGGACTGGATCGGACTCGGCCCCGTCGACGACTTCCCGCCCGGTCAGCCCGTGCAGCGGACGGTGGGCGAGCTCGGCGTGGTCGTCGTGCGCGACGGCGGGGACTTCCACGTGCTCGCCGGGCGCTGCTCCCACCTGTCGGGCCCGCTCGCCGAGGGAACCGTCGCCGACGGCTGCCTGCACTGCCCCTGGCACGGCAGCGAGTTCCGGCTGCGCGACGGCGAGGTGGTGCGCGGCCCGGCGACCGCGCCGCAGCCGGTGCTGGAGACCCGGGTGCTCTCGGGGCACCTGGAGGTGCGCCGGCCCGGCGCGGCCTGACCGCCAGGTGGGTCCGGTCAGGGCGCGGGGCCGCCGCGGCAGGTGTGAAGGCCGCCGGCCCGGGCAGCCGCCCGGCATGTTGTTGATCAGACCGCCGGGCGTCTATCCGCCCCAGGGGGACACCGAACTCCTCGCCCACTGCGTGCGCCGGGAGCCGCTGGACGGCTCCAGCCGGGTGCTCGACCTGTGCACCGGGACGGGCGCCGTCGCGCTCGCGGCCGCGCGCCGCGGGGCCCGGGTCACCGCGGTGGACGTCTCCACCCGGGCCGTGGCCACCGCCTGGTGCAACACCCGGCTGCACCACCGCAGGGTCCGGCTGCACCGGGGGGACCTGCTCGCCCCGGTGGCCGGGCAGCGCTTCGACCTCGTCACCGCCAACCCGCCCTACGTCCCGGCGGGCCCCGGCCGGGACGGTCCCGGCCGGGGCGCCGCCCTCGCCTGGGACGCCGGACCGTACGGCCGGCTGGTGCTGGACCGGATCTGCCGGACGGCCCCGCGGGTACTGACCCGCGGCGGCGTCCTGCTGCTCGTCCAGTCCGCGCTGGCCGACGTCCCGGCGACCCTCGCGGTGCTGCGCGCGGCCGGGCTGCGGGCCGGCGTGGCGGCCCGGCGGTGGCAGCCCTTCGGGCCGGTGATGACGGCCCGGGCCGGGTTGTTCGAGCACCTCGGGCTGATCGGCCCGGGCGAACGCGAGGAGGAGCTGGTGGTGGTGCGCGGTGTCCGCGGGTACTGACCGGGAGGCCGTCCGGGTGGTCGTGGTCCCGGGCGGCCCGCTGCTGGTCGAGGGGCCGGTGGAGGTGGTCCTGCCGGACGGCACCGTCCGGGTCTCGGAGCGGCCGGTGGTGGCGCTGTGCGCCTGCCGGCGCAGCCGGACGTACCCGTTCTGCGACACCAGCCACCGGCGGCACCGCCGCCCGGACCGCGACCCGGCGGCGGACGGCGGCGGTGGCGGTTCAGCCGCGGGCGGCGGCCGGGCCGGGCAGGGTGGCCGGGTCGGGCAGGTCGGGCAGGTCGGGCAGGGGTGAACGCAGCGACGACCGCCCGGACCGCCAGCACCCGAGCAGGTGCTCCGCGAAGCGGCCGTCCACGACCTCCGCGGCCGCGATGCCGAACGCGACGTCCTGCGCCGTCTCCGGCTCGGCGGACACCAGTTCCGCGATGACGCCACGGCGCACCAGCTGCTCGTGGACGGCGTCCGCCTCGACGTGCTCCCGGTAGAACAGCGTGCCGTCCGGGCCGCCGCCCAGCCGGTCCAGCGCGGCGGCCAGCCGGGCGGCGCCGGGCGAGGAGGTGATCTCGATGGCGGCGAACTGCCCCACCGCCGCTCCGCGCAGAGCCCGGTGCAGACCGAACAGCGTCATCAGGTTGACCACCGCCAGCGAGGACGCGGGGACGAGGTCCAGGTAGTGCCGGTAGGCCGGGTCCAGCCCGAAGGCCGCCATCATGCGGGCGAACAGCAGCGCATGGGCCCGCTCGGGGCGCCCGGCACCGTACTCGTCGAAGGTGATCGCCATCAGCACCGCCTGCGCCGGGCCGTGGATCCGCGGCAGCAGCCACAGCTGCGGGTCGGCCTCCTTGAGGTGGTAGAGCGACCGGTGCACCAGGTACTCCCGGGCCTGGGTGCGGTCACCCGCGGCCAGCAGGTGGTGCGAGGGGCCGGTGCCCCCGGCGGGCTCCAGCAGCAGCCGTTCCAGGGCCTCCGGCAGTGGTGGTACGGGCTCCGCCGCGGCGCGCACCGCCGCGAGGAAGGGGCGTTCCAACGCCCTTCTCAGCATGAGGAGTTCGGGCTCCCACTCCCACCCGGGGTGGACGCCCGGCAGGCCGCGGTCGTGGAGTTCGTAGCAGAGGAAGAGCGCGAGCTGGTGGTCCTCGCCCCAGGGGTCGTCGAACGGCCCGGGCGGGGCGAGCAGCCGCCCGGCGCCGGGCGGCCCGGCGGTCACCAGGCCGAGCACCGCCGCCGACAGCGGACCGCGCGGGCGCAGCGGGCCGCTCATCGCCCGCTCCCCGGGCCCGCCGCTCCACCGACCCGGCCCCCGGCTCCGGTGCCCCGGCCCTCGGCGCAGGCGCAGAGCACGGCGAAGGCGATCGCGAGGGTCAGCGCCCAGCAGCCGGTGAAGGCCCACAGCACCGGCGCCGCCGAGGTCCGCAGGCCCGCGGTCAGCAGGCCCAGCGACAGCAGGACCAGCCCGAGGACGGTCCGCGGCCGCACGCCCCGCATCATGTCCCAGGCCCGGCTGCGCAGTCCGAGGCCGAACCCGCGCAGCCGCGCGTCGAGGGCGCGGTCCCGGCGCAGTTCCCGTTCGATCCCGAGCAGCACGTCCCGCTCCTGTGCGTTCACCCTGTCCTCCTCGTACGGCCGTCCCCCGGCGCGTCCCCCCGGGTCCTGCGGGCGGGTGCCCCGGAATCGCGGGAACTAACGCCCCGGGAGCCACTACCGCCCCGGGAGGCGGGCGGCCAGGCGAAGCAGCCGAGACCCGCCAGCCGCTGCGCCCCGCCGGGACCCGCCGCGTGCTCCGCGGCGCCCTCGCCGGGCCGCCAGGTCAGCAGCACTCCGTCCAGGAAGGGCGCCGCCCGCAGGGCGGTCGGCGCGGTGCTGCCCGTCAGGCCCTCGACCCGCCCCTCGTAACCGACACCCGTCGCGGCGGTGTCCAGGATCCGGCCGAAGGCGCCCGCGGTGACCAGCCCGGGGTGCAGCTCGCTGAGGCGCCGCCCGACCAGCCGGCCCGTCGCGGCCTCCCGGCCGGCCGCGGCGTTGGCGAACCCGACGCGCAGGTCTCCGACCGCACCGCCGGTGACGCCCTCGCGGACGGCGGAGAGCACCAGGACGGGCTCGAACACGGCGTCCAGCACGGCCCGGAACCAGTACTCGCCGCCCGGGACGACCAGGTCCGGCTCGCCACCGCCCGTGGCCGTCACCCGCACCAGGTGCTCCGCCACCAGCCCGGCCAGCGCGTCCACGTAGCGGGCGGCCGCGCGGGCCCGGCGGAGCGGCTCCCGCCGGCCGAGGCCCATCGCCCCGACGGTCCGGTCCCCGCGCCTCAGCGGCACGGCGCAGACCGTACGTCCGGGCACGATCCGCCCGCGCACGGTCCCGTCCACCCCGGGCGGCCGCCCGTCGCCCTCCTCGGCGCCGGACTCCCAGACCGGGCCGCCGCCGTGGGCCGCCGTGACGAGGGGCGCGCCGGTCTCCGGCGGGATCCGCCTCCACTGGCTGACCCGGCGCCTCGACCCCGTGGCTGCCGGCCAGGGCGAGCGCGCCGTCCGGCTCCAGCAGGCCCAGCACCACCGCGACGACGCCGAGCGGCCCCAGGGCCACCTCGTGCACCAGGCGGGCCGGTTCCTCGGGGGTGTCCGCCCCGGCGAGGGCCGAGGCCGCCAGGTGGTAGCGGGCGGCGAGGCCGGGCACCGGGGTCAGCGGCCCGGGCCCGGGGGGGGGTGGAACCGGGGCGGGCGGCCGTGGCCGGGCGGCGACCGGGTCGGGGCCGGGGGCCGGGGCGTCCCCGCCGAGGTCCGCGATCGGTGCGGCCAGGCCCACCAGGGCGGCGGCGATGTCCACCAGCCGCCGGTTGGAGTCCTGGGAGAGCTGCACCAGGTGACCGAAGGCCTCGTCGGGGGTGCAGCCGAGCCGCTCGGTGAGCATCCCCTTGGCCTGCTCGATGACGCCGCGGGTGCGCATCGCCCGGCGCAGCCCGTCGGCCTCGGCGCGCAGCCGCTCGACGGCCTCCCGCAGCACCGCGCCGTCGTCGGGCCGGGCCGCTGCGCCGGGGTCGCGGTGCTCAGGCACAGGCCGCCGCCACGTCCGGGTAGGTGCGCAGCAGCGCCGAGACGCCGCTGAGCTCGATGACGTCCTGCACCCTGGGGCCGACGCAGGCGAGTCGGATCGCGCCGTCGCCCTCCCGTGCGCGCCGGGCGGCGGCGATGAGGACGCCGAGGCCGGTCGAGTCGACGAAGGGCACGGAGGCGAGGTCGATCACCACCCTGGTCGCGCCGTCGGCGACGAGGGCGTCGAGGAGCAGGCGCACTTCCTGCGCCGTGTAGTCGTCGAGGTCCCCGCTGAGCGGGACCACCGTCCAGCCGTCGACCTCCGGGAAGTCCTTCATCCGGACCGACCGTCCTCAGTTCCCGGCCGCATCCGGCCGCTTCTCGGCCCCCGCCCTCCAGGCTAGGCCGAGAACGCCCCGGGCAGCGGCGCGCGGGGGTGGCGGAACCGGCCGGCCCCGGTCAGCTACCGGCCGTTTCCCCGGCCGCGTCGTCCGCGTCGCCGTCTCCGGCGAGCGCTGCCTTCTGGTCCGCGACGGACGTGCCGGCCCGGACGGTCTTAACGGTCTCGACGGGCGTGGGCTCGTCGGGCTGCTCGCGCCCGGCGGGCGGGTCGTCGTCGTGGTGCAGCGGGACGCCTCCGGAGCCGCCCTGCGGTGTGTCCTCCATGATCGTTCCTCCTCAGGTCCGTCGGCCCCGGCCTTCGAGTCGGAGCCCGTGCTGGGCCGGGTAGCGGGCGCCGTGGCCGACACCCGGCCAACGGCGGCCGGGCCGGTGGCGAACCGGCCGCCGGACG
This sequence comes from Kitasatospora sp. NPDC051702, assembly GCF_040681575.1. Taxonomy (NCBI): domain Bacteria; kingdom Bacillati; phylum Actinomycetota; class Actinomycetes; order Kitasatosporales; family Streptomycetaceae; genus Kitasatospora; species Kitasatospora sp. NPDC051702. The sequence goes on from NZ_JBFAZB010000025.1 coordinate 94,265, forward strand.
GCGCGCGAGGGCCCCGGGCGGGGGTCGTGCACGGCGCCCGCGGCCCGGTCAGTCCTCACCGAGGACGGCGTAGGTCTCCGCATCGTCGCGCTCCCTGCTCTCGTCGGTCGAGGCGCCCGACGGGCGGGGGCGGGCGGGCCCGCCGGCCTCGGACCGGTCGGCCGGCCTGCCGGCATCGGGCCGGCCGGGGGTGCTGACGGCCCGGGCCGGGCCACCGTCACCTTCGCGCGCGTCCATGGACCGTCACCTCCGGGTGTGGCGCCCCGGGCGGGCGCCTCGGACCGAACCGGCTACCCGGCGGCGCGACCGACAAACGACGACGTGGTCCGGGCACCGGGCGCCGGCACGGTGCGAGGAGCCAGCGCGGCGGGAGCCGTCGAGGTTTCGGCGCACGCGCCCCGGTTAGCCGCTCCGGCGACGGAACCGGGGACGTCGACGACCGAGGCTGACATGCGAGTGAGGCTGACATGACCGAATTCGGCTACTTCCTGTCCTGCGAGGAGTTCACCCCCGCCGAGCTGGTCGAGCAGGCGCGGCTGGCCGAGCGGGCCGGCTTCACCCGGCTCGCGATCTCCGACCACTTCCACCCGTGGAACGACGCCCAGGGCAGCAGCCCGTTCGTGTGGGGCGTCATCGGGGCGCTCTCCCAGGCGGTCTCGGTGCCGGTGACCACCCTGGTGACCTGCCCGACCGTCCGGTTGCACCCGGCGGTCACCGCCCAGGCGGCCGCGACGGCGGACGTGCAGCTGGCGGGCGGGCTGCGGCTCGGGGTGGGAACCGGGGAGGCGCTCAACGAGCACGTGCTGGGCGACCGCTGGCCGCCGTACGAGGTCCGGGCGGAGATGCTGGCGGAGGCCGTCGCGGTGCTGCGCGAGCTCTTCACCGGCGGGCTCGTCTCCCACCGCGGCGCGCACTACACGGTCGAGAACGCCCGGCTCTACACGCCCCCGAAGGACGGCCGACTGCCCGTCTACGTATCGGCGTTCGGACCGAAGGCCGCCGAGACGGCGGCGGAGTTCGCCGACGGACTGGTCACCATGGGCCCGGACACCGAGCTGATCGGCCGCTACCGGGCGGCCGGCGGCCGCGGGCCGGTGGTCGGCGGGCTGAAGGTCTGCTGGTCGGCGGACCGCGAACGGGCGGTGGAGACGGCCCACCGGCTGTGGCCGAGCGAGCTGCTCCCCGGCGAGCTCGCCCAGGTGCTGCCCACGCCGCGGCACTTCGAGCAGGCCACCGAGCTGGTCACCGAGGAGATGGTCGGCCAGTCGGTCACCTGCGGGGACGACCCGGAGGAGCACCTCGACCGGCTGCGCTCGTACGTGGGGGCGGGCTTCGACGAGGTCTACGTCGGCCAGATCGGCCCGGAGCAGGAGGGCTTCTACGACTTCTACCGCGAGCAGATCCTGCCGCAGGCCGCCTGACTCCGGTGGGCGTGCGTGCCCTGTGGAGGACCGCGGCGGGTGTGCAGGCCCGGCCGGGCGACCGCGGGTGGCGGGCCGCCCGGTCGGGCAGGCCGTCACCCCTGCGGCGGGCCGCCCGGCAGCCGCAGGTCACACCAGACCGTCTTGCCCGGGCCCATCGGACGCCAGCCCCACTGCAGGGCGATGCTGAGCAGCAGGAAGAGTCCGAGGCCACCCTTCTCGTCCGGGCCGTGCGGCGGCCGGGGCGTCGGCGGGCGCGGACTCTCGTCGCTGACCTCGATCCGCAGCCGTCCGCCGGCCCGGATCAGCAGCAGCGCCCGCGGCCCGCGGGTGTGCCGCACGGCGTTGCCGACGAGTTCGGAGACCAGCAGGACGGCATCGGCCACCATCATCGGATCCCCGACGTCGGCCAGGAACGCGGCGGTGAACTCGCGCGCCTCGGCGACCGCGCCGGGCCGGGCCGTCAGCGGCAGCCTGCGCGCCGCGGGCTCGGCGAGCCCCGTCGGAGAGAGCCGCGTGCCGTTCATGCCGCCCCACCTCCCTCGCCGGTCGGGGTGCCCCCGCCCGCCGAGCGGGCGGGGGCCCGCGCGTGGTCGCCGCCGCCTCCGCGGCGGACCGGTCGTCCACGGCCCTCGAAGGCGCCGGAGGCGCGCGAGGTCGCTGTCGTCAGGAGTCCTGGCGGCATCCTGGGGATCTCCTTCCGTCCGCATTCGGTCGGCCCGCTCACTCCGCGCCTACCCGGGCAGCCCCGTCGCTAACGCTGCGCGCCGCATCCGTCGCCCGGACCGTCAGGCCGGCGGGCGGGCCAGCAGGCTGCCGTCGAGGTCGGCGAGCAGCTCGGCCGGGCCCGAGTGGACCTCGACGGCGCCGGCCGCGCGCAGTTCCCGGGCCGAGAAGCCGCCGCTCTCCACGGCGATGCAGGGCACGCCGGCGCGGCCCGCCGCGGTGACGTCCCAGACGGTGTCGCCGACGAACACGGCGTGCCCGGGGTCGGCACCCGCGCGCTCGAGCGCCACCCGGACGACGTCGGGCGCCGGTTTCGTCGCGGCGACGTCGTCGGCGGTGGTGGCCGCCGCGATGACGTCGTCCGCGCCGAGGGCGCGGCGCAGCACCGCGAGCTCGCGGTCGGCCGCCGAGCTGGCCAGCACCACCAGCCAGCCCCGGGCCGCGCAGGCGCGGAGCAGCTCGGCGGCGCCGGGCAGCGGGGTGATCGCCGGCCAGAAGCGGCCGTACAGGGCGTCGTGGGCGGCGGTGATGGCCTCGTCGTCGTCGCGGTCCCGGTCGGTGCCGAGCAGGTGGTCGAGGAGCTGGTCCGCACCCATGCCGACGGCCCGGTGGGCCCGCGCGGCGGGGACGGTGCGGTCGTACTGGCGCAGGGCCTCCCACCAGGCGAGGGCGTGGAAGTACGTGGTGTCGAGCAGCGTGCCGTCCACGTCGAACAGCGCTGCCGCGGTGGGTGTCATGGGTGGTCCCTTCGCTCGCGGACACGGTGTTCCCCCCGCACACCGACGGCCCCCCGCAGGGCGGCTGACCGCTCCACGGCCCGGGAAACCCCGCGACGCGTTCCGGGCATCCGCCGCGTGCCGGTGTTTCGGCCGGGCCGGCGCGGCAAGACGCCTGCCATGAATACCCGCGCGCACCCGAAACCCCGCCAGGAGCCCCGCACCGTGGTCATCACCGGCGCCACCGCCGGCGTGGGCCGCGCCTGCGTCCGGGCCTTCGCCACCGACGGCGACCGTCTCGTGCTGATCGCCCGCGGCGAGGCCGGACTGCGCGCCGCCGCGGCCGAAGCCGAGGCCGCGGGCTCACCGGTACGCACCATCGAAGCCGACGTCGCCGACCCGGAGGCCTGCGAGGCCGCCGCGGCCCGTGCCGAGGCCGAGTTCGGGCCGGTCGACGTCTGGGTCAACGACGCCTTCACCTCCGTCTTCGCCCCCTTCACCGAGATCACCGCCGAGGAGTTCCGCCGCGTCACCGAGGTCACCTACCTCGGCTACGTCAACGCCACCCGGGCTGCGCTGCGCCGCATGCTGCCGCGCGACCACGGCACGATCGTGCAGGTCGGCTCGGCGATCGCCTACCGGGGCATCCCGCTGCAGACCGCCTACAGCGGCGCCAAGCACGCCATCCAGGGCTGGCACGAGGCGCTGCGCTGCGAGCTCCTGGCGAGCGGATCCGGCGTGCGGGTCACCATGGTGCAGCTGCCCGCGGTCAACACCCCGCAGTTCGACTGGGTCCTCAACCGGCTGCCCCGCCGGGCCAGGCCCGTCCCGCCGGTGCACCAGCCCGAGGTGGCGGCCCGCGGCGTCCGCTACGCCGCCGACCACCCGGGGCGCCGCGAGTACTGGGTGGGCGCCAGTACCGCCGCCACCCTGATCGCCAACGCGATCGCGCCCGGCCTGCTCGACCGCTACCTCGCCCGTACCGGGATCGGCTCCCAGCAGGACGACCGGCCGCGCCGCTCCGGGGAGCGGGCCAACCTCTGGGCGCCGGCCGACTCCACCGACGACCACGGCGCGCACGGCCGCTTCGACGACGAGGCGCGCGAGCGCAGCGCCCAGCTGTGGGCCTCCCAGCACCACGGCCTGCTCGCCGCCGGCGCGGTGCTGTTGATCGGCGCGGCCGCCGGCGCCCTCGCCCGGGGGCGGTGACGCGATGCCCGCGACGGACCGGCAGGTGCCCGCGACGGACCGGCAGAGGCCCGCGACCGACCGGCGACCCGCCGTACCGACCTTCGGGGTCGAGGAGGAGTTCCTGCTGGTCGACCGCCGCACCCGGCTTCCGGCCGAACGCGCCCCCGAGGTGATCGCCGAGGCGGCGACGGTGCTGGGCGACCAGGTCCAGGCGGAGTTCTTCCCCGTGCAGGTCGAGGTGTGCACCCGCCCCGCCGGGCGGCTCGACGACCTGCGCGCCGGCCTCGTCCGGCTGCGCGCCGTCGTCGCCGCGGCCGCGGACGGCGCCGACTGCCTGCTGGTGGCCTCCGGCACCCCCGTCCTGTCCGCACCCGGGCCCGACCGCATCACCGACAGCGACCGCTACCGGACCATCGCGGCCCACTACGCCGGCGTGCTCGACGACTACGACGGCGCGATCTGCGGCTGCCACGTGCACATCGGCGTGGCCGGCCGGGGGCAGGCCCTGGCCCTCGGCAACCAGCTGCGGCCCTGGCTCCCGGTCCTCCAGTCGCTCACCGTCAACTCCCCCTTCACGGCGGGCCGGGACAGCGGCTTCGCCAGCTGGCGCACCGTCCAGTGGGCCCGCTGGCCGACCGTCGGCCCCGCCCCCGTCCTGGACGAGGAGCAGTACGAGGCGCTGGCGGACGCCCTGGTGGCGTGCGGCGTCCTGCTCGACCGCCGGATGGTCTACTGGTACGCCCGCCCCTCCGAGCACGTCCCCACGCTGGAGGTGCGGATCGCCGACGTCAACGCCGACCTGACGACCGTCCTGCTGCTCGCCGCCCTGCTGCGCGGCCTCGCCGCCGTCCTGCTCCGCAAGATCGAGGACGGGTGTCCGGCGCCCGCCTTCCCCGCCGGGCTCCTCGGCGCCGCCCACTGGCAGGCCGCCCGCACCGGGCTGGCCGGCGACGGCGTCGACCCGGGCACCCGGCGGCGCACCCCGATGACCGTCCTCGTCCAGCGGCTCCTGGAACGCGCCGCCCCCGGCCTGGACGCGGCCGGCGACCTGGCCTTCGTGGAGGACGCCCTCGGCGGCCTGCGCCGGCTCGGCACCGGCGCCGCGCGCCAGCGGCGCGCCCTCCACCACCACCGCCGGCTGACGGCCGTCGTCGACGAACTCGCCGACCTCACCGCCGCCGTGCCCTGAGCAGGACCCGCCGGCGCGGTTCGTCCGCCCCTCGAAATCCGTCGCCGCCCGCACGGGACCACCGGTAGCGTGCGCCCGGCACGGCCACGAGACCCCCGGGGGACGACACGATGCTCGACGCCACACCGCTCGCCGGCACCCACGTGCGGCTGGAGCCGCTCGACCACCGCCACCACGACGGCCTGTGCGCGGCGATCCGCGACGGCGAGCTGTGGAACCTCGCGGTGACGCTGGTGCCGCACCCGGACGACGTCCGGTCGTTCATCGAGGACGCGCACACCGCCCGGGTGGCCGGGACCCAGCTCGCGTACGCCACCGTCGACGCGCGGACCGGGCGGGTCGCCGGATCGACCCGGTTCCTGGCGGTCAACCTGCCCTACCGCCGACTGGAGATCGGTTTCACCTTCCTCGGCAGGTCCTGGCAGCGCACGGCCGTCAACACCGAGGCGAAGCTCCTGATGCTCACCCACGCCTTCGAGACGCTGGGCATGAACCGGGTGGAGTTCCTGACCGACCTGCGCAACGCGACGTCCCGGGCCGCCATCGCCCGGCTGGGCGCGACCCAGGAGGGCGTCCTGCGCCAGCACATGGTGATGCGCGACGGCCACGTCCGCGACTCGGTGCTGTTCAGCGTCGTCCGCCCGGACTGGCCGGCGGTCAGGGAGGCGCTCACCGAACGCCTCGCCCGCGCCACCCCCGACCGCTGAAACCCGACCACTGAAACCCTGACCGCTGACCCCCGCCCGCACGGCCCCGGGCCACCGACCCGCCGTCCCGGGGCCGTGCGCCGGCCTGCGACCATGTCCCCTTCCGCACCGAGCAGGGGGACCGCATGGAGCTACGGCAGCTGCGCTGCTTCGTCGCCGTGGCCGAGGAGCTGCACTTCGGCCGGGCCGCCGAGCGGCTGCTGCTCGGCCAGCCCGCCGTGAGCCAACAGGTCCGGCGGCTGGAACGGGAGTTGAAGGTCGAGCTGTTCGACCGTTCACCCCGGTACGTGCGGCTCACCCCGGCCGGCGAGCGCTTCCTGCCCGCGGCGCGGGACGTCCTCGCCGCGGAGGGCGCCGCCCGCGCGCTCGCCGCCGACCTGGCCGCGCCCGCCGTGCTGCGGCTCGGCACCGTCACCGGGCTCGGCGAGCGGCTCGACCGGATCCTGGACGCCTACCAGCTCCGTGCCCCCCGGGTGCGCGTCGAACTCCACGCCGCCCCGGTCCGCGACCGGTTGGCAAGACTGGCGGACGGCCGGCTCGACGCCGCCTTCGTCCGCGGCGCCGTCCCCGACGACAGCCCGGACCTGCGCTTCCTGCCCGGCTGGCAGGACGAACTGGTGATCGCGCTGCCCGCCCGGCACCCCCTCGCCGGGCAAGCCGAGGTCGATCTCGCCGAACTCGCCGACCTGCCGCTGCGGATGACCGAACGCCGCAACCACCCGGCGCTGGTGGACCTGGTGACGGAGGCCTGTGCGCGGGCCGGCTTCCGCCCGGTGCCCGGCCCCGCCCACACCACCTTTCAGGACACCCTGGCCGCCATCGGCACGGGTGCCCCGATGTGGACGGTGGTGTACGCGGCCAACGCCCGGATGACCAACGCCCGCCGGGTCGTCTTCCGCCCCTGCCGCACCCCGCTGTCCCTGCCCACCTCGGTCGCCGTCCGGCGTTCCGCCCCGCTCCCCCGGCTGCTCCTGGAGGCCTGCCGAACGCTCCCGGGCTGCGACGATCACGATTCGTGATCGCTGCCGGAGCGATTCGGGTCTGGGTGCGGGCGGCGGAATCGGATGGACTGTCTCCCGGCCGGAGAGACCGGCCGGGAGTCCGGTGAGGAGCCGAGGATGCCGATCGTCACCATTCAGCAGGGCCCGCGCGACGTGGAGCAGAAGCGCGAGCTGGTCGAGAAGATCACCGAGGCCTTCGTGGAGGCGCTGGAGGTCCCCGCGGAGAGCGTGTTCGTGTGGATCCAGGAGTACCCGGCACAGAACTGGGGCGTGGCCGGCAAGCTCACCGCCGACCGGTAGCCGGGCGGCGCCCGGTCGGGGCCGCGACCCCGACCGGGCGGCCCGGCCGGGGAGCCCGCCGACTCCGGCCGGAGCGCCCGCCTACCCGTCGGAGCGCGGGTGGAAGGGCACAGCGACGTCCGCCACGTGCTCGCCCGGCTCGGCGGTGCCCCAGTTCGGGTAGTACACCTCCCGGTCGGCGGCGCTGCGGACGTGCCGGTGCTCGGCGAGCCAGGCGCCGACGGCGTCGTGGGCGGCGGCCATCGCCCGGTAGCCGTCCTGCCGCTTCGTCAGGGCGGTGTACGCCTCGCGGTGCGCGGGCTCGATCCGCACCCCGATCGGTCCGGACGGTTCGACCGTGTTCCGCGTGGGGGCGCAGACCTCGACCAGGCCGTCGGAGTCCTCGCTCACCAGGCCGTGGTAGACGGCGAAGACGGGGCCGGACAGGCACGCCCCGGTCTCCCGCAGCCGCGTGAAGAGCCGCTCGCTCGCCTCGGCGAGGAAGCCGGGCAGGTCGGCGGCGGTGACGTGGCGCCGGGTGAACAGCACCTTCTGTTCGGGCACGTCGCGCTCGGCGATCTCGTACATGGTCGGGTTCCCTCCGGTCAGTACCGCCCGGGCGTAGCCCACCGCCTCCCGGCGGGCCGTGTGCACGGACTCCTGCTCCCGCCAGTAGGCGTCGAGCAGCCGCGCCGCCTCCTCGCCGTCCGCGTCGAGCACCGCCGCGATCCGTGCCAACGGCACGTCGGCGGCGCGCAGCAGCGCGATGCGGCGGGCCCGTTCGACCTGGGCGGGGCCGTAGTGGCGGAACCCGGTCCGCGGGTCGACCCGGGCGGGCGGCAGGAGTCCGCGGTCCCCGTACAGCCGTAGGGCCTTGGGGCTGAGCCTGGTCCTGGCCGCGAGCTCCCCGATGGTGATCAAGTCCTCTTGCACGCCGTCACTGTGTCGTCTGCCCCTGGGGAAGGGGCAAGCCCCACCGCCCGGGCGGACGGCGCCCCTCCTCGACGCCTCGCGCAGCGCTTGAGAGCGCGCCCGGACACCCCGGGCGCGCCGGACACCCCGGCGCGGCGCACCGAGCGTCTAGGCGGCCGGCGGCCACCCGACCGGCTCCGGCCGGAGGGCGCGCAGGGCACCGAGGGTGGCGGCGATCGCGGGCTCGTGCCCCGTGCCGGGGCGGACGGCGGCCTCGATCGTGCGGGCGAGCGCCGTGTCGGTCACCCGGAGCGCGGTGAGTGCGGGCGGCAGGTGCGAGGCGGCCAGGAGGGGGATCAGGGCGGCGTGGCCCGCACTCCCGGCGAGGGCGATCATGGCCGTGAAGTCGGTGCAGACGTGCCGCACCCGGGGGGTGAAGCCCGCCGACCGGCAGGCCTGGAGCACCGCGTCCCCGCAGGCGGTCTGCGCCGGGGCGGTGATCCATGTCGTGTCGGCGAGCTCCCGCAGGTCGAGGGGGGCCCGGTCCGGCCGGACGGCCGGATGGTGGCGGGGCAGGACGGCGACCAGGGGGTCGGTGAGCAGCGTCCGGTATTCCACGCCCTCGGACGGCGGCGTGGCCAGGTTGTCGTACCGGTAGACGAGGGCGACGTCGGCGCGGCGCTGCAGCAGCAGTCGCACGGCGGCCTCGGGTTCGGCCTCGGTGATGTGGAGCCGGACGTCCGGGTGGGTGTCCTCCAGGGCCGTGGCCAGCGGCGCGGCCACCGGCGCGAGGGCGCTGGGGAAACAGGCGAGGTGCAGGGGGCCCGCGGGTGAACCGGCGGCCGTGTGCAGGCGGCTGCGGGCGCGTTCGAGGGCGGCGAGCACGTGCTCGGTGTCGCCGTTCAGGCGGCGGCCCGCGGCGGTGAGGTGGACGGAGCGGCCGGTGCGCTCCAGCAGGCGGGTGCGGGTCTCCTCCTCCAGCAGCCGCAGCTGCTGGGAGACGGCGGAGGGGGTGACGCCGTGGAGATCGGCCACGGCGGTCACCGTGCCGTGCACCTCCAGGTCGCGGAGCAGGACGAGGCGACGAACATCGAGCATCAGTCCATCTTAACGAACGACTGTAGGAGATGTAGCTGGACGCCGTGCACCCTGTCCGGCGACCCTGGCTGCTGCCGGTTCCACCCCCATCAAACAGTGCCAGGAGTGCCTCGTGCGTGCCACCGTCATCCACGGCCCCAACGACATCCGGATCGAGCAGGTGCCGGACGCGGTCGTGCAACGGCCGACCGACGCCGTGGTGCGGGTCGTCAGCGCCTGCATCTGCGGCAGCGACCTGTGGGCCTACCGGGGCGTCGCGGCCCGGGTCCCCGGCCAGCGGATCGGCCACGAGTTCCTCGGCATCGTCGAGGAGGTCGGCGCCGAGGTGACCGGCTTCGCGCGCGGCGACTTCGTGGTCGCCCCCTTCGTCTGGTCCGACGGCACCTGCGACCACTGCCGCGAGGGGCTGCACACCTCCTGCCCGCAGGGCGGCTTCTGGGGCGAGGTCGGTTCCGACGGCGGCCAGGGCGAAGCCGTCCGCGTCCCGTTCGCCGACGGCACCCTGGTCGGACTGCCGAAGGAGGCGGCCGGCGAGGAGAAGCTGCTGCCCGCCCTCCTCGCCCTCTCCGACGTGATGAGCACCGGCCACCACGCCGCCGTCACCGCCGGCGTCCGGCCGGGCAGCACCGTCGCGGTGGTCGGCGACGGCGCGGTCGGCCTCTGCGGGGTGCTCGCCGCGCAGCGCCTCGGCGCCGACCGGATCATCGCACTGGGCCGCCACGAGGCGCGCACGGCGATCGCCCGCACCTTCGGCGCGACCGACGTGGTGGCCGAGCGCGGCGCGGACGCGGTCGAGGCGGTCAAGGCACTCACCGGCGGTCAGGGCGCACACGCCGTGCTGGAGGCCGTCGGCACCGAGGAGTCGATGCGCACGGCGATCTCCATCGCCCGGGACGGCGGCGCGGTCGGCTACGTCGGCGTGCCGCACGGCGGCCCCGCCGGCGTCGACATCGCCCAGATGTTCGACCGGAACGTCTCGCTGCGCGGCGGCGTGGCCCCCGCCCGCGCCTACATCCCGGAGCTGCTGCCCGACGTGCTGTCCGGCGCGATCGATCCCGGCCTGGTCTTCGACCGCACCGTCGGCCTCGACGGCGTGCCGGAGGGCTACCGCGCGATGGACGAGCGCACCGCGCTGAAGGTGCGCATCGCCTTCTGACACGGCGTCCGTCCCGGACGACACCCGAGGCCGCTCGCCCTCCCGAGGAGGGCGAGCGGCCTCACGCCTTCCCGGGCAGCCTCACTCCCGAGCGGCCTCACGCCCGGCTGCGCACCTCACGCCTTTCCGGGCAGCCGCAACTCCCGTTCGAGGGCGGACAGGGCGAAGGTGTGCGCGGAGTCCCGCTGCCAGCGCGGGCGCCCGAACATCACGTCGCCGGAGAGCCCGTTGAGCATGGCCACCGTCCTGATGACGAACTCGGACGGGTCCACGTCGGCGAACTGCCCGAGGGCCCGCCCCTCCAGGACGATGGCCTCCAGCTGCTCCTCCCAGGCCTCGGACAGCGCGGTGAGGAGCTGCCGGCCGGCGTCGTCGTGGCACTGCGCCAGGACCTGCGTCCACAGGGCGTAGCGCTCGTCGCCCTGGTGACGGGGCAGGTAGTAGCGGACGAACAGCGCCAGCTTCTCGGCCGGGGACGCGGCCCGCTCCGCGGCCTGCTGGAACTGCGCCACGAGGTCCGCCTCGCTCCAGGCCAGGACCTCCAGCAGCAGGCGGTCCTTCTTGCCGAAGTGGTACAGGATGTGGCCGGTGCTCATCCCGGCCCGCGCGGCGATGTCCGTCATCCGCACGGCCGCGGGGCCCTTCTCGGCGATGGCGCTGATGGCGGCCCGCATCGCCCGTCCCCGCGCCTCGTCACCGCTGGGCTGCCGCTTCCGGTCGACCGACGCCAGCGCGGGCTGGGGCGCGGCGCCCGGCTCCGTGCCCGTGGCGGGCCTGGTCGCGCCCTCCGTCGGAAGGGGGCGCTGCGGCGGTGCGGGCTCGGTCTCTGGCGTCGACATGGCCTCACCTCGGTGCTGGGGATCTAGATTCTTAGTCTAGACTGAAAATCTAGCCAGTGCGACCGGACGCGCGACGGCCCCGCATGCGCGGCCGGCCGGAGCGGCGTCCCCCGGTCCGCCCGTACGACCCGAACCCTCCAGGAGGCACCCGAATGACGCGCCGATTCGACGTTGTGGAGACCTGTATCGCCGCTCTGCACGCGGCGCTGGAGAAGGGCGAGACCACCGCGGTCGAGCTCCTCGACGCCTACCTCGCCAGGATCGACGCGTACGACCGGCCCGGCACCGCGACCGCGCTCAACGCGATGGTCGTGATGAACCCCGAGGCCCGCGCCGAGGCCGAGGCCTCCGACGCCCGCCGCGCGCGCGGCGAGACACTCGGCCCGCTGGACGGCATCCCCTACACCGCGAAGGACAGCTACCTCGCGAAGGGCCTGACGGCCGCGGCCGGTTCGCCCGCCTTCGAGCACCTCGTCGCCCAGCGCGACGCCTTCGCCATCGAGCGGCTGCGCGCCGGCGGAGCCGTCCTGATCGGCCTGACCAACATGCCCCCGATGGCGAACGGCGGCATGCAGCGCGGCGTGTACGGCCGCGCGGAGAGCCCCTACAGCGCCGACTGGCTCACCAGCGCCTACGGCTCCGGCTCGTCCAACGGCTCGGGCACCGCGACCGCGGCGTCCTTCGGCGCCTTCGGCCTCGGCGAGGAGACCTGGTCCTCGGGCCGCGCGCCCGCCTCGTACAACGCGCTGTGCGCCTACACGCCCAGCCGCGGCGTGATCTCGGTGCGCGGCAACTGGCCGCTGGTGCCGACCATGGACGTCGTCGTCCCGCACACCCGCACCATGGCCGACCTGTTCGAGCTGCTCGACGTCATCGTGGCCGACGACCAGGACACCCGCGGCGACCTGTGGCGCGCCCAGCCGTGGGTGCAGCTGCCCGCCCCGTCGCAGGTCCGCCCCGCCTCGTACCCGGCGCTCGCCCCCGCGGACGCGCAGGCGGCCCGCGCCGCGCTCGCCGGCAAGCGCGTCGGCGTCCCCCGGATGTACATCAACGCCGACCCGGAGGCCGGCACCAACCCCGAGGGCGGCATCGGCGGCCAGACCGGCCAGCGCATCGACACCCGCCCCTCGGTGATCGACCGGTGGGAGGCCGCGCGCCGCGACCTGGAGGCGGCCGGCGCCGAGGTCGTCGAGGTCGACTTCCCCGTCGTGTCGAACTACGAGTCCGACCGCCCCGGCGCCCCCTCGATCTCCACCCGCGGCCTGGTCGGCGCCGACTTCCTCAAGGTCGAGATCGAGGACCTCTCCGCCTGGGCGTGGGACGACTTCCTGCGGGCCAACGGCGACCCGGCGCTCGCCACCCTGACCGAGGTCGACGGCGACCGGATCTGGCCCAAGCAGCAGGGCGAACTCCCGGACCGCTACGACGGCTTCGACGACACCATCGTCGAGTACCCGCGCTTCGTGCGCGAGCGCCCGTACGCCTCGTTCACCGACATGCCGCACCTCGAGGAGGGGCTGCGGGGCCTCGAGGAGACCCGCCGGGTCGACCTGGAGCTGTGGATGGACGACCTGCGCCTGGACGCCGTGGTGTTCCCCGCGGTCGCCGACGTGGGCCCCGCCGACATGGACGTGTCCGAGGCCTCCGCCGACCTCGGCTGGCGCAACGGCGTCTGGGTCGCCAACGGCAACCTGGTGCCCCGTCACCTCGGCATCCCGACCGTGACCGTGCCCATGGGCACCATGCCGGACACCGGCATGCCCGTCGGGCTCACCTTCGCCGGGCGCGCCTACGACGACAACGCCCTGCTCACCCTCGCCGCGGCCTTCGAGGCGACGGGCGACCGCCGGACGGAGCCGACCCGCACCCCGCGGCTGGCCGCCGAGTAGGGCGCAGTGACCTGCCGGCCCGGGAAGGCCGGCAGACGCCCCCGTTCCGGGGTCACCGCGGCGGCGGTGACCCCGGAACGGGGATCCGGGGAGTGGCGCGCGAACGCGCCCGAATCCGCAGCGAGAAAGGCATCCGCTGGAGTGGACACCCGTTCGATGCTGCGGCCTGACCACCATGCCGGACGCCGCGATCACAGCCGGCGTTCTGCCGCGAACCTTCTCATCAAGCGGGTAGAACCTGGCGGGCAGGGACCTCGAATATCAGTTCGAGACCGTCCTCCTCATCCCACTGCTCTCCGACCTCAACGAAACCGAAGCCTGCGATCGTGGCCAAGGAGGCCATGTTGTCGGGGCTGATCGTCGCCCGTACGGTCGTGACCGCAGGTTCGGCCGCTGCCCGGCGAAGCAACTCGACCAGCGTGGATCGGGCGTATCCCTGCCGGCGGAACTCCGGAGCAACGGAGTAGCCGATCTCGACCATGCCGACCTCGTCGGGCGGTCCGTGGAACCCGGCATGCCCAACGACGAGACCCTTGTCGCCGACGACTGCTTGGCGCACCATCCACCGCGCATGGCTGGGATCGTCGGCCATCTGACCAAGCCGGAACTGCCACAGCCACCGGGCCCCGTCGGTCAGAAAGTACTCTGTCAGTGAGACCCCGGCCGTCCTACTGGCTGCTGACAGGTCTCCGTCGAGCAAGGCGGACATCGCCCCGCCGGACAGCTCGACAAAACGGACGCGTTTCGGGCTCCAGGTGAACGGTCTCTTGTGATCGGCTTCGTCTGTCACCTGCAGATGCTCGCCGACCACCCCGAAGAGCGCCATCGATTTTCGAAGTGGCCCGCGACATCGGCCCCACCCCGGTGAACGTTCCCGGCCATAGCACTAGCCAGGGGAACCACGGATCCGCGTGCGGCCGGGCAGAAGCCCTGATCCACGGTGCGGCGCACCCAGGAACGGCGCAGCCTGGAGGCCCTCCCCGGAGGCTGCCAGGTTGAGTCGTCATGAGCAGCGATCAGTTCCCCCCGCACGCCGACCCGTACGCCGACCCGTACGCCGGCCCGTCGGTCGGCCCGTCGGTCGGCGCCGACGGCGCGCGTGCCGTCCACCGCCCCACCGACACCGCCCGCCGCCCCCTCCTGGAGCGGCTCCGCCGGACCGCCGCCGACCCGGGGCGCCGCATCCTCTTCACCGGCGCCACCGTCCTCACCATGGACCCGGCGCTGGGCACCCTCGACGTCGGCGACCTGCTGGTGTCGGGCAGCACCATCAGCGCCGTCGGCACCGACCTCCGGGCCCGCGGGGCCGCGACGGACGCGATCGTGGTCGACGCCACCGGGACGATCCTCGCGCCCGGCTTCGTGGACACCCACCGCCACGCCTGGCAGGCCCAGTTGCGCCGGACCATGCCCGACGTGAACGACCTCGCCGGGTACGTCTCCACCACGCTCGCCGAGTTCGCCCCGGTCTACCGGCCCCACGACATGTACGTCGGCACCAGGCTGGCCGCGCTGGCCGCCGTCGACGCGGGCATCACCACGATGCTGGACTTCTCGCACAACTCGCGCAGCGCCGCCCACTCCGACGCCGCCGTCCGGGCCCTGGTCGACAGCGGCATCCGGGGCGTGCACGCCGCGATGGGCCCGCACTTCGGCGCCTGGGACGGGCAGTGGCCCGCCGATCTGGCCCGCCTGCACGCGCAGTACACCGGCAGCCGGACGACCGTCCGCCTCGCCGCCCTCGCCACCGACCGGATCGCGGGCCCCGGCCTGGCCTACGGGCCGGAACTCGCCCGCCGGGCGGCCGACCTGGGCATCGGCGTGAGCGTGGACGCGGTCTTCGGGCCCGAGTCCTCGGAGGCGGTCCTCCGCTGGGAACGCCAGGGGCTGCTCGGGGAACACCTGACGCTGATCCACGCCACCGGGCTGAGCCCCGACGCGTGGCGCGCCATCGGGGCCAGCGGCACCACGGTGTCCCTCGCGCCCACCTCGGACGCCCAGATCGGGCTGGAGAACGCCGTACCCGCCGTCGACGAGGCGCTGGCGGTCGGGGTCCGGCCGGGCCTGAGCATCGACGTCGAAGTCGCCCTGGCCGGCGACATGTTCACCCAGATGCGCGCCCTGCACACCGTCCAGCGCATGCGCGCCGTCAACGGCGCCTACGGCACCGACCGCGAGCCGCACCGCATCGACACCCACGACGTCCTGGACTTCGCCACCCGGCAGGGCGCCCGGACCTGCGGCCTGGCCGACGTCACCGGCACGCTCACGCCCGGCAAGCAGGCGGACCTGCTGATGATCACCACCGACGAGATCAACAACCTCCCGCTGAACGACGCCACCGGCACCGTCGTCCTGGGCTGCGACGCCCGGAACATCGACACCGTCCTCGTCGGCGGGCAGGTCCGCAAGTGGGCGGGCCGCGTCCTCGACGTCGACCTGCCGCTGCTGCGCGCCGAGGCCGCCGCCTCGCGCGACCGCATCCTCGACGCGGCCGGGCGCACGGCGACGCGCCACCCCCGCACCGGTTGACGGGATCGGGACCGCCGCGACCGCCCCGTCTGCGGCGGTCGCGGCGGGCGCGGCAGGTCCCGGCCGAGGCCTCCCCAGGCCTCGGTCAGCCCCCTCAGGGCACGGCCAGGTATCCCTGGACGGTCCTGGCCAGGAGCGGGGCGACGTGCTCAACGGGCGCGGAGGCGAGCGGTTCCACCTGGATCACATAGCGCGCCATCGCCAGTCCGACGATCTGCGACAGCACCAGCTCCACCCGCAACTCCGGGTTCTCCAGGTCGAGTTCACCGGCCAGTCGGCCCACCAGCTCGGTGACCATGAAGCCCCGCACCAGCGCCGCGACCTCCTCGCTGGCGGCCGCCGTGCGCAGCAGTGCCAGCAGCCGGTCCCGCACGGCCGGCTGTTCCCAGAGCCCCAGGACGAAGGCGGCCACCCGCTCGCCGACGCGGTCCCGCTCCCCCGCGAGCACCTGCTCCACGACGACCCGCGGGTCCACCGGGAAGTCCAGCGCCGCCAGGAACAGGCGGTCCTTGGTACCGAAGTAGTGGTGCAGCAGCGCCGCGTCCACCCCGGCCGCCCGGGCGATCGCCCGCATGCTCGCCTTCTGGTACCCACGCGCCCCGAACTCCGCCCGCGCGGCCGCCAGCACCGCGCCCCGGGTGTCCTCGCCGCCCGGGCGCCGGCCGACCCGCTTCCGCTCTTTCCCCTCGCCACTCACCGGGCCATTGTCCCCGGAGCGGGCGCGCGGCACTTGACCGGCACCCTCCCCCGGCGCAAAACTCATCACATGATGAATTCCTCGGCGGGGCCGGACGCCCCCGCCATCCGGATCACCGGCCTGACCGTCGAACGAGGCGGCCGGACCGTCCTCCACTCCCTCGACCTCGACCTCGCCCGCGGCACCATCACCGGCCTGCTCGGCCCGAGCGGCTGCGGCAAGACGACCCTGCTGCGCTCCGTCGTCGGCGTGCAGCGCACCGCCGCCGGCCGGGTCGAGGTGCTCGGCCTGGAGGCCGGGAGCCCCGCCCTGCGCCACCGCGTCGGGTACGTCACCCAGGCCCCCTCCGTCTACGGCGACCTCACCGTCGCCGAGAACCTCGCCTACTTCGCCGCCGTCCTCGGCGCACCTGCCACCGACCCCGCCCGGGTGATCGCCCTGGTCGGCCTGACCGGCCACGAGCAGCACGTCACCGACCGCCTCTCCGGTGGGCAGCGCGCCCGCGTCTCGCTCGCCGCCGCCCTCCTCGGCGCCCCCGAGCTGCTGATCCTCGACGAACCCACCGTCGGCCTCGACCCGGTGCTCCGCGCGGACCTCTGGCAGCTCTTCCGCCGCCTCGCCGACGCCGGAACCACCATGCTGGTGTCCAGCCACGTCATGGACGAGGCCACCCGCTGCGACCGCCTGCTCCTGATGCGCGAGGGCCGTCTGCTCGCCCACGACACCCCGGACGAACTGCTCCGCGCCACCGGCGCACCCGACATCGACAGCGCGTTCCTGGAGCTCGTGGAGGCCGCCCGATGAGCACCCGACACCCCCTGCCCCCGGCGGCACCCGCCCTGCGGCGCACCCTCGCCACCGCCCGCCGCGTCCTCACCCAGCTGCGCCACGACCCGCGCACCGTCGCGCTGCTCCTGGTCGTCCCCTGCCTGCTGCTCGTCCTGCTCAAGTACATGTTCGACGCCCAGCCGGCCACCTTCGACCGGATCGGCCCCGCCCTGCTCGGCGTCTTCCCGCTGCTCGTGATGTTCCTGGTCACCTCCGTCGCCATGCTCCGCGAGCGGACCACGGGCACCCTGGAACGGCTGCTCACCATGCCGCTGGGCAGGCTCGACCTCCTGCTCGGGTACGCCGTGGCCTTCGGCCTCGTCGCCCTGCTCCAGGCGACGCTCGCCACCGCACTCGCCCTCGGCCCGCTCGGCCTGCACATCGCCGGCCCCACCTGGCTGGTCTTCGCCGTCGCCGTCGCCGACGGTCTGCTCGGCATGGCCCTGGGCCTGCTGGTGTCGGCGTTCGCCTCGACGGAGTTCCAGGCCGTCCAGTTCCTGCCCGCGGTCCTCCTCCCCCAGCTGCTCCTGTGTGGGCTCTTCGTCCCGCGCGACGGCATGGCCACCGCCCTGCGCTGGATCTCCGACGTCCTGCCGCTCTCCTACGCCGTCGACGCGATGACCCGCCTCACCACCACCGCCACCGCCGACCCCGCCGTCGCCCGCGACCTCGCCGTCGTCACCGGCTCCGCCCTCCTCGCCCTCGCCCTCGGCGCCGCCACCCTCCGCCGCCGCACCCCCTAGCGCAGCGCGGGCCCACCCGGCCCCGAAGGCTCTGGGCGGGTGGGCCGAGGTCCGCCGTCGCGGGCGAACCAGCCGGCGGAGGCGTCGAGTTCACCCACTGGAAGGGGCGCGCGCCCGGGGTGGCCGGGGGGTGTCGGTTCCGGTGGGTACCGGGCGCGCGCCTGCTCGGGGGAGGTGGGTCAGACGGTGAGGAGGGCGGGGCTGGCGGCCTTGTCGGTGGGCAGGAAGTCGTCGGGGACGGGGTACTGGCCGAGGACGTAGTTGAGGATCGCCGCGTGCATGGCCTCGACGGGGGCGATGCTGGCCGCGGTGGCGATCCCGGCGGGGCTGGTGACGTTGTAGGTCGCGAAGAGGTAGGTCTGGGCGGCCTGGTTCTCCAGCTGGAGGGCCAGCTTGGCGACGTCGCCGACGGAGGCGGCCTTGCCGAGCGCGGCGAGGGTGTCGGGCTGGTTGGACAGCGGGACGCCGGTGATGGCGGGCAGTCCGGCACCGGTGAGGACGGCGTTCCAGGCCTTCGCGTGGTCGGCGTGCTGGGACTGCGCGGTGGTGATGAAGTTCGCCACCGCCGGGGGGACGGTCCCGAGCTTGCCGGCCTTGGCCGCGTCCAGCGCCGCCTGGTAGGCGACGACGGCCTGGTTCTCCAGCGCGGTGGCCAGCGCCACCACCTTCAGGTCCCCCGTGTACTGCCCGGACGCCGAGGGCGAGCTGGGCGTCGGGGAGGCGGGGCTGGTGGGTGCCGGGCTGGTGACGCTCTTACTGCTGGAGCAGGCCGCCAGGACGAGGGCGGCGGCGGCCCCGCCCGCGCCGACGAGGAAGCGGCGCCGCCCCGCGTCGGCCTGCCCCGCGGCGCGGAGCTCCTCCGTCAGGTCGGCACCGGTCGCGTGCATCAGCGGGAGGGTTGCGCGGTGGGCCTCGTCCATGTCCCGCGTCAGGCGGGCGAGTTCGGCCTCGCCGATGGCGGGCTGCCAGGTGCGGTCGGCGGTCACTGGACGGCCCCTTCGGTGATCGGGGAGGCGTTGTCGGTCTTGTAGAACGCGTCGGGGAAGCCGACGCTCCCGGCGGCGGCGGGCAGCTTCGCCGGGTCGACGGGGATGGTGATCAGGTCGGCGGCGTTGCCCGCCAGCAGCGCCTGGACGGCCAGCAGCACGGCCCGGTGCTGGGCCTCGACCGGGGCGACGGAGGCGAAGAGCTTGCGCAGGTCGGCGTTGCTCACCTGGCCGACGTTCTTGGTGTACGTCTGGGCGGCGACGTCCTCCAGCGTGATGGCGAGCTTCACCACGTCGGCCGGGGTCTTGATGGTGGGCAGCGCCTGGTCGACGACGGCCTTGTACTTCGGGTCGGGGTTGTTCTGGGCCTGGCCGCCGGCGGCGGTCGCGGCGGCGTTGAAGGCCTTGGCGTGAGCCTGGTGCTGCTCGGTGGTCTTGGCGATGAACGCCGCGACCGTCTTGTTGCCGTCCTTGATGAACGGCAGTCCGGCGGCGGTCTGGTAGACGCTCACGGCCAGGTTCTCGATCGACGCGGCGGTCTGCAGCGCCATGATGTCGTCCGCCGACGCCGTCGCGGACGGGGAGGCCGCCACCGCCCGCGCCACGCCGGCCAGCCCCGCGGCCCCGGCCAGGCCGGCGAGCGCGCTCCCGCGCTGCCACCACCGGCGTGCGGGCTGCGCGCCCTGTTCGAAGTCGGTCAGCGACCCGCGGGTGATCCGCATCGCGTCGCTGTTCAAGTCCTGTGACTGCTCGGTGAGTTCTTCCAGCAGCCGGGTGTCGATGTGCTCGCTGGCCATCAGGTCCCGTCTCGGCTCGTCCGCCCGGCCGGTTGCCGGGCACTTCCGTCCGACCTTCGGCGCCCTCCCCTCACCGGCTTGGTCACCGGACCCGAACGGCCCGTCATTTCACCCGTGCGGGTGAGATCGGATGGGGGCTTGACGGCCGGCTCCCCCCGCACGCACCGCCCGGGCCCCGGAGGCCTCCCAGGGGCCGACCGGCGCAGGACGGGTTCAGAGCTGGGACGGGCTCAGGCCAGGACGAGCGATCGCAACAGGTCGACCTCCTCGAAGCCGCGGTCCTGCAGGATCCGGCACCGTCGTGAGGCCCCGGGAGCGAGGAGGTCGACGGTGGCGACGACTCCGCCTGCCGCACCCGGGTCCAGCGGCTCCGGTGGCGGCGCGTCACCCGGGCCGGCCGGGCGGTGGAACAGGAGCCACTGGCCCAGCGTGCGGAAGCCTGCGCGGTGGAACGCGTCGTACGTCACCGGCCGGTCGTGCAGCGGGATCCCGGGGATGTGCGGTGACCACGGCGTTTCCTCGGCGAAGGCGGTGACCGGCGCCAAGCCGGTGCTGCGTTCGAGAGCGGCACGGACGAGTGCCGCCGCGGTCGACGGGTGTTCACGACAGTGCAGCCGGGCGACGCCCCCGCCGGAGAGCCGACACCGCCGACGCGATGGAGCGCTGCGGCCCCGAGCAGGTCAGACGCCGTCGTCGAGGGCGGCGGCGATCTTGGCGGCCATGGCCGCCATGGCGGGGCTCCGGCCGTCGCGGGTCTGCAGCGCGGCCTCGACGGCGATCCGCATGACGGCACGGAAGTTCTCGGCCTCCGCGGGGTCGACGTCCCGGAGCAGCGCGACGGAGGCCGCGAGGGCGGGGAAGACCTGGTCGGCCAGGTCTGCGGTGGACTTCCCGCCGAGCTTCATGCCCTTGGGCTTCTCGGCGAGGACGCGGCCGACCAGCCCGGTGGCGGCGGACAGCGCCTTGCCGCCGGCGATGCCCGCCCGGGCGGAGGAGAACGCCCCGGGGTCGGCGGCGGCCATCAGGGCGACCACGCCGTGGGCCGCCGTCTGCAGCGTCAGCTTCTCGCCGCGGCCGAGGGCCGTCTCGGCCACGGGTGCGGCCCGCCCCGGGCTCGCGGCGGTCATCCGGGTGGTCGCCTCGCGCTGGAGGGCGGCGGCCGAGCCGAGGAAGTCCACGATGGCGGCCAGTTCAGTGTCGTCGTAGCGCGCGCACAGCCCGTCGAGGGCGACCGTCCAGTCCGCGAAGTGGGGGGCCAGGGCCTCGGTCGGGCCCTCGGCGGCCTCGATGAGGACGCTCCGGCCGTCGGAGGGGTTCGGCACCCGGCGGGCGAAGCCCTTGCGCTGGAGCCGGTCGACGAGTCCGGTGACGGAGGCGGGGGCCAGCCCGGACTGTTCGCCGAGCTGGCGCGCGGTCAACGGGCCGAGGCGCTGGAGCAGGTCGATGGCCTTCTCCTCGGTGGCGCTCAGCCCGTGCAGCTGCGCGAGGGCGGTGTGGAACATCACCGCGGCGGTGCTGAGTTCCCGGCCGGCCGTGTGCAGCCGGGCCATCAGCTCGCCGCGCGAGGGCCGGTCGGTGGAGGTCATGATCCCAGACTAGCAAACTGTTTCGGCGCGCCGAAGCAGTTGCTATGCTTCTTTCGTCCGAACGAAATACTTCGTGACGCCGGCCCCGGCATGCCCGCCGCCGGACCCTCCACCTCCACACGCCCGGACGCCCGCCTTCACACCGAGGCCCGTCCGCCCGCGCCGGTACCCACGTCCGTCCGGCGCCACCCGGACCGGCCACCGCCCGACCGCCGGCCAGTCGCGTCCAGTCACCGTTCACCGCAGGGATCGAGGAAGAACCGTGTCCGAACACCGCACCCCCCTACCCACTGACGCCCCGCCCGTGACCACCCCCGTGACCACCCCGCCCGGCCACCGCCGCCGCGCCCTGGCGATGCTCGTCCTGATCGTCGCCTCCTTCATGGACCTGCTGGACGCCACCATCGTCAACGTCGGCCTGCCCGCCATCCAGGAGGACGTCCACGCGACGCCCGGCCACCTCGAATGGGTCGTCGGCGGCTACACCCTCGCCTTCGCCGTGGTCCTGATCACCGGCGGGCGCCTGGGCGACATCCTGGGCCGCAGGAGGGTGTTCGTCACCGGCGTGGCCGGCTTCACCGCCTCCTCGCTGGCGGCCGGCCTCGCCACCAGCGGCGACACCCTCGTCGCGGCCCGCGTCGTCCAGGGCGCCTTCGCCGCACTCATGGTCCCCCAGGTCCTGGCCTCCGTGCAGGCCCTCTTCAAGCCCCGGGAGCGGGCCGCCCTCCTCGGCATCATCGGCGCCGTCTCCGGCATGGCGGCCGTCGCCGGCCCCCTCCTCGGCGGCTGGCTCGTCTCCGCCGACGCCTTCGGCATCGGGTGGCGCGGCATCTTCGTGATCAACGTCCCGATCGGCCTCGCCCTGCTGGTGGCCGCCCTCCTCTGGGTGCCCGACACCCGCTCCGCGCACCCGCTGCGGCTGGACGTCCCCGGGCTGCTGCTGGCCTCCTCGGGCCTCTTCCTGCTGGTCTTCCCGCTGGTCGAGGGCCGCGAGGCCGGCTGGCCCGGGTGGATCACGGCCATGCTCGCGGCGGCCCCGCTGGTGCTCGCCGTGTTCGTGGCCAACCAGCGGCGCCGCATGCGCCGCGACGGCTCGCCGCTCGCCCCGATGCACCTGTTCGCCGACCGCGGCTTCACCGCCGGCAGCATCGTCCAACTGTGCTTCTCCGGCGCCATGGCCGGCTTCTTCCTGGTCCTCGCCCTGTACCTGCAGCTCGGCCTGCACTTCTCCGCCATCGCCTCCGGGCTGACGCTGCTGCCCTTCACCGCGGGCGCCTTCCTCGGCTCCGGCGCCTCCGTGCCGCTGGCCCGGACGGTGGGCAAGCCGCTGGTGGTCGTCGGCGCGCTGATGCAGGCCGGCGGAATCCTCTGGGCACGCCAGGTGATCGACTCGCACGCCGCGGGCCTGTCGGGCTGGGACCTGCTGGGGCCGCTCGCGCTGGCCGGCCTGGGCCTCGGCTTCCTCGTCGTCCCGCTCGTGGACCTCGCGCTCGCCACCGTCGCCGTGCCCGACGCGGGCGCCGCCTCCGGCGTCTACAGCACCTTCCAGCAGTTCGGCGCCGCCCTCGGGGTCGCCGTCACCGGTGTGGTGTTCTTCGGCCGGACCCACGACGGCTTCGACCCCACCGCCCTACGGACCGCCCTGCTCGCGGGCGCCCTGGTCTGCACCGCCGGCTACCTGCTGGCCGCCCTCGCCGGCCTGTTCCTGCCCGCGAGCCGTCTGGCCCACCACGACGCCCCCGACGACGAGGACGGGGCAGCGGCCGACACCCTGCCCGCCGCTCACTGACCCCTCGCCCACAGCACGCAACAGCACCCACAGAAGGCAGACCACCATGGACAAGACCTCCGGCACCCTGACCGCCGACGACGAACTCACCCTGCAGACCGCCGCCCACGGCGTCGTCTGCCTGATGGCCGCCTCCGACCCCGGCGCGATCTCCTCCACCAGGGCCGGCATGGCGGCGGGCAAGGCCATCACCTCCGCGACCGGCCTGGTCGGACGCGTCCTGGCCGCGAAGCCCAAGGGCCTGAAGTTCGACGGCAGGTCGACCGCCGACATCGCCGACCAGGTCTTCGACGCCGTCCGCCGCTCCCTCGCCCTGCTGGACGCCAAGGCCCCCGACGAGACCGACAACTTCCGCGCCGTCCTCACCACCGCGATCGACGCCGCCCGGCAGGCCCGCCCCCGCCCCAACCCGGCCCAGGCCGCCATGGCCGCCAAGATCACCGCCCTCCTCGACGCCTCCTGAGGGCACCACCCACGGGATCCGCACGCCGCCCGCCCCACCGGCCCGGGCGCGCGGATCCCGGCGGCTCCGACGGCACCGGAGCCCCACCGGCGTAAGGGACGTAAGGGAGTTCGGCCAGGAGGTCGTGAGCCGCCACAGGTCCTGCGCACGGCCCACCAGGGCGGTGTCGTCCATCCGTCACGTCAACCGCCGGGACGGACGTTCCGTCAGGAGGTCGGCTTCGACGGGCCGGCGAGTCGACCGCGCACGACAGGGCCCCGCCGGGACAGCTGCCCGGCGGGGCCCGTCGTCACGCTCGCCCTCGGCCCGCTACGCGGACCGCGGCGCGGCACCGGTCAGGCGCGGCGCCGGCTGAGCCGTACGGCGGCCGCACCGGCCGCGAGGAACGCGGCGGAGAGGCCGAGCAGGACGGGGGTCCTCGACGAGGTGCCGGTCTCGGCCAGCTCGCCGTGGTGGTGCCCGGCGTGCTCCTCGTGCCCCGAGCCGTGGTGGCCGGGCGTCGACTCGTGGCCGCCGCCGTGGGGCTGCTTGTGGGGCGGGCGGCCCGAACCCTCCTCCTGCGCGACGAGCTTGATCTTGTTCAGGTTGAGCGCGTTCTGCTGGTTGGAGAGGTTGTTGTTCTGCTTGGCGGACTGGTGGTTGAGCGCCGTGTTCTGGGCGCTGTTCTGCGCGGAGTTGTTCGAGTTGCTGGTGGCGCTGTTGTTCGCGCTGTTGTTCGCGCTGTTGTTGGCACTGTTGTTGAGGTAGTTGGCCACGAAGTTCTGCACGATGACGTTCACGTCGACGTGCTGGTCCTGGCCCTGGTTCTGGCTGGAGTTCTGGCCCTGGTCCTGGCCTTGACCCTGGTTCTGGTTCTGGCCCTGCCCCTGGTTCTGGTTCTGCTGGCCACTCTGGCCCTGGCCCTGCTCCTGACCACCGTGGTCGCCGTGGTCCCCATGCTCGCCGTGGTCGCCATGGTCCCCGTGGTCCCCGTGCTCGCCATGGTCCCCGTGGTCCCCGTGCTCGCCATGGTCCCCGTGGTCCCCGTGCTCGCCATGGTCGCCATGGTCCCCGTGCTCGCTGTGGTCACCGTGGTCGCCATGGTCACCGTGGTCCCCGTGGTCGCCATGGTCCCCGTGGTCACCGTGCTCGCCGTGGTCACCGTGGTCCCCGTGTCCGGGCGGGACGTCCGGGAGGCAGTGGCACTCACCGGGGCCGGGGCCGCCGATGTGCCCGTGGCCCTCGTGGCCGGGGCCGGCGCAGTTCTCGCCCTCACCCGCCCCCTTCTCCGAGGAGAGCGTGGACGGCGCCTGCTCAGCGGTCCGCTCCCCCTCCTCGGCCTGCTGGCCGAATCCGGCGGCCCCGTCCGCCTGCATCCGCTCGGTCTCCGTCCCGTCGGCGGTCGCCGCCTCCGCCTCGTCGCCCCCGTCGGCCGTGCGGACGACCGGCTCCGCCCTCAGGTCGCTGCGGCCGGTGAAGCCCCAGGCGCCGCCCGCCGACGTGCCGCCCTCCTCGGCCATGCGCAGCAGGCTGGCGACCCATTCGCCCTGGGCCGCCGCCGGGCCCTGGTCGGCGACGGGCGAGGCGTAGGCGACGCCGCCCGTGCCCCACACGAGGGCGGCCGAGGTCAGCCCGGACAGGACCATGGCGGTGATTCGAGTACGCATAGTGCTCCCAGATGATCCGCAAAACGGATCTTCCGTCTACAGGGTCCCGCCACCCGCAGGGGACGAGCGTCGCGGCAAGGGTCACCGCGACGGCCCAACGAAGTACGGCTAACGGGCGCATACCGCCCGGTGGGCCCGAGCCGGCGCTCACGCACGTGCGGCGGGCCCGCGACCCGCCCCGGCCGTCACCCGGACCGACCACCCTCCGCCGCCGCGCGGAGCCGCCCCGCGGAGCCGGTGCGCGACCGGTCCGGAGCCCGCCACCAGCGGGCGCCCACCGCCTGACCGGGTGAATCCGGTCGGGGATCTCCTCGGCCTCGTCCTCGCAGCCCGGAGGCCATCCGTCACGGTGCGCGACCGCCGGGCGGCATGCGGGGCCGCTGAATCATGGTGACCATCCGTTCCATGAGCCTTTCGATCCCGACAGCCGTCCTCGCCGGCTGCACCACCGCGCTGCTCTTCCAGCCCGTGGCAACCGCCGTGGACGGTTCGAGCAGCCCCTCCGCCTCGGTGCGCACCTCCGCCGGCGGCGGCTCCGTCACCTCGCTGGCCCTCGGTTCCGGCGGTGCCGTCGCGCCCCGGGCCACGCGTCCGTTCCAACTCCTCGGCGTCGTCTGGGACGGCGCCCCCGACGCCCTCGCCCAGGGATCCGTGCGGGTCCGCACCCGTGACCACGCCACCGGCCGGTGGAGCGACTGGCAGCAGCTGGAGGCCGATGCCACCGACGCCCCCGACGACGCGTCCCGCGGCGCCACCGCCCCGCTGTGGACCGGCCGCAGCGACGGCGTCGCGGTGGACGTGCGCCCAGGCCCCGCCGGTCTCCCCCGCGGACTGCGGGTCGAACTCGTCGACCCCGGGCGGGGGGCGACCACCCGGGAGAGCACGACCCTGCCCGAGCGTCCGGCCGGATCCACCAGCACCGCTCCGCGCCCCGGCATCGTGACCCGCGCCGGCTGGGGGGCGGACGAGTCCATCCGCGAGTCCGGATTCGTCTACACCGGCACCGTGAAGGTGGCCTTCGTCCACCACACGGCGACCTCGACCGACTACGCCTGCAGCGACGCCCCCGGGATCATCCGGTCGATCTACGCCTACCACGTCCAGAGCAACGGCTGGCGCGACATCGGCTACAACTTCCTGGTCGACCGCTGCGGCACCATCTACGAGGGCCGCGCCGGCGGCGTCGACCAGCCCGTCCTGGGCGCCCACACCCTCGGCTTCAACACCAACTCCTCCGGCATCGCCGCCATCGGCACCTACGGCTCGACCACGCCGCCGCAGGCCCTGCAGGACGGCCTGGCGAAGATCTCGGCCTGGAAGCTCGGCCTCACCGGCCAGACGGCGGGCGACACGAACCAGCTCACCTCCGGCTCCGACGCCAGCCTCTACCCCAAGGGCACCGTCGTCGACTTCAACACCGTCTCCGGCCACCGCGACGGCTTCGCCACCGAGTGCCCCGGCAACGCGCTCTACGCCAAGCTCCCCGACATCCGCAGCACCGCGCTGCACCTCCAGGGCGGCTGAGCCCCACCGGGCGCGCACATGACGGCGGGCCCCCGACCGCCCGTCAACCGCCGCTGCCAGCCCCCGCCCGCACCCGGAGACCCGGTGCGGGCGGGGGGCGCGGCCCCGACACCGGTGAGCAGCCGATCGGCAGTGAGCTGAGGCATCACGGGTGACTCTGCTGCGCCGGCAGGGGCCGGTCCGGCCCGGAAGCCGGGCCGGTTCAGCCGGCCAGGCCCTGGAGGACCTCGGCTTCCGGGAGCCGGGCCAGGGCGGTGCCGGGCAGGATGAGCTTGCCGCGGCGCCGTCCGCTGCCGACGAGGACGTGCGGGGCGGCGACGACCGCCGCGTCGATCAGCAGGGGCCAGTCGGCGGGGAGGCCGACGGGGGTGATGCCGCCGTACTCCATGCCCGTGGCGTCGACGGCGGTGTCCATCGGCGCGAAGGACGCCTTGCGCGCCCCGAGGTGCTTGCGGACGGCCTGGTTGACGTCGAGGCGGGTGGTGGCGAGCACGAGGCAGGCGGCCAGGGTGACGTCACCGCCGCGCTTGGCGGCGACCACGACGCAGTTCGCGGACAGCTCCGGCGGCACGTCGTAGGCCGCGCAGAAGACCGCGGTGTCGGCCTTGTCCGGGTCCGTGTCGACGTACAGGACGGATCGGGCGGCCTCGGTGTCGGCCCACTTCTCCAGTGCGCGGGCCACGGGGGCGGCGAGCTCCTCGCCGACGTCCAGGGCCGGGCGGACGAGGGGGAAGGTCCCGAAGGGCGGGGTCACGTCGTCGTCGCTCACGGGGCGACTGTAGCGAACCGCCGCCGCCGGGGCGGGGGGGGGGGGGGGGCCGGGGGGGGGGGGCGGGCGCCCCCCCC
>NZ_JBFAZB010000026.1:0-117267 GCF_040681575.1 Kitasatospora sp. NPDC051702
GCGTCCCCCCCCCAAACGCGGCCCCCCCCACCCCCCCCGGGGGCGGCGCCCGGGGGGGGGGGGGGGGCCCGGGGGGGGGGGGGGGGGGGGGCGGCGGCCCCCCCCCCCCCCCACGCTCGTGGCCCGCGTCGTGACGGAGTCCGGTGCCGACCGACGCTACCGGTCACGGTGTGAACGGCGGGCGAGGGTGCCGAGGCCGACCACCGTGAGGGCGGTGGTGAGCAGGACCGCGGTGGCCCAGAACAGGTCGGTGCCGAGGTCGATCTCCTCGGGCCGCTTCGGTCTCGCGGTGCCGTCGAGGGCGAGACGGACGGTGACCTGGTCGCCGACCCGCAGGGTCTGGACGCGCTGGTTGAGGCGCCCGCCGGGGACGGGGGTGCCGTCGGCGGTCACCAGGGCGTAGTCCCAGGAGGGGTTGCGGGTGCCCGGGGTGCGTTCCACGCCGGTGATGCGGGCGGTCACCGTCGGCCCGCTGCTCAGCACCACGTCGTCGCGGACGTTTCCCGCCGCGGCGGCGGCCACCAGGAGCACGAGCGGGGCGATCAGGGCGGCGAGGCAACCCGGGGTCCCGCCGGCGAGCCTGCCGAGGCCCGCCGACAGGCCGGCCGTGCACAGGAGCAGGACGCCCAGGCCGGCCGGCCAGCCGTGGGACCCGTAGGCGGCCGCGGTGGCGACGATCGACAGCGGTGCGGCCAGTGCGAGGACGATGGTCAGCCCGACGGAGCCGCGGCGGGGTCCGGGCCCGGGACGCGGGGCGGCGGCCGTCATCCGAAGGCCTGGCGGATGGTGTCCCACTGGTCGGGGGGCAGGGCGTCGCGGCTCTCGTCGCGGGGAGGGTGGAAGGAGATCCCGCGGAGGGCGGTGGCCAGGAGGGGCAGCCACTCGTCCCAGTGGTCGACGTCCTCGGTGGTGAAGACGGCGGCGACGACGTGCGGGCTCCACGGGTGGGGGAGGAGCAGTTCGAGCTGACGCACCGTGCTGACGGTGGACTCGGTCACCCCCCAGACCGCGCCGGGGACGGGGACGGCGACCTGGCGGGCGCTGAGGGCGGCGCGGCCGGCCGGGTGGTCGACGACCCCGACGTCGGCGCCGGGCCAGAGCTCGGCCAACTCCTCGGCCACGCGGGCGGGGTAGCTTCCGACCGGGCCCGTGTCCTCGGGGCGGAGGAAGACGGTGAGCACGCCGTGGAGGGGTTCGCCGTCCACGGCCCGGACCAGACAGCTGGAGACGTGGACGGCGCCCTCGCGCAGCTGGGCCTGCAGGGCGGTCTCGGCGGCGATCACCGCGCCGAGTTTCTGCTCGGCGCCGACGCCGGGGAAGAGGGTGTCCAGTCGTTCGGCCGAGCGGGCCATCCGGTCGCCGGGGTCCTCGTCGAGGTCGATGGCGGTGAAGCCCCCGGGCAGGGTGATCCAGAGCGGCGGGGTGGCCTCATCGTCCATATCCGGCCGCCCATCCGCCGAGGCCCAGCAGGTTGCCGACCGTGGACACGGTGCCGATGACGGCGTTGGCCTTCCCCCCGCCGACGGCGGTGCCGGCCGAGCCGAGGACGGTGTTGCCACCGGTGGTGTAGTTGACGGCGCTGGTGAGACCGTCGCTCGGGTCGTCCTGGGTGAGCGCGTACGCGGTCGGGGCGTTGAGCCCGGCGGTGGTGACGGCCTGGACGCCGTCGGAGACGTCCATCGCGGTGGCCTTGGAGACCCCGAGCTTGACGGCCGGCTTCTCGATCGCCGCGGTGAAGAGCGGGTTGGCGGGGTCGACGGCGCGGGCGGCGGCCCTGGTCTCGGTCGTTCCGGCGCTGATGGTCCCGCGCAGGCCCGCGCCGGTGAGGCGGGCCTCGCGGGCGGCGGTCACGCCCTTGGCGGCGACGCCCACCCCGGGGATCGCGCCGAGCACGTCGCCGCCGAGGGTCAGCCAGTTGCCGATGTTCTTCTGCGGCGGCCACAGCTGGCCCTTGGCGGCGTACTGGGTCGCGTGCGCGCCCGCGGCAGCGGCGCTCAGCAGGATGGCGGGCAGTGCGAAGGCGGGGAAGAAGATCGCCGCGATCCCGCAGACTCCGGCCGCGACGGTGAGCAGGTCGGCGCCGTGGTTCTTGAGCCAGTTGCCGACCTTGCTGAGCCAGCCGGGCTCCGGTGGGGCCTTGCTGTCGGCGGCCTTGCGGATGGCGTCGGCGGCGTGGCGGGCGTCCCGCTCGTGCCCTTCGGCGAGTTCGTGGGCCTGTCCCCTGATGCCGGCGAGGTCGGCGGTGGCGCCGGCGACGAGTGCCGCGGCCGCGTCGAGGTGGCCCTTCGCCGTGGTGTAGCGCTGTTCGGCGGCGGCGAGGCTCGCGTCGTCGGGGAAGGTCCGGCCGGCCAGCCGGAGGTCGGGGGCGGCGGCCGCGGTGGCGTGTTCCCGGTCGGCCTGCGCCTTCTGTTCCGTGGCGGCCTTGGCGGCGCGCTCCAGCTCGGCGGCCTTGGGCCGGTGCTCGTTGAGCGCCCGGTACCAGGCGTCGAGTGCCTGGTAGGCGGCGGTGATCGAGTCGGCGGCGTCCTGGAGGTACCCGGGGAGCTTGCCGAACTGGTCGGCGAAGGCCTTGGCGGCCTCTCCCGTCCACTGGCCCTGGTCGGCGGAGATCTGGGCGAGGGTGGTGTGGACGTCGATCAGGTGTTGGGAGACCCTGCGCAGGCTCCCGCTGAGGCCGGAGACGGCGGACGGCTCGCCCGGGGCGGGGTTGAAGCCGAGCCCGGACCAGTCGGGCGCGGGGGTGGTCACGACTGCCCGGTCGGGGTGAGCGCCTTGGTGATGCTCCGTTCGGTGCCGTCGTAGCCCTGCTGCACCTTCTCCAGGCCGCCGTCGAGCACCTTGACGCACTCGCGGACCTTCTTGAGGCCGTACTCCCAGGTGCTCTGGAAGTGCCCGCAGGCCTCGTCGAGGAAGTCGTGGCCCAGCCCGCTGCGGCCCGCCTCCTTGAGGGCCTTCAGGCCCTGGTCGAGTTCGTCGCCGCAGCCCTTGAGGTCAGTGGCCAGTTTGGCGAGGAACTCCGTACTGACCGTGAAGTCGGCCATCTTCTCCCCCGGTGATCGCCGTGTCGGACCGGGTGAGCATAGTCGTGCTCCGCGGGCGGGCGAGGGGCTTCGGGGGCGGGTTCCGGCGGGTGTGACGGGATCTTTACGGGCCTTCGACGGAGCCTTTGCGTCCGCGGGGCCCGGGGTGCGTCGTGGGGGCGGGGTGGCGGACGGGCCGGGGCGGGGCGTCGGGTGGTCCGGCGCCCCGCTCCGGCCCGGGTCCGGTGCGG
Organism: Kitasatospora sp. NPDC051702; assembly: GCF_040681575.1. Lineage (NCBI taxonomy): Bacteria > Bacillati > Actinomycetota > Actinomycetes > Kitasatosporales > Streptomycetaceae > Kitasatospora > Kitasatospora sp. NPDC051702. The sequence continues at coordinate 3,272 of NZ_JBFAZB010000026.1, forward strand.
GCGGTTCAGCGGTGACGGGCCGTCACGTGGCCGGTCAGTGGCTGTTGCGGAGGTTGAGCACGACGACGCCGACGATCACCAGCGCGATCCCCAGCCACTGCAGGCGGCCCAGGGACTCGCCGAAGGCGACCACGCCGATCCCGGCGACCGCGGCCGTCCCGGCCCCCGACCAGACGGCGTAGGCGACCGAGACCGGGATGTGCTTGAGCGCCCGGCCGAGCAGGACGAAGGACAGCACGTAGCCGATCGCGACCCCGACGCTCGGCCAGAGGCGGGAGAACCCTTCGGTGAGCTTCAGGCAGCTGGTGGCGCAGACCTCGCTCACGATGGCGAGGGCGAGCAGGAGGTAGGGCATGGCGTCAGACGGCCCGGTCGGTGCCGAGCCGCCCGAGCAGCGCGAGGTCGGCCTGCTCGAGGCTGCCGAGCAGCGTGATCCGGGCGCCGTCCGGCATGGGCGTCGCGGTGGAGGGCACGGCGAGCACGGCGCAGCCGGCCGCGGAGGCGGAGGCGACCCCGGTGGGGGTGTCCTCGACGGCGACGCAGACGGCCGGGTCCAGGCCGAGCCGCTCGGCGGCGGCCAGGTACGGGTCCGGTGCGGGCTTGGTGCGCGGGGTGTCCTCGGCGGCGAGGGTGACGGCGAACCAGTCCCGGCCGATGGCGGACAGCACCAGTTCGACCACCCGGCGCGGCGAGGCGGAGACCAGCGCGGTGGGCACCCGGGCGTCCCGCAGCGAGGCGAGCAGGGTGAGCGCGCCGGGGCGCGGGACCGTCTCGGCGGCGACCTTGCCGGCGAAGGACTCGCCGAGGCGGTCGGCGAGTTCGGCCTCGCTGAGGTCGGTGCCGCTGACCCTGTGCAGGTGGGCGGCGGTGTGCTCGACGGCCTGGCCGAGCACCTCGGGGGCGTCCTGGTCGGTGAGCGGGCGGTGCAGCTCCTCGGCGAGCTCGGCGGCGGCCTGCCACCAGAGCTGTTCGGTGTCGACCAGGGTGCCGTCCATGTCGAACAGGACGGCGGCGGGCAGGACGGTCCCGGGGGGCGTCCCGGGGGCGGTTTCAGGCATGGCGGTACCTTCGGTGGTCCATCGGGTGGCGGTACGAGGGTTTCAGACGGCCGCGCGGCGGGCCATCCGGCCCCCCGGTGGGGGCTCGGCGGGGCCGGGCCGGGGGCCGGGCGGCCCCGCGGTCGGGCGCAGCGGTCGGGCAGGTCGGTCAGGCGCGGCGGTCCACCAGCACCGGGCGCTCCGGCAGGGACAGCTCGGCGCGCGAGCCGGCCGGCAGGGCGGCGGTGGCCTCGGTGGGCAGGTCGGCCTTGACCTCGGTGCCGTCGTCGAGGCGGACGGTGAGCCGGGTGACGGCGCCCAGGAAGGAGGCGGCGACGACCAGCGCCGGGCCGTGCTCGGCCGGCGTCAGGGTGACGTTCTCCGGGCGGACCAGCACCTGCAGCTCGCCGTCGCCCGGCAGCTCGCCGTCCACGGCGTGCCGGCGGCCGAGCACCTCGACGCCGTCGGAGGTGCGGGTGCACGGGATGCGGCTCATGGTGCCGACGAACTCGGCGACGAAGGCGGTGGCCGGGCGGCCGTACAGCTCGGACGGCGTGGCGCACTGCTCCAGCCGGCCGGCGCGCAGCACCGCGACGCGGTCGGCCATCGACAGCGCCTCCTCCTGGTCGTGGGTGACGAACAGGGTGGTGATCCCCAGCTCCTGCTGGAGACGGCGGATCTCCTCGCGCAGCTGGAGCCGGACCTTGGCGTCCAGGGCGGACAACGGCTCGTCGAGCAGCAGGACGCGCGGCTGCAGGGCGAGCGCCCGGGCGAGCGCGATGCGCTGCTGCTGGCCGCCGGACATCTGGTGCGGGTAGTGCTCGGCGCGGTGCGGCAGGCCGACCAGTTCCAGCAGTTCCTGGGCGCGCTTGCGGCGGTCGGCCTTGCCGGCGCCGCGCATCCGCAGGCCGAAGGCGACGTTGTCCAGGGCGCTCAGGTGCGGGAAGAGGCTGTACGACTGGAAGACCATGCCGGCGTCGCGCTTGTGCGCGGGGATCGCGGTGATGTCCTGGCCGTCGACCAGGACCTCGCCCGAGTCGTGCTGCTCGAAGCCGGCCAGGATGCGCAGCGCGGTGGTCTTGCCGCAGCCGGAGGGGCCGAGGAGGGCGAGCAGTTCGCCGGGGTGGACGGTGAGGTCCAGGCCGTCCAGGGCCGTGGTGGTGCCGAACGCGCGGCGCAGCGAGCGGAACTCGACGGTGGCGCCGCCGGGGGCGAGCGCGACTCCGGCGACGGGGGCGGGGGCCGTGGTCATGGCTGGTAACTCCTGGAAGGCGTGGGGTGGTTCGGGGTTCCTCGGACAAGCCCTAGGGGGGTGGTGCCTAGGAGCGGGCGGCCTTGCGGCCGCGGCCCGCGGCGGACATCAGCAGCAGGACGACCCAGACGATCAGCAGGCTGAGCATCGAGACGGCGACGGACATCTGGCCGTCGCTCTTGCCGTTGGAGTTGATCCACACCGAGAAGGGGGCGAAGCCGAGGATGGAGGCGGTGGTGAACTCGCCGAGCACCAGGGCGACGGTGAGCACGGCCGCGTTCAGCAGCGCGCTGCGCAGGTTGGGCAGCACGACGGTGAACACGGCGCGCAGCCAGCCGGCGCCGCAGTTGCGGGCGGCCTCGACCAGGGTGGTGACGTCCACGCCGCGCAGGCCCGCGTCCAGCGCCCGGTAGGCGAACGGCAGGGCCATCAGCACGTAGGCGATGACCAGCACGATCGGGAAGGCCGGGTCCTGGATGGCCACGATGGTCTGGAAGAACGGGGTGTCCTGCAGGTAGTCCGGGCCCCAGCGCAGCACGCCGATGATGCCGGTGGTGAGCGCGACCACCGGGACGACCAGCGGCATCGAGCACATCACCTCGATCACCGGGCGCAGCTTCGGCGCGCCGAGCCGGGCCGCGAGCATCGCGGGGACGAGCAGGAGCAGCAGCACCGCCACGGTGACGCCGGCCAGTTCGAGGCTCAGCACCAGGCTGTCCGTGAAGCCGGGGGCGTTCAGCAGTTCGGTGTAGGCGCGGAAGGTGACCCCGCCCTTGGTGTCGTCGACGCTGAAGTACACCGACGCGGCCATCGGGACGGCGAAGTAGACGCCGCAGAGCAGCAGGACGAGGCCGCGGCCGGGACGGATGCGGTTGATCAGGCGAGCCACTTGGCACTCCGGCGCTGAAGGGGCAGGTACACGGCCATCACCAGGCAGGCGACCACGATCATGTCGAGGCCGAGGGCGAGGGCGAGGTTGCCCTGGCCGACCAGGACGTTGCCGGACAGCGCGTCGCCGATCTGCATCGAGATCAGCGGCACCGAGCTGCCGACCATGGCCTCGGCGGTGGCGTACGCGGCGAAGGAGGCGCCGAACAGCAGCACGAAGCCGCCGAGCAGCGAGGGCACCAGCACCGGCAGGGCCACGTGCCGCCAGTACTGCACGACGGTGGCGCCGTTGTTGTACGCGGCCTCGCGCCACTGCACCCGCAGGCCTTCCAGGGCGGGGGTGATGGTGATGACCATCAGCGGGACGAGGAAGTACAGGTAGACCACCGAGAGGCCGGAGAAGGTGTAGAGGTTCCAGCCGTGCTTGGTCAGGCCGAGCCGCTTGGTGACCTCGCCGGAGTTGCCGAGGGTGGCGACGAACATGAAGGCGAGCGGCACGCCGCCGAAGTTGGCGAGCACCCCGGAGGCGGAGAGCACGGCCTCGCGGAAGACCCGGAACCGGGAGGTGGCGACGGCCTGGGCCAGCGGCAGGCCGACCACGGTGGCGATCAGCGCGGTCAGCAGGGAGAGCTTGACGCTGCCCCACAGGGCGGTGAAGTAGGCGCCCTGGAGCGAACCGGTGAGGTTGTCGGTGGTGAAGGTGCCGCCGCCGTCGGGGGCGTCGGTGGAGGTGGTGAACGCGCCGATGGCGATCGCGACGGCGGGCAGTCCGAAGCCGATCACGAAGAACAGCAGCAGGGGCAGGGCGGCCAGCCAGGCCCGGCTGCGGCCGGCCCGGCCCCTGGCGGGGCGGGGGGACCGGCGCCCGGCGGCGGTCCCGGTGGTGGTCGTGGGGGCGGGGGCCGCCGTGGCGGCCGGGGAGCTGGGGGAGACGGGGCCGGGGGCGCCCCCGCCGCGCTGGGCGGCGGAGGCGCTGGCCGGCACCGGGGTGGGAGCCGTGGTCATCGTCAGGTCAGCCCGCGATCGCCTTGGCCCAGTTCTCGGTCACGACCTTCTTGGCCGCGTCGGTCTGGTCCGGGGTCGGGAAGGTGGTGAAGGGCTTCTCGACCGGCGGCAGCTTCGAGGCGGCGTCGGCGTCGAGGGTGCCGGCGGTCTTCATGGCGTCGAACAGGGCCGGGGTGGCGAAGCCGCCCATGAAGCCGTTCTGGCCGGCGGCGCTGTAGAGGTACTCCTCCCACAGGCGGGCGGCGGCCGGGTGCGGCGCGTCCTTGTTGATGGCCTGGTTGTAGTACTGGGCGTAGGAGCCGTCCGACGGGATGGCCACCTGCCAGTCGAGGCCCTTGTCCTTGAACTTCACGGCGTAGCCGGCGTTCAGGTACGACCAGTCGATGCTGATCGGGGTCTCGCCCTTCTCGATGGTCGCCGGGGTGACCTCGACCGGGTTGAAGTTCCCGGCCTGCTTCACCTTGCCGAAGAAGTCGACGCCGGGCTGGATGTTGTCCAGCGAGCCGCCGTTGGCGAGGGCCGCGGCGTAGACGGCGCCGAACGCGGCACCGGCCTTGGTCGGGTTGCCGTTCAGGGCGACCATGCCCTTGTACTCGGGCTTGAGCAGGTCGGCGAAGGTCTTCGGGCAGGCGGCGACCTTCTTGGCGTCGCAGCCGATCGACATGTAGCCGCCGTAGTCGTTGTAGCTCAGACCGTTGGCGTCCTTCATGGTGGCCGGGATCTTGTCGAAGTCGACGACCTTGTAGGGGGCCAGCAGGCCCTGCTTGCCGGCGCTGATCGCGAAGGCGGAGCCGAGGTCGACGACGTCGGGGGCGCGGTCCTGGCCCTTGCGGGAGGTGATCGCGTTGATCTCGTCCTGGCTGGAGCCGTCCGGGTTCTCGTCCTCGATCTCGATGCCGTACTTCGCCTTGAAGTCGTCCATCAGCTTGCCGTAGTTCGCCCAGTCGCGGGGCAGCGTGATGACGTGCAGCTTGCCCTCCTTCTTGGCGGCGGCGACCAGGGCGTCCATCCCGCCGAAGTCGGCGATCGAGGTGGCGGTCTTGGCGCTCTTGCCGCCCGCGGCGTCGCCGGACTTCGCGGAGGAGCCGGCGGAACCGCAGGCGGTGAGGGACAGCGCAGCGGCGGTCAGGACGGCCGCGAAGGCGGCGGAACGGGCGCGGTGCACGGACACGGGTCAGTCTCCTGAGAAGGGGGAACTGCAGGGGGTGTCTTGATCGGGGGATCTGGCGAGTGGCCGTCCGGGTGAGGGGGGGTGAGCCGCCCGGAGCCGTCCCGGACTGCCGTTCGAGGCCGTCCGAGTTGACTAGCCAACTTCGCTGACGGAGGTAAGTACGCCGGAGTCCGGTGACGGGAAGGTGAACGGACGGCCCAGAACCGGGGTCGGCTGCGGGAACGGTGGAATCCGGCCGCCGGAGCGTGATCCGTTCGGTGCGATGCTTCGAAGGCGCAGCCGGATAGGGTCGGCCTGTCCGCGCCGGCACGGTTGCGCAGGACACCGCCCCAGGAGGGACATTGACTGACGTGGCACTTGAGCCCGAGCGCCCCGCGGCCGAGCAGCGCCCCGCCCCCGAGCGGCGGCCCGCCGCGACCGGGGACCGTGCGTCCGGCGCCCTGTACCGGAAGGTGGCCGCCGACCTGCGCGAGGCCATCACCACCGGCGCGTTCGGCGAGGCCGGGCGCCTGCCCGCCGAGGGCGCCCTCGCCGAGCAGTACGGCGTCTCCCGCGGCACCGTCCGCCAGGCGCTCGCCGTCCTGCGCTCCGACGGGCTGGTCACCTCCCGCCGCGGCACCCGGCGGGTGGTGCTGGGCGGCGCCCGGGTGCAGAGCTTCTCCGAGCTGCTCAGCTTCACGCACTGGGCCTACTCGATGGGCGAGGAGCCCGGCGGCATCCTGGACTCGCTGGTCCGCCGCCCGGCGGACGCCGCCGAGCGCGAGCAGCTGCGCCTGGAGCCCGGCGCCGACGTGTACGTGACGGTCCGCCTGCGGACCCTCTCCGGCGCGCCGGTGATGGTCGAGCGGACGGTCTACCCGCCGCGGGTCGGCGAGATCGTCGCCGAGCTGCCGCCGGACGTCGTCTCGCACACCGAGGTCCTGCGCGAGCACGGCATCCTGTTCACCGACGCCGACCACACCATCGACATCGTGGCCGCCAACGCCGAGGACGCCCGGCTGCTGGGCTGCCGGCGCGGCAGCCCGCTGCTGCGCGAGCGGCGGCGCACCACGGACCCGACCGGCACGCCGGTGGAGTGGTCCCAGGACCGCTACCTGCCCGGGACGGTGGCCTTCAGCGTGCACAACTCGCTGGCCACGTCGGCGCTCTCGCGGCACGCCCGGGAAGGGGACTGAGCCCCCTCCCGGGCTCCGGCCGGGCGGTCGGGCCGTGCACCCGGCGCATCAGCGTGCGGGCGCACCGCCACCGGGTGCGTCGCGGGCACCGGCGTCAGCGCATCAGGGCGGCGAGCAGCGGGCGGTAGTGGTCGAAGCCGGGCGTCCCGGCGCCGGCCACCTTCGCCTGCTCGTCCCAGCGGCGGACGGCCACCGCGTCGGCCGCGCCGGGCAGTTCGGCGAAGGCGGCGGCCTGCGGGCCGTCCATCGGGCCGCCCTGGACGGTGAGGGTGTACTCGGACGCCTCGGACAGCCGCTCCCGGTAGCCCGGCTCGACCGCGCACAGGTAGCGCTTGGCGGCGACGTGCAGCCGGACCGGCTCCGTCACCTCCGGGCCGAACCACTGGGCCAGCCAGTCGGCACCGGTGTCGCTGTGCCGGTTGTCCCGCCCCTCCATCAGGTCCCGCCCGTGCAGGGTGCCCCGGAAGTGGCCGAGGTCGTGCAGCAGTGCGGCGGCGACCAGGTGCTCCGGCGCGCCGGCCGCCTCCGCCGCGGCGGCGGCCTGCAGCATGTGCTCGGCCATGGTGACCTCCTCGCCCAGGTACTCCCCGGCACCCTCGTCGGCGAACAGGGCGGCGATCGCGTCCAGTGCGGCGGAGCGGCGGTGCAGCACGGCGAGGGTGCTGGCGAGCGAGTCCAGGTCGGCGTAGCAGCCCTGGAGGTGCCGGTGGCCGTCCTGCCGGAAGGCCGTCCGGGCGTGCAGCAGGCGGGTGTTGTCGAAGACCAGGCAGTCGCCGGGGCCGAGCCGGAAGGCGAGCTGCAGCTCGGGGCGCAGGGTGATCGCGGCGAACCGGCGGTACGCGGCGTAGAAGGCCTCCCGGTCGCCGACGCGCAGGGTGCCGATCGAGCGGTTGTTGAAGCGCACCTCGCGGATCCGGCCGAGCGCGTCCACGTCGATCAGCGGGCGGTCGGCGCGCAGCTCGGTGCGGCGGTCGCGGAAGACGAAGGGGACGGGTGTGCCGGTCAGCAGGGCGAAGTCGGCCGGTGACTCCGCGCGCAGCACGGCGGCCGCCTTGAACCCGTCGACCAGGCCGGAGTCGCCGCCGGTCGCCGAGTTCTCGAGGCAGTGCAGCAGCTGGAGCGTCGGCACCGGGTCGCGGTAGGGGTTGTCGGTGTGCGGGGCGATGGCGGCGCTGGTGAAGGCGAGGTTGTTCGGGTCCGGCTCGACCCGGACGTCGAACAGTTCGCCGTAGTTGGTGACCCGGACGTACCCGAAGCTCTCGGCGACCCGCAGGACCTGTCCCTCCACCGCGGGCACCCCGCGCAGCACGGCGAACCCGCTGTGCCGGACGGCGGCGAGGACGGCGGCCCGTTCGGCGGGGTCGGTCAGGTACTCCTCCCAGCCGGCCTCCGGGATGCCGCGGGCGAAGTCCGCCGCCGCCCAGAGCCGCTTGCCCTCCTCCGTCCGCCCGTCGCCGTGGTCGGTCTCCCCGAGCCAGGCCAGCGGGTAGCGCGACCGGTGCCCGTCCGACCAGAGCACCTCGAGGTCCGGACCGATCTCCTTGCTCGCGGCGATGGTCAGGTCCTCCGGCAGGTCGCCGACCCGGAACAGCTTCTGTCCGTTGCGGTGGTCCCGGCACTCGGTGCACGGGCAGTTGTCGCGCAGCCAGTAGGGCGGCAGCTCGGACATGGTGGTCTCCTCCTCGACGGTGGCCCAGCGGGCAAAGTTGTATAGCCAACTTTGCCCGTCGGCCTGGAGCCTGCCGCCCTTCGGTGAGTTCTGCGTGCCCGCCGGGTGAACGGCCGGGGAACTGTCCGTCGAGACCGTCCCCAAATCCCTTGCGCCCATCGCCCCGACCTGGTCGGATGTGCCGGTGCTCGATCAAGATCAGAATCCGGCCGAGGCCCTGGTGGACGTCACCCCGGCCGCTCCGCCCCTCCCCGCCGCCCCCCGCTCCCGCCGTCGGCTCTGGCTGACCCTGGCGGCGCTCGGCGTCGCCGCCGTCACCACCGCCGCGGTCGCCCTCGCCGACAACATCGCCGCCTTCGGCGAGTACCGCTACGAGCAGCCCGGGGAGTTCCTCGGGCTCCCCGGCGTCCCCGTGGACCAGGTGGTCAAGGCGTCGCCCCAGCTGCGCGACGTGAAGGTCGGCGGCTACCAGGCCGCGGACAAGTCCCGGAGCGTCGTCCTCACCGTCCGCGAGCTGCCCACCCTCGCCCCCTCGGGGCAGATCGACAGCGTGATCTCCGAGGCGACCAGGAACCTCCCCGTCGCGGACCTGCACGAGATCGACCCGGGCCCCCGCGGCGGCGTCCTGAAGTGCGGCCACACCACCGCGATCAGGAAGGCCGGCAAGGCCCAGGACGTCGGCTTCTGCGCCTGGGTCGACGGCAGCATGTGGGCCGTCTACGTCGAGCACATCGAGGACGTCACGATCACCGCGGAGAAGCTGGCCGACGACGTCCGCGCGTTCCGCGAGCTCGCCGAGGTGAAGGCATGACGACCGAGCCGACCGACCCGACCGGCGAGCCCGGCGCGTCCGACCGGACCGTGCCGCCCGGCGGGCAGCAGGGAGTCGCCGACGCCGACCTCGTCGTCGACGTCACGCCCGCCGCCCCGCAGCCGCGCTCCCGCCGCACGCTCTGGCTGACCGTCGCGGCCGTCCTCGTCCTCGGCGCCGGCGGCTTCGGCGTCGCCTTCGCCGACAACTTCGCGAACCTGGGCGCGTACGCGTACAGCGCGCCGAAGGAGTTCGACGGACTGGCACTCGTTCCGAAGGCGTCGGTGACCAGGAGGAGCCTCCGCGCGGGCTCCGAGTCCGGGGTCTCGGTCACCAACTACCGCAGCGCCGACGAGGAACGGGTCGTCATCGTCACCGTCTACGAGAAGCACATCTTCACGCCCTCCTCGGAACTCGACGACCTCCTGGCCCGTCAGCGCGCCAGTGGGGCGACCGTCACCGACCTGCACGACGTCGACCCCGGCGAACGCGGCGGTGTGATGAAGTGCGGCAACACCGACGACGACGGCCAGCAGCTCGGCTTCTGCGACTGGTCCGACGGCAGCATGTGGGCCACCTACCAGGAGGCGGTCCGGGACACCACCGTCGCGCCCGACACCGCCGCCTCCCACGCCCGAGCGTTCCGCGCGCTCGCCGAGGTGCCCTCCTCGTGACCTGAGTCGGACCGGCCCCGGGCCCGGCGCGGCCGTTCGGGTGAGGCGGCGGGCCCGGGGCGCGTCTCGCGGCGGGGGAGCCGTGCCACTGCGGCACTGTCGGGGTGGATTCCCCTGACGTGAGAGGCGATCGGCCCATGGCTCATCCCACTACTGAGGCCCCGACGGGTTCGGGGCACACCGGACTCAAACGCGAAGTCGGCGTGATCGGGCTGCTCTGGGCCTCGGTCGGGGCGATCATCGGCTCCGGCTGGCTGTTCGGGGCGCAGAAGGCCGCGGTGGCGGCGGGCCCCGCGGCGCTGGTGTCGTGGGGGGTCGGCGCGCTGGCGATCATCCTGCTGGCGCTGGTGCACGCCGAGCTGGGCGGGCTGTTCCCCGTGGCGGGCGGCACCGCACGCTACCCGCACTACGCCTTCGGCGGCTTCGCCGGGATGTCCTTCGGCTGGTTCACCTGGCTGCAGGCGGCGACCATCGCACCGATCGAGGTGCAGGCGATGATCAACTACGCCCAGCACTGGTCCTGGGCGGACGGCCTGCTGAACGAGAACCTGACCCTCACCGGCACCGGCTTCGTCGTCGCGGCCGCGCTGATGGGGCTCTTCGTCGCGATCAACTTCCTCGGCGTCCGGCTCCTCGCGCACACCAACAGCGTGGCCACGGTGTGGAAGGTCGCCATCCCCGTCCTGACCATCTTCGCGCTCGGGTTCACCGAGTTCCACGGCTCCAACTTCAGCGTGCACGGCTTCGCGCCGGAGGGTGCCAAGGGCGTGCTCGCCGCGATCAGCACCAGCGGGGTGATCTTCGCCCTGCTCGGCTTCGAACAGGCCATCCAGTGGGCCGGCGAGAGCCGCAACCCCCGCCGGGACATCCCGCGGGCCGTCCTCGGCTCGGTCGTCATCGGCACGATCGTCTACGTCATGCTGCAGGTGGTCTTCATCGGCGCGCTGCCCCCGGAGACCTTCGCCGGCGGCTGGGGGACGCTCACCTACCCCGGCATCAGCGGGCCCTTCGCGGGCCTGTCGACGCTGATCGGGCTGGGCTGGCTGGCCACCCTGCTCTTCATCGACGCGATCATCTCGCCGGCCGGCACCGGCCTGGTCTACATCACCTCCAGCTCCCGGGTGACGTACGGCCTGAGCCGCAACGGCTACGCGCCGCAGGCGCTGCAGTACACCGACAAGCGCTCGGTGCCCTGGCTCGGCCTGATCATCGCCTGGGTCGCCGGCGTGATCTGCTTCCTGCCCTTCCCGAGCTGGCAGCGGCTGGTCGGGTTCATCACCTCGGCCGTCGTGCTGATGTACGCGGGCGCGCCGCTGGCCTTCGGCGTGCTGCGCAAGCGGCTGCCGTCGATGGAGCGCTCGTACCACCTGCCCGGCGGCACGATCATCTCGCCGCTGGCCTTCGTGGTGGCCAGCCTGGTCATCTACTGGTCGGGCTGGGACACCCTGTGGCGGCTCGGCCTGGCGATCGTCATCGGCTACGCGCTGCTCGGCGGGTACTCGGTGTACGCCGCGCGGACCGGGGTCCCGAACGCGCCGCGGATGGACTTCCGGGCGGGGCAGTGGCTGCCGGTCTACCTGGTCGGCATGGGTCTGATCTCCTGGCAGGGCACCTTCGGCGAGGGCGCCCGGGGCAACCTGCCGCTCTGGTGGGACATCCTCGTCGTGGTGGTGTTCTCGCTGGTGATCTACTACTGGGCGCTGGCGATCGCGCTGCCGGCGGAGGAGATCGAGCGGAACATCCGCGGCGTCGAGGTGGTGGACGCGGGCGGGCACTGAGCCGACGCGGCGCGGCGGCCCCCGGGGACCTCTCCCCGGGGGCCGCCGCGCGTGCGTCACACGGCGGCCGTCCAGGCCTCCCCGGCGGCGGCGAGGGCGGGGGCCGCCGCGGCGCCGGTGGCGGCGGCGAGGGCGGTCAGGCAGGCCAGGACGGTGTCCAGCGAGGCGGCCGCCCCGTAGTGGTTGACGCGCAGCATCGACGCCGCGAGCGCGCCGCCGCCCGGCTGGAGGGGCAGGGCCGGCTCGAGCCGGGCGGCGAGGGCGGTGGCGTCGACGCCGTCCGGGGTGCGAAGGGTGGTGGCGACGGGGGCGGCGTGGGCGTCGTCCGGGACGAACGGGCTGAGGGTGCCGAGGGCGCGGACGCCGGCCCGGGTGGCGGCGGAGGCGGCGCGGTGGCGGGCGATCACGGCGGGCAGGCCGTCTGCGGCGATGCGGTCGAGGCAGGCGCCGAGCGCGAGCATCTCCAACTGGGCCGGGGCGTGCGGGAGCACGGTGCGTCCGGCGTCCGTCCAGCGCTCCTTCCAGTCCAGCAGGGAGAGGTAGGAGCGGCGCGGTGCGGCCGGGTTGGCGGCGATCCGCTCCCAGGCGCGCCCGGACACCGAGACCGCGGAGACCCCGGCGGGGCCGCCCATGGCCTTCTGCCCGCCGATCACGCAGAGGTCGACGCCCCACTCGTCGGTGAGCAGCGGCTCGGCGGCGACGGAGGCCACCGCGTCCAGCATCAGCAGGGCGCCGTGCTCGCGGACGACGGCCGCGATCTCCGCGACCGGGTTGGTGTTGCCGGTGGCGGCCTCCGCGTGGACCAGGGAGACGAAGTCGATCTCCGGGTGGGCCTCCAGCGCCCCGGCCACCTGCTGCGCGCTCACCGCGCCGTGGAAGGGGACGGCGAGGTCGACGACCTCGGCCCCGCAGGAGCGCAGCCAGCCGCCGAAGGTCTGCCCGTACGGGCCGGTGACGATGTTGAGCGCGGTGGAGCCCGGGTGCGCGGCGCCGCGGATCGCCGCTTCCAGCGGCAGCAGGGCCTCGCCCTGGGTGACGATGACGTCGGCGCCGGTGTGCAGCAGCGCGGCCACCTTGTCCTCGATCGCGGCGAAGTCGGCGGCGCCGAGCGGGGGGAGGTCGAGGAAGGCGCTCATGCTCCCGCCCCGCTTCGCTCGGCAGGGGCGTTCGCCCGTGCGCGCCTTTCCATGAATCGCTCGCTGCGCTCGCTCACGTCGCGGGGCCTCTCACACGGGTGGTTGGGACGGGAACGAGTCTGCCGCATGCGCACCGGTCACGGGGAACGCCCCCGTCGGTAGAGTGCGGCCATGAGCGATGGCGCGGTGCTGCACGTGCGGGGTCGGGTGCTGGTCGGTCCGGAGGACGTCCGGGACGAACTCTGGGTGGTGGACGGCCGGGTGAGCTTCACCCGCCCGCCCGGTGCCGAGGACGTCCGGACGGTGACCGGATGGGTGCTGCCCGGCCTGGTGGACGCCCACTGCCACGTCGGCCTGGACGCGCACGGCGCCGTCGACGCGGAGACCAGCGAGAAGCAGGCGCTCACCGACCGGGACGCCGGCACCCTGCTGATCCGCGACGCCGGCTCGGCCGCCGACACCCGCTGGATCGACGAGCGCGAGGACCTGCCGCGGATCATCCGGGCCGGCCGGCACATCGCCCGCACCCGCCGCTACATCCGCAACTACGCGCACGAGATCGAGCCCGGGGACCTCGCCGCGTACGTGCGGGCGGAGGCCCGGCGCGGCGACGGCTGGGTCAAGCTGGTCGGCGACTGGATCGACCGCGAGCGCGGGGACCTGGCCGCCTGCTGGCCGGGCGACGCGCTGGTCGAGGCGATCGCGGCGGCGCACGAGGAGGGTGCGCGGGTCACGGCGCACTGCTTCGCCGCCGAGTCGCTGCCGGACCTGCTGGCGGCCGGTATCGACTGCGTCGAGCACGCCACCGGGCTGACCGAGGAGCTGATCCCGGTCTTCGCCGAGCGCGGGGTCGCCATCGTCCCGACGCTGGTCAACATCGCGACCTTCCCGGGCCTGGCGGCGGGCGGCGAGGCCCGGTTCCCGGCCTGGGCGGCCCACATGCGGCGGCTGCACGAGCGCCGGTACGACACCGTGGGCGCGGCGCGCGACGCGGGCGTCCCGATCTTCGTCGGCACGGACGCGGGCGGCTCGCTCGCGCACGGGCTGGTCGCCGACGAGGTGGCGGAGCTGGTGAAGGCCGGGCTGAGCCCGGCCGAGGCGCTGTCGGCGGCGAGTTGGGGCGCCCGGGAGTGGCTGGGGAGGCCGGGGCTGGAGGAGGGCGCGCCGGCGGACCTCGTGGTGTACGGGGAGGACCCGAGGGCGGACGTCCGGGTGCTCGCCGACCCGCGGCTGGTGGTGCTGCGCGGGCGGCCCGTCGGGTAGGGCGGGTCCGACGACCGCCGCCGGGTGTGCGACGCGACCGGCCGGGCCCTCCCGGGGGCCGCGGCGCCGCCCGCGCCCGCGGCGGTCCTGGCCCCGGCATGATCATCCGCTGAACGCGCTGTCGGGGTAGGCCGATAGGGTGCCGTCATGGCACCGCGTCCACTGAACGAGATCGTCGAGCCCGGTTGGGCCACCGCCCTGGAGCCCGTCGCCGGGCGGGTCGCCGCCATGGGCGACTTCCTGCGCGCCGAGCTGGCCGCCGGCCGCACCTACCTGCCGTCCGGGCCGAACGTGCTGCGGGCCTTCCAGCAGCCCTTCGCCGACGTGCGGGTGCTGATCGTCGGGCAGGACCCGTACCCGACCCCGGGCCACGCCGTGGGGCTGAGCTTCTCGGTGGCGCCGGAGGTCCGGCCCGTCCCGGCGAGCCTGATCAACATCTTCCAGGAGTACGGCACCGACCTCGGCCTCCCGCAGCCGTCCAACGGTGACCTCACCCCGTGGACGCGGCAGGGCGTGCTGCTGCTCAACCGTGCGCTGACCACCGCGCCGCGCAAACCCGCCGCGCACCGCGGCAAGGGCTGGGAGGAGGTCACCGAGCAGGCGATCCGGGCGCTGACGGCGCGCGGCGGCCCGCTGGTGGCGATCCTGTGGGGGCGCGACGCCCGCAACCTGCGGCCGCTGCTCGGGGAGGTGCCGGCGATCGAGTCGGCGCACCCGAGCCCGTACTCGGCCAGTGGCGGCTTCTTCGGGTCGCGGCCGTTCAGCCGGGCGAACGAGCTGCTGGCGCGGCAGGGGGCGCAGCCGGTGGACTGGCGGCTGCCGTAGGGCGTGTCCCGGGCGGGCAGGTCCTGACAGAGTCCGGTCATCTGCGAACGTCGATCTCACTCCAACGGGTGAAATGGCGTTCTGTGTCACTCATATGACGGATCGTTTGAGAAGACTGGCGGCTCATCCTTTCAGCCCTGTGGGGGTACCGCCATGTCTGCTCGCCGAATCGTTTCCGCAGTCGCCGTCGCCGGAGTCTGCACCCTGCTCACCGTCCCGCCCGCCCAGGCCGCCCCGACGGCGCCCGCGCCCACCCCGTCACCCGGCAGGGCGCGGGCCGTCACCGCGGAGCTCGACCTGGACGTCAGCCTGCTGAACAAGGCCGTGGACGTCCCGGTGAACATCGCGCTCAACAAGGTCGAGACACCCGCACAGCGGACGGCCTCCCCGCGGCCCGTCACCGGCGGCGGTTCGATGCTCACCGCCACGGTGGACGGCGTCGACCAGCAGGGCCCGGTCACCCTGGTCAAGGCCGACGTCGGCACCTCCGTGGTGCGGGCCGACGCCCGGGGCACCGCCGCCTCCGTCAAGCTGGTCAACGCCGACGTGCACGCCCCCGGTCTGCCCGCCACCGCCCTGCTCGGCCTGGAGGCGATGAGCGCCGAGGCGACCTGCCCGGTCGACGGGCAGCCGACCGCCGAGGTCGTCGCCCCCGTCCGGCTGACGGTGCTCGGCAAGCCCGTCACCGTCGGCCTCTACGGCCCGACCAAGGTGGACGTGCCGCTGGTCGGCAGCGTGTCGGTGGAGTTCTCCAAGCGGACCACCACCTCGACCACCGCCGCCGCCTCCGCGCTGGAGGTGCGGGTGGAGGTGAACCCGCTGAACCTGAACGTCGCCAAGGTCACCGGCACGGTCACCGTCGCCTCGGTGAGCTGTGAGAAGCCCACCGCACCGCCCGCCACCCCGACCCCCACCGCCACGGCCGCGCCCACCACGGACGCCCCCGTCACCGCCGGGCCGACCACCGCTCCCGCCGTCCAGCCGGTCGCCGACACCACCACGGGCGCGGCCGCTCCCCGGAGCGCCCCGGCGAGCACCGGCAGGCCCGCCGAGGGCCTGGCCACCACCGGCGGCGGCAGCGCCACCGGCCCGCTGGCCGCCGGGGCCGCCGCGCTGGTCGCCGGCGGGGCGGGCGCCCTGTGGGCCACCCGGCGCCGCCGCGCCGCGCACGCCCGCCGGCACTGACCGACCGGGCCGGGCGGCGGGGCCGCCGCCCGGTGGCACCACGGGCCGCGGGAGTGCCGGGCCCGGCACTCCCGCACCGTAACCGTGCCGACGCGGACGGTTGGTTCACATGCGCGTTACACGAGAGGAACAACCGGGAAACGGCGGCTTGCGACGCTACGCGGGCACCCACCACCCAGCAATGCGAGGTACACCGCCGTGGCAATCAAGGCCGAGTACATCTGGATCGACGGCACCAAGCCGACCGCGAAGCTCCGTTCCAAGACTCGCGTCCTGCCCAACGCCGACAAGATCCCCACCTGGGGCTTCGACGGCTCCTCCACCAACCAGGCGGAGGGTCACGCGTCGGACCGCGTGCTGGAGCCGGTGAAGGTCGTCAAGGACCCGATCCGCGGCGGTGACAACATCCTCGTCCTGTGCGAGGTCCTGGAGACGGACGGCACCCCGCACGAGTCCAACACCCGCGCCCTGCTGCGCGAGGTCGAGGAGAAGTACACCGCGCAGGAGTCGATCTTCGGCATCGAGCAGGAGTACACCTTCTTCAAGGGCTCCCGCCCGCTCGGCTTCCCCGAGGGCGGCTTCCCGGCCCCGCAGGGCGGCTACTACTGCGGCGTCGGCGCCGAGGAGGTCTTCGGCCGCGAGATCGTCGAGCTGCACCTCGACCGCTGCATCGACGCCGGCCTGGCGATCTGCGGCATCAACGCCGAGGTCATGCCCGGCCAGTGGGAGTTCCAGATCGGCCCGGTCGACGCCCTGACCGTCTCCGACGACCTGTGGATCGCGCGCTACCTGCTCTACCGCACCGCCGAGGAGTTCGGCATCGACGCCACCCTCGACGCCAAGCCGGCCAGGGGCGACTGGAACGGTGCGGGCGCGCACACCAACTTCTCCACCAAGGCGATGCGCGAGGGCTACGAGGCCATCATCACCGCCTGCGAGTCGCTCGGCGCCTCGCAGGAGAAGGTCCTGGAGCACGTCAGCCAGTACGGCGACGACATCCAGTCCCGCCTGACCGGCAAGCACGAGACCGCCCCGTGGAACGTCTACAGCTACGGCGTGTCCAACCGCGGCGCCTCGGTCCGCATCCCGTGGCAGGTCGAGGTGGAGCAGAAGGGCTACATCGAGGACCGCCGCCCGAACGCGAACGTCGACCCCTACGTCGTCACCCGCCTCCTGATCAACACCTGCTGCGAAGCGCTGGAGAAGGCCGGCCAGGTCTGATCCGCCGCTCCCCGAGCAACCCGCCGGGCCTCCCCTCCACGCGAGGGGAGGCCCGGCCTCGTTCCGCCCCGGCCGTGACAAATTGGTGGCGAACCTCCGGGGGCCGCAACACAATTCACCCATGACACGGCCCCTGCTGCTCCTCGACGTGGACGGACCGCTCAATCCGTACGCCGCGCCGGCCACCCGCCGGCCGGACGGCTACGACACCCACCGGATGCTGCCCCCGTCGTGGCTGGCGCGCCGCCCGCCGTGGTCCGAGCGGCGGGTGCGGTCGCTGCGGGTCTGGCTGAACCCGGCACACGGGCCGGAGTTGCTGGCCCTGCCGTACGAACTGGTCTGGGCGACCACCTGGATGGACGAGGCGAACACCTACATAGCCCCCCTGATCGGCCTGCCCGAACTCCCCTACATCCGGTGGACGGAGGTCTTCGGCGCGGATCCGGACGGCCTGCACTGGAAGACCCGGGACGTGGTGGCCTGGGCGGCCGGGCGGCCCTTCGTCTGGGTGGACGACGAACTCGGCCCGCAGGACGCCGAGTGGATCGCCGCCCACCACCCCGGTCCGGCGCTCGCCCTCCACGTCAACCCCCGGATCGGCCTGCGCGCGGGCGACTTCGCGACCCTGCGGGACTGGGCGGCCGGTGACGGGGCGCTCGGCGGCGGGGTGGACGGCGGCGGGGCGGTCGGCGGAGGGGCGGCCGGCCGGTGATCGGGACGGTCGAACGGCTGCGGCGCTACCCGGTGAAGTCGCTGCTGGGGGAGGAGCTCGGCGGGTCCGTCGAGGTGACCGCGCGCGGCCTGGCCGGGGACCGCGGCCGCGCCCTGCTGGACGTCGCGACCGGCCGGGTCGCCAGCGCCAAGAACCCGCGCCGGTGGGCCGGACTGCTCGACTACACCGCGACGGCCACCGCGGGCGGCGGCGTGGCCGTCACCGGTCCGGACGGGCGGCCGGTGGACGAGGCGGAGCTGTCCGAGGCGCTCGGCCGCAAGGTCGTGCTGATCGCCGACCGGCCGCCCGGCGCGGCGATCGAGCGGGCGGTGCCCGAGGAGGTGCTGGCGCGCGGCGTCGCGGCCGAGGTCGAGGTCACCGTCAACGAGTTGGGCCGTGCCGCGCCGGAGGGCACCTTCTTCGACTTCGCCCCCGTGCACCTGATCACCACGGCCACGCTCGCCGCGACCGGCACCGGCGGGGAGGCGGAGCGCTACCGCCCGAACCTGGTGATCCGCGTCGAGGGCGAGGGCTACGTCGAGAACGCCTGGGTGGGGCGGGAGTTGGCGATCGGCCCGACGCTGCGGCTGCGCGTCCTGGTGCCGACCCCGCGCTGCGCCGTCCCCACCCTGCGGCACGGCCCACTGCCCCGCCGCACCGCGGCCCTGCGGGTGCCCGCCGAGCAGAACCGGCTGGTCCCGCTGGAGGGCATGCCCGCGCTGCCCTGCGCCGGGGTGTACGCGCAGGTGCTGGTGCCCGGGCGGATCGGGCCGGGCGACGCGGTAGGGCTGGTGGGTTAGGGCTGGTGGCGGAGAGCCTGGCTGCGTCGGGGCGTCGGGGTACGGGACCGGGGGAGCGGCCCGGGTCGGCGGCTCAGGCCTCGGTGAGCACCGCGGCGAGCGCGTCCAGGAAGCGGTCGGTGGTGGCCTCGTCCCGGACGGCGATGCGCAGCCACTCCTCGCCCAGCCCGGGGAAGGTGTCCCCGCGCCGGACCGCGAAGCCGTGCGCGCGCAGCCGCTCCCGGACGGCCGCCGCGCCCGGCAGCCGCACCAGCACGAAGGACGCGGCCGGCTCGCCGTACATCCGCACGGACGGGAACGCGGCCAGGCCCTTGCACAGGTGGGCGCGCCACAGCGCCAGTTCGGCGGCGGCCCGCTCCGCCTCGGCCAGTGCCGCCGCGGTGCTGCAGGCCTCGGCGGCCGCGAGGGCCGGGGTGGAGACCGGCCAGAGCGGCTGGGCGGCGCCGAGCGCGGCGATCAGCGGGGCCGGCCCGAGCACGTAGCCGATCCGCAGTCCGGCCAGGCCCCAGGTCTTGGTGAGGCTGCGCAGGACGACGACCCGTCCGGGCAGCCCGCGGGCGGCGGCGAGGGACTCCCGCTCGCCCGGCACGGTGTCCATGAACGCCTCGTCCACCACGAGGGTGCGCCCGGGCCGGGCGAGGGCGGCGACGGCCTCGGCGGGGTGCAGGACGGAGGTCGGGTTGGTCGGGTTGCCGAGCACGACGAGGTCGGCCTCCTCGGGCACGGCGCCCAGCCGGAACCCGTCCCCGGGGGAGAGCAGCACCCGGTGCACCCGGTGCCCGGCGTCCCGCAGCGCCGCCTCCGGCTCGGTGAACTGCGGGTGCACCACGGCGATGTGACGTGCCATCAGGACGCGCGCCAGCAGGACGAAGGCCTCGGCGGCCCCGGAGGTGAGCAGCACCTCGTTCGCCGGCCGCCGGTGCCGGGCGGCCACCGCGGCGCGGGCGGCGCCCTGGTCGGGGTAGGCGGCGAGGTCGCCGAGGGTGGCCGCGAGGCGCTCGCGCAGCCAGGCCGGCGGCGTGCCGGTGCGGACGTTGACGGCCAGGTCGACCAGGCCGAGCCCGTCGGCGCGCACCTCGGCGTCACCGTGGTGGCGCAGGTCGGGTTCGGTCGCGGTCACGCGGGGTCTCCTTGCGGGTGGCCGGGCAGGCCGGGGACGCGGTGGACGTCGTACGGGCCGGGCGGGACGGCGAGCCCGGTGCCGTCGCCGAGTGCGACCAGGGCGACGGCCTGTCCGAGCGAGGCGAGGTCGACGGCCGTCCGGGCGTGGTCCCCGGCGGTGATCCGCCGGGTGCCGGGCCGCAGCAGTCCGGCGATCGACTCGACTGCTCCGACGGCCTCGACGGGGCCCACGACGCTGTGGGCGCGCCGCAGTTCGGCCGCCGCGCGCGGCACCAGGAGGTCCGGTTCCCCGGGGCCGAGGCCGACCAGGGCGAGCCGCCCGCGCACCGCGGACCGCGCGACCGCGACCGTCGCCAGGGCCGACTTCCGCTTGGCGACGACGAGTTCACCGCCGGGCGCGCTGGCCAGTGCCGCCGCCTCGGCGACGCTGGGGGTGCCGACGGCCGCCCCGACCAGGTCGGAGGGGTTCGGCACCGCCACCGTGGCCAGGACGTCCGCCGGGTGTTCGTCCACGGGGACGGAGCCGAGGCAGAACGCCGCCCAGCGCACCGCCGGGTGGTCCGCCTTGCCCGTCACCGTCGCCAGCCGGGCGACCGACCCGCGGGACAGGCCCGCGTCCCGGAGCGCGTCCAGCAGCAGCCGGATCACCTCGGTCTGCTCGGCGCGGGCGCCCGCGCCGACCCCGACGACGAGGCTGCGCGGCTGCGTCGGGAGCCCGCCCTCGGCCGGGCGGGTCCGGTCGCCGTGCTGCTGGTCGCCGTGGTGCTGGTCGCGGTGCTGCCGGGCGCCGTGCTGCTGGTCGCCGTGCCGCCGGTCGGTCTGGCGCAGGCCGGAGGCGGGGGGTGCGTCGGCGGGTGCGTCGCCGCCGGCCGGAGCCGGCGTGCCGGTCAGGACCGCCCGCACGCCCAGCAGCGCGGCCAGTTCCACCGCCAGCTCCTCGGCACCGGTGTCGCGCCTGGTCAGCGGGACGGCGTACCGCAGGTCGAGGTCCAGGCTGACCAGGCCGGGGCGGCGCCGGCCTGGCGGGAGGCCGTCCGCGTACAGCCGCACGGTAACGGCTACGGGGGCGAGGCAGACCACCAGGTCGTGCCGGTCCAGGGCGTACGCCAGGGCCTCGGTCGGGCCGAAGCAGGCGGAGACGCGGGCCTGGTGGATGCGGGTGGTGTCGGGCCAGGCGGCGTGGATCTCCTCGGCCAGCAGGCGTCCGGACGCGCCGAGGGCGACCAGTCCGATCACGTACCGCTCTCCTTCGTCCCGGGGGCAGGATCCGCCGGGCGGGCCCGAGCCCCCGTGATCCCACCACGCCCGGGCGGAACGGGTCAATCCGGACGACTGTGACGTCGACCGCCCGCGGGCGGCAGGTGTTCGTCTGTTCTTCACCTGCCTTGTGCCGTACACGACACCGGCGCGATCCTACTGTTCTCGGCGCTCCAGCCAGGCAGCCCCGACGCACGGAGGACCCGATGGCCTTCGCACGACTCCGCACCCCCGGTACCGCCAACGCCACGGCCACCGCCGCCGTCGTCACCGACCTCCGGAACTGACGCCCGTGTACGTCGCGGACTCCCGCAGCTCCAAGGCTCCCGCCGGCCCTGGCCCTGGCCCCGGCCCTGCGCCCGGCCCCGGCCCGGCCGCCGCCCCCGGCCTCCCGGGGCGGCGCGGCGCCGCCTGGCGCGCCGTGCCGGGCACCGTCCTCGCCCTCGGCGCCGTCAGCCTGGTCACCGACGTCTCCTCCGAGATGGTCAGCGCCGTGCTGCCGCTCTACCTGCTCACCGGCCTCGGTCTCTCCCCGCTCGGCTTCGGCCTGCTGGACGGCATCCAGAACGGCTTCAGCGCCCTCGTCCGGCTCGCGGGCGGCCACCTCGCCGACCGTCGCGGCCGCGACGGGGCCGCCCGGCACAAGGCCGTCGCCGCCGTCGGCTACGGGCTGTCGGCGCTCTGCAAACCGCTGCTGCTGCTCGCCCACACCGTGCCGCTGATCGGCGCCGTGATCGCCGTCGACCGCACCGGCAAGGGCCTGCGCACCGCCCCCCGGGACGCGATGATCTCGCTCGCCACCGAACCCGCCCACCGCGGCCGGGCGTTCGGCGTCCACCGGGCGATGGACACCGCCGGCGCCCTGCTCGGCCCGCTCACCGCCTTCCTGGTGCTGCGGCTGGCCGGTGGCCCGCTGCTCGCCGACGGCGGCGAACGACACGGCTACGACGCGGTGTTCACGGTCAGCGCCTGCATCGCCGTCCTGGGCGTGCTGATCCTGCTGCTGTTCGTGCCCGGCCGGCAGCCGGCCGACGAACCGTCGGCCGCCGCCCCCTCGTTGCGCGACAGCCTCACCCTGCTGCGCCTGCCCGGGCTCCGCCGGCTCACCCTCTGCGCCGTACTGCTCGGCCTCACCACCGTCAGCGACTCCTTCCTCTACCTGCTCGTCCAGCGGCGGCTCGACCTCCCCACCCACCTCTTCCCGCTGCTGCCGCTCGGCA
Source organism: Kitasatospora sp. NPDC051702 (assembly GCF_040681575.1). Taxonomy (NCBI): domain Bacteria; kingdom Bacillati; phylum Actinomycetota; class Actinomycetes; order Kitasatosporales; family Streptomycetaceae; genus Kitasatospora; species Kitasatospora sp. NPDC051702. The sequence goes on from NZ_JBFAZB010000026.1 coordinate 25,473, forward strand.
CCGCCGCGGCCTTCCTGCTGCTCGCCGTCCCGCTCGGCGCGCTGGCCGACCGGATCGGCCGCCGCCGGCTCTTCCTCGCCGGGCACGCGCTCCTGCTGCTCGCGTACGGGCTACTGCTGTTCTCGCCGGTCAGCGGGGTGCCCGCGGTGGTCTGCGTGCTGCTGCTGCACGGCGCCTTCTACGCCGCCACCGACGGGGTGCTGGCCGCCGCGGCGGCGGACGCCGTCCCGGCCGAGCAGCGCGGCGCCGGGCTCGCGCTGGTCGGCACCGGGCAGGCGCTGGCCCGGTTCGCCTGCTCGCTGCTGTTCGGCGCGCTGTGGAGCGCGGTCGGCGGGACCGCCGCGCTGGGCTGGTCGGCCGGCGCGCTCGCGCTGTGCGTGCTCGGTGCGACGGCGGTGCTGCGCGAGGCCGGGGGGCCCGACGAGCCCGGGACGGCCGCGTCCACGCCGACCACGTCCGCGCCGCCCGCGTCCGCTCCGATTCCGTCCGAGACCGCCGCATCCGAGACCGTCGCCCCCGAGGACCCCAGGTGAACCGACTCCAGAACCGGACCAGAGTGCTCGTCCTGCTGGTCGCCGTGCTGCTGCTCGGGGCCGTCGGCACCGGGGCCGTCCTCCGCGCGGCCGACCGCACCGCCCGCCGCGACCAGGACCAGCCCGGCGGCCCCGCCGTCACCGAGGGCACCGTCACGCTCGGGGATCCCGCGGGCGGGCGACGACTCGTCTTCCGCAACATGGCCTGGGGGCCGCACCGCGACGAGCTGACCGCCGTCCCCGCGGACCGGCCCGACGGCCCGCGCACCGCCTCCGGCGTCCGGTGCCTGCGCTTCTACGCCGCCGCCGGCACCGGCATCTGCCTCCAGGCCCAGCACGGCGCCCTGGAGGACACCTACCGCGCGGTCGTCCTCGACGACCACCTGCGCGAGCGCCGCGCCTTCCCGGCCGCCGGCATCCCCACCCGCTCCCGGGTCTCGCCGTCCGGCCACCTCGCCGCCTGGACGGTCTTCGTCAGCGGCGACTCGTACGCGGGGACCGACTTCTCCACCCGCACCTCCATCGTCGACGTCCGCGACTGGAACCTGCGGGAGAACCTCGAGGAGTTCGCCGTCGTCAAGGACGGCAAGCCGTACCAGGCCCACGACGTCAACATCTGGGGCGTCACCTTCGCCGACGACGAAGCCTTCTACGCCACCCTCGCCAGCGGGGGCCGGACCTACCTGGTCCGCGGCGACCTCGCCGCCCGCACCCTCACCACCCTGCACGAGAACGTCGAGTGCCCCTCGCTCTCCCCGGACGGCACCCGCATCGCCTACAAGAAGCGCGTGCCCGGCCTGTCCGCCGACGCGCCCTGGCGCCTCTACGTCCTCGACCTCGCCACCATGACCGAGACCGCCACCGCCGAGCAGCGCAACATCGACGACCAAGCGGTCTGGTCCGGCCGGGGCGACCTGCTCTACGCCCTGCCCGGTGACTACGGCGCCGACCTGTGGACCGTCCCCGCCGACGGGAGCGGCGCCGCGCGGCGGGTCACCGAGGCGGCTCTAGCCCCCGCCTACCAGGGCTGAGGAACTCTCGGATACGGTCCCTCGTCGAGCACAATGACGTCCTGATCGAACGGGGGAACGAGAACCGTGGACGGCATCCCACCGGAGCGGACGGTCACCGACTCCTGGCCGGTCCTGCACGGCCGACCGGTCCTGCGGCGCACCGTCGCCGTCGGGCTGGTGCTCTGCGTCTCCGTCGCGGCGGCCCTGGTCGTGCGCGGCGTCAACTCGCTGACGATCGGGCTGGACGGCCGCGAGACGGACCGCGACCGCGCCGAACTGCTCGCCGGCCTCCACCCCTCCCAGCACCCGGGCGCCGACCGGTACTACGTCCCGGTCGGTGCCGTGTACACGCGCACCGCGGACGGCGCCCCCGTCGCCTACCTGCACTACCGGGTCACCGGCCGGGGCGTCGGCCTCGGCGACTTCCTGCGCACCTACGACCTCCCCGCCCCCGGCGCCGCGGCCCCGCTGCCGCCCGACCTCGCCGAGGCCCTCGGCGGCGACGAGCCGGTCGAGGCGCCGGAGCTCCCGGAGACCGCCGCGGACGTCCCGCCGCCCTCGCCGACCCCGGCGCCCACGCCCACGGCCATGCCCTCGCCGACCCTGACGCCCACGGCCACGCCGGCCCCGCTGGTCGCGGCGACGGTCACGCCCGGCTCGTCCCCGGCCACGGTGGCCGACGCGGCGTCCCCCGGCCTCCTGGCGGCCGACACCGATCCGGGTGCCCCGGACGGGGATCCGACCGGAGACCCGGACGCGGACCCGGATCCGGGCGCGGATCCGGACGCCGCCCCGGACTCCGAGCCCCGGACGGACACCGAGCCCCGGCCGGGCCCCGACGCCGGGACGGCCGACCCGGTGCCGCCCACCCCCGACCCGTCACCCACCCCCGCCCCTGAAGTGACGGTGACACCCTCGCCGGCGCCCACGACGACCGCCGGGCCGAGGCCGACGCCCGCCCGCACCCCGGCCACCGCCCGCCGCATCTACGTCGCCACCATCCCGGGCGGCCCCCCGGGCGCGGCCGACATCTACGTCCGGGCCAGCGGCTGAGCGCGGCACCACCCGCACGCCCGAGGCCCCGCCGGTGAACGGCGGGGCCTCGGGCTGTTCTGAGGGGGGGGTGGCGCGGGGGTGGGCCGTCCGGTGTCCGGCCGGGCGGCTCAGCCGGTCAGGCCGGCGACGGCCGCGACGGTGACGGGGTGTCCCATGGTCTCGATGCGCCAGGCCGCGAGGGCCTGGTAGGCGGGGGAGCCGTACCAGCCGTGGGCGTCGGCCTCGGTGGGGAACTCCAGGATCGCGGTCCTGGTGTACGCGGTGTCCCCCTCCAGCCGGGCCGGGGCGCCGAAGGCGAGCAGTCGGCCCCGGTAGGGCTCCATCGTGGCGCCGACGTTGGCGAGGTAGTGGCCGAGGGCGGCGTCGGGGGTCAGGTCGGTGCGGGTGATGACGACGTAGTGCACGGTGTGTTCCTCGTGTTCCTTGATCCGGGTCAGTCGGTCAGTCGGTCAGTGGGGCGGCGGGTCAGCGGGCGGCGGGTACGACGGGGGTGACGGGTACGGCGGGTGTGCGGGGCGCGGCGGCCGTGCGGGGGGTGACCCGTTCGGCGGTGCCGGTCGCTGCGGCGGCCTCGCCCGGTGCCGCGGGGGCCGGCCGCCGGGCCGGTGCCTGGCCCGCGAACATCGCGCCGAGGGCGAGCAGCAGCCCGAGGAGCTGCCATCCGGTGAGGGTCTGGCCGAGGACGACGAGGCCGCCGACGGTCGCGACCACCGGGTTGACCAGTCCGAGGAAGGAGGTCGGCCCGGCACCCAGCCGTTCGATGCCGCGGAACCAGAGCACGTACCCGAGGGCGGTGCTGAACAGTCCGAGGTAGGCGAAGCCGGCCAGGTTGGCGGCGCTCAGTGCGGGCGGCGCACCCTCGACCAGGCCGGCGAGCGGTACCAGGAAGAGCGAGCCGGCCAGCAGCTGCCAGGCCGTCAGGTCGAGCAGCGTGGCACCCTCGGGGCGGCCCCAGCGCCGGGTGAGGACGGTCCCCGTGGCCATCAGCGCGATCGCGGTGACCATCGCGGCGATCCCGACGCCGTCCAGCCGGGCGCCGGCCTTCAGCACCAGCAGGGCGACGCCGCCGAGGCCGGCCAGCCCGGCGAGCAGTGCCCGCCGCCCCGGCCGCACCCCGAGCACGCCGGCCGAGAGCCCGGCGACGAGCAGGGGCTGGATCGCCCCGATGGTGGCCGCGACGCCGCCGGGGAGCCGGTAGGCGCCGACGAAGGTGAGCGGGAAGAACAGTCCGATGTTCAGCATGCCGAGCACCGCCGCCCGCCCCCACCAGCGCCCCTTGGGCAGTCTGCGGCCGATCAGCAGCAGGAGCAGCCCGGCCGGCAGGGCGCGCAGGGCGGCGAGCAGCAGCGGCCGACCGTCGGGCAGCAGCTGGGTCGTCACCAGGTAGGTCGTGCCCCAGGCCGCCGGTGCGAGCGCCGCGGTGACCGCTACTCCTGCTCGGGTCCCGAACATGGAATCCCCCTCAACGTTGATTATCTGAACGTTGAGATAAGTTCTACGCCCCGAAGTGAGTGAACGTCAAGTATGTGAATGTTAAGATAGTTGTCGGCGGTCCGCCCGGGCCGTAGGGAGGTGGCCGACCATGCAGCAGCGCGACACCGTCGACGACATCGTGGACCAGTGGACCAGGACCCGCCCGGACCTCAACGCCGAGGCCATCGGTCTGATCGGCCGGATGCGACGCCTCAACATCCGGGTCGACGGCGCCCTGCGGGAGTACTTCGCCTCCTGCGGTCTGGACTCCTCCGAGTTCGACGTCCTGGCCACCCTCCGCCGCTCCGGCGAGCCCTACGAGCTCAACGCCCGCGCCCTGCTCAAGGCCGCGATGGTCACCTCCGGTGCCATCACCAACCGGGTCGACCGGCTGTCCGCCAAGGGCCTGGTCGAGCGCGGCCCCTGCCCGGACGACCGCCGCGCCGTCCTGGTGCGCCTCACTCCGGCGGGCAAGGAGCTCATCGACTCCGCCCTGGACGGCCACGTCCGCAACGAGGAGCGCATCCTCGCCGCCCTCGACCCCGCCGAGCGCGCCCGGCTCGACGCCCTGCTGCGCAAACTCCTCATCGCCCACGGCGACACCGAGCCCCTCTAGCCGCACCCTCCGCGGCGGCGCACGGGTCGTCCACCCGCGCGCCGCAATCGCGATTGACTTCGGATCGTGTTCCGAACTAGCGTCGATGCATGGCGACCCTCACCGTGTCCTTCTCCGACCTGTCGAAGAACTCCAAGCGCGTCGCGGACACCGTGGCGCGGGCCCAGCGCGTGCACGTCACGCGGCGTGACGGCGAGGACCTGTACCTCACCACGGAGCGTCATGACCGTCAGCGCGAGGAGACGGCGGACGTCACCGCCCGGCTGTTCACCGCGCTGATCGGCAGCGACGAGGGCGCGCGGGCCGTGCTCCTGGCCCTGCCCGCCGTCTTCCCCTGGGTCAGGCACCTGTCCGCGCAGGAGGTGCGCGAGTTCGTCGTCGACCTGGTCGACGCCACGCGCGACGTCGTCGAGCTCGACGTGCACGCCAATCTGCACCGCGTGATAGCGGAATGGCGCGCCACCGCCAGAGTGCTGGCGGATCCCGACCTGGCCGCCGAGCTCGGCAGCCCCCTGCCCGGCCTCGATCACGGAGAGGTGATCGAGCCGTGAGCCCCAAGCGAGGAGAAGACGTCGCACCGCCGGCGGTCGGCGCCGAGTGGCGGCTGCGCTTCGGCACCAGCGAGGCGGCCAAGGGCTGGGGCGAGCTGTGCGCCGAGGCCCCGGGCAACACCCGCCGCTGCTTCGAGGCGCTGCGGGCGAACCCCCTCGCCAGGTCCGACCCCGATCGGCAGCACCGCCTCCGTGGGCGCCTGGCGACCCGGGTCTTCGGGGGTGTCGAGCTGCCGCAGTGGGAGTACGAGGTGACCGCCGGCGGCCGGGTGCGGTACCTGGTGGACGAGGCGGCCCGCACCGTGCACCTCGTCTACGCCTCGCCCCGGCACCCGAAGGACACCGACACGTAATCGGCCGCCGGGGCAGGCCGCCTGACGGGAAGTCGACAGGGGTGGGTCTGGGGTCGCCCGGGAGCCCTATACTCCGGGTGCGCGATCGGCCAAGGGGGAGAGCATGAGCGTGGTCGTCCTCGTCGTACCGGTGGTCCTGCTGCTCGTGCTGCTGGTGGTGCGGGTGGTGTCGCTGCCGCTGCTGGTCTGGATCCAGCGGGGGGAGCGGCAGCGGGCGGCGGCCGCCGTGGGCGCGGGTGCGCCGGCCAGTCTGGCGCCGTTCATCGCCGCGCCCGTCGTGGGGCTCGTCTGCGTGGTGGGGCTGGAAGTTCTGCTGTTCGCCGGCGAAACGCCCCTCCTGCGGATGCTGCGGGAGCCGATCGACCCCGACAACGCGCGCTACCTGGGCGTGGCGGCGCACCTGGCGCTGCACACGGCGGAGCCCTGGTACCTCGCCCCGGCGGTCTCGGCCCTGGTGCTCTGGTTGCTGTTCTGGTACCTGACCCAGCGCAACCTGCTGACCCGCCGCATGCCGGCACGGGTCTGGGCGGCACGCGCCACCCGGCTCCGGGTCCTGGCCCTGCTCGCCGCCCGTGCGGTGATCGGCGCGTTCGTCCTGCCGTACTGGCTGATCCTGGCCGTCATGCTGTTCCAGATCGGCGCGACGGTCACCAGCAGGAAGCACGAGCCGGTCGTCGCCGGGCCGGACACCGCCGCGCCGGCCGCACCGACCGCGCCGACGGCACCCGTGAGCCACGCGGTCGCGGCCACCCCGCCGCCGCCGTACGTCCCGACGCAGCACGTTCCGGCGGCCCAGCCCGCCCAGCCCGCCCAGCCGTTCGCGGCGCCCGCCCAGCCGGCCCGGCCTCTCGCCGGGCAGCCCCTCGGGCAGCACGAGCCGCGGACGATCGGCGGCTACCAGCTGCTCGGGCGGATCGGCTCCGGCGGCATGGGCACGGTGTACCTGGCGCAGCGCCAGGGCTCCGCCACGCAGGTCGCGCTGAAGACCATCAACCTCGAACTGCTCACCGACACCGAGCTGTTGCGCCGCTTCCAACGGGAGTCCGAGGTGCTGGCGATGGTGCCCGGCGCCTACACCGCCCGGGTGCTCGACTCCGGGGTGGACGCCGGCCGGCCCTTCCTGGCCATGGAGCTCCTGGACGGCCGCCCGCTGGACGTCCACCTGCGCGAGCAGGGGCCGATCCGTTCCGCGGAGGCGTTGCGCGCCCTCGCGCTGGCGCTGGCGGTGGCCCTGTCCGGAGTGCACCGGCTCGGGCTCGTCCACCGGGACCTCAAGCCCGCCAACATCATGCTGACCACGGCCGGCCCGCGGCTGCTCGACTTCGGCATCGCGGCGATCGTGGACGGCACCCGGCTGACGATGACCGGCGGCGGGCCGGGCACGCTGACGTACATGGCGCCGGAGCAGTTCGGGGACGAGCCGGTCGGCACGGCCGCCGACGTGTGGGCCTGGGCGTGCTGCGTGGTGTGCGCGGCGCACGGCGCCAGCCCGTTCGCGGCGACCAGCACGGGGGCGGTGATCCGCCGGATCGTGGACACCGGGCCCGAACCGGCCGCGCTGGCGGCGGTCCAGGCCCTCGACCCGGCGCTCGCGGCCGTCGTCACCCGTGCCCTGGCCGTCGACCCGGCGGAGCGCCCGGCGGACGGCACCGGCCTGCTGGCCGCGCTGGAGGCGGCCCGGTCGACGGCGCCGGACCCGGCGGCCCTCCACGAGCAGATCACCCGGGGCTGGCGGACCCTCGCGCTGTAGGGTCCGACCTCAGGCTTGCGCGGGTGCGGCCAGTCGTGCGGCGATCAGCCCGGCGCAGTCGCCGGGTGCGGTCCGGGAGGTGTCCACGAGCAGGTCGTACGAGACGCCCCGGTGGACGGACTCGGCCTGGGCGGCCGCCATGCCGGGGACCCGGTCGCCGCGCGCGGCCTCCCGGGCGGCGGCCACGGCCGGCTCGCAGCGCACGCCGACCCAGAGCACGTCCAGGCCGTCCAGCGCGGCGCGCCACCGCTGCTGCGAGGCGGCGCCGCCGAGGAAGACCTCGTCCACCACGATCCGCGCCCCGGCCCGGGCCATCGCCGCGACGCCGAGCGTCCAGGCGGCGTCCAGGGCCGCGAAGGCCGCTCCGACGCCGACCGTGCCGTCGCCGTCCGCCAGGCCGCCGATGCCCTCGCCGCCGTCCCGCAGCCGGGCCGGCAGCGCGTCGACCAGGGTGTCCGCGCCGAGGTGCAGCCACGGGTCCGGGAGCCGTTCCTGGAGGAGCCGGGCGATGCTGGACTTGCCGGAGCTGGAGCCGCCGTTGAGGACGATCACGTGCATGCCCACATCCTAAGGACGCTCCCTAGGGGCGGGCGTCCCGTTCCGTCCCGGCGTCGAACGCCGCCGCGGCCGCCGCGAACGAGGCCGCCAGGGCGGGCGATCCGGCCCAGTGCAGGTGGAGGTAGGAGGCGTGCACGGTGCCGCCGGCGAAGCCCTCGGTGCGCGGGCCGGTGGGCAGGTGCCAGCCCCAGGCGGGGTGGTCGCCGGCGCCCGGTTCGCAGACCGTCCGGTGGAACTCGTGGCCGCGCAGGCGGGTGCCGGCCGGGGCGAGCGGGGAGTCGTGCAGGGCGACGGCCTCCCGGTAGCCGAGGGTGAGGCGTTCGGTCATCCGGGCGCCGGTGTCCAGGACGCCGCACATCGGCAGGCCGTCCAGTTCCCGCCCCAGGTAGAGCAGTCCGGCGCACTCGGCGGCGATCGGGCCGCCGTCCGCGGCGAACGCGGCGATGGCGCCGCGCAGTTCGGCGTTCCCGCTGAGCTCCCGCACGTAGAGTTCGGGGAACCCGCCGCCGATGACGAGGCCGGCGGTGCCCTCCGGCAGCGCGGAGGCGTGCAGCGGGTCGAACGGGACGACCTGCGCGCCCGCGGCGGTGAGCAGTTCGGCGTTCTCGGCGTACGAGAAGGAGAACGCGGCCCCGCCGGCCACGGCGATCCGCGGCGCCCCGGGGACGGGTGCGACCTCGGCGGTCGGGTCCCACGGGTCGGCGGCCAGGTCGGGTGCGGTGCGGGCGAGTTCGAGCAGCGCGTCCAGGTCGACGGAGGAGGCGACGAGCTCGCCCATGTCGGCGACGGCCTTGAGGGCCTCCGCCGAGCGTTCCACCGCGGGGATCAGCCCGAGGTGGCGGGAGGGCGTGGCGACGGCGGCGGAGCGGCGCAGCGCGCCGAGGACGGGGACGCCGGAGCCCTCCTCCAGGGCCTCCCGCAGGAGGTGCTCGTGCCGGTCGGAGGCGACCCGGTTGAGGATCACCCCGGCCAGCCGGACCTCCGGGTCCCAGGAGGCGAAGCCGTGCACCAGCGCGGCCACCGAGCGGGACTGCGAGGAGCCGTCGACCACCAGCACCACCGGGGCCCGCAGGAGCTTGGCGACGTGGGCGGTGGAGGCCAGCTCGCCGCGCCCGGACGCCCCGTCGAACAGGCCCATGACCCCCTCGACCACCGCCACGTCCGCCCCGGCCGCGCCGTGCAGGAACAGCGGTGCGACCCGTTCCGGCCCGCAGAGGAAGGCGTCCAGGTTGCGGCCCGGGCGCCCGGCGGCGAGCGCGTGGTAGCCCGGGTCGATGTAGTCGGGGCCGACCTTGTGCGGGGACACCGCCAGCCCGCGCGCGGCGAGTGCCGCGATCAGGCCGGTGGCGACGGTGGTCTTGCCGGCGCCCGAGGAGGGCGCGGCGATGACGAGGCGGGGGATGTTCACGTTCTCGGGGCTACCACTCGATACCGCGCTGGCCCTTGCGGCCGGCGTCCATGGGGTGCTTCACCTTGGTCATCTCGGTGACCAGGTCGGCGGCGCCGGTCAGCGCCTCGGGTGCGTACCGGCCGGTGATGACGACGTGCTGGCTGCCGGGGCGGTCCTCGAGCACGGCCACCACCTCGGCCGGGTCGATCCACCCCCAGTGCATCGGGTAGGTGAACTCGTCCAGCACGTAGAAGCGGTAGGTCTCGGCGGCGAGGTCGCGCTTGACCTGCTCCCAGCCCTCCTTGGCCGCCTCCTCGCTGGTCATCTCCTGCTCGGCGGAGCGCTGGATCCAGGACCAGCCGGAGCCCATCTTGTGCCAGTCGACGGTGCCGCCCTCGCCGGAGGCGCCGAGGACGCGCAGTGCGTTCTCCTCGCCGACCTTCCACTTGGCGGACTTCACGAACTGGAACACCCCGACCGACCAGCCCTGGTTCCAGGCCCGCAGCGCCATGCCGAAGGCGGCCGTGGACTTGCCCTTCCCGGGGCCGGTGTGCACGGCGGTGATCGGCTGGGTACGGCGCTGACGGGTCGTCAGGCCGTCGTCGGGGACGCTTTCGGGGACACCCTTGGGCATGTCGGCTCAGGCCGCCTTTCGCATCGAGGTGGTGACGGGTCGGTTGGCGCGGACGAGCGAGGCGACGCCCTCGGCGCGCAGCTCGTCCAGGCTGACGGCGCTGCCGCCGAGCAGCCCGGCCAGGGTGCGGGCGAGGCCGAGGCGGACGGGGCCGGACTCGCAGTCCAGCACGACGCTGGCGGTGCGCTGGGCGGCGAGGAGCCCGGCGGCACGCCGGGAGTCGGCGAGCGCGTCGCGTCCGCCGGTGGCGCGGCCGTCGGTCACCAGGACCAGCAGCGGCCGGCGGTCGGGGTCGCGGAGCCGTTCCACCCGCAGCACCTCGTGCGCGCGCAGCAGCCCGGCGGCCAGCGGGGTCCGGCCGCCGGTGGGCAGCGACTCCAGCCGGGCCGCGCCGACCTCCACGGACGAGGTGGGCGGCAGGGCCAGCTCGGCGCCGGTGCCGCGGAAGGTGATCATGCCGATCTTGTCGCGGCGCTGGTAGGCGTCCATCAGCAGGGACAGCACGGCGCCCTTGACGGCGGTCATCCGCTGCCGGGCCGCCATCGAGCCGGAGGCGTCCACGACGAACAGCACCAGGTTGGACTCGCGGCCGCGGCGCACCTGCTCCCGGAAGTCGTCCTTGTGCAGCACCAGGGCGCGGCCGTCGCGCCCGCGGGCGACCTGGTGCGGCGCGGCGGCCTGCAGGGTGGCGGTGAGGTGCAGCCGGCTGAGGGTGCCCTGCGGCCGGCGGGCGCGCACGGTGTGGCCGGCGCTGGTCTCGGCGGGGGAGCGGCGGCCCTGGGCGCCGCGGCCGGTGCCCTGGACGGTGAACAGCCGGGTCCGGTACGGGTCGCCGGCCGCGACCGGCGCCGACTCCCGGGCGGGGGCGGGGTGCTGGGCCGGGACGGGCTGCGGCTCGGGTGCTCCGGCCTCCGCCGGGGCGTCCGCGGGGGCGGGCTCCGGGGCGGAGGTCTCCGGGGCCGCGTCGCCGGTCGGCTCGGGTGCGCCGCCGCCGTCGGGGCCGCCGTCGCCCGGGCCGCCGTCACCGCCGCCGTCCGGGCCGTCCCCGTCCGGGTCGCCGCCGTCGGGGCCGTCGCCCTCCGGCTCGGGTTCGGGCTCGGTCTCCGGCTGGGCGTGCTCCTCCAGCGTCCGTTCCAGCTGCTCCTCGTCCAGCCCCGGGGCGTCGAAGGGGTTGCGGCGGCGCCGGTGCGGCAGGGCCAGCCGGGCGGCCTTGCGGACGTCCTCCTCCAGCACCTCCGTGCGTCCGTCCCAGGCGGCGAGCGCGACGGCGGTGCGGGCCATCACGATGTCGGCGCGCAGCCCGTCCACCTCGAACGCGGCGCACACCGCGGTGATCTGCCGCAGTGCGGTGTCGGTCAGCTCGACCTCCGGGAGCAGCTCCCGGGCGGCGGTGATGCGCCCGGCGAGCGCCCGCTCGTCCTCGGCGAACCGCGCGGCGAAGCCGGCCGGGTCCGCGTCGTAGGCGAGCCGGCGGCGGACCACCTCGGCCCGCTCGGCGGGCTCCCGGGTGGCGGCGATCTCGACGGTGAGGCCGAAGCGGTCGAGCAGCTGCGGCCGCAGCTCGCCCTCCTCCGGGTTCATCGTGCCGACCAGCAGGAAGCGGGCCGCGTGCCGCACCGACACGCCCTCGCGCTCGACGTAGGAGCGGCCCATCGCGGCGGCGTCCAGCAGCAGGTCCACCACGTGGTCCTGCAGCAGGTTGACCTCGTCGATGTAGAGCACGCCGCGGTGCGCCTTGGCGAGCAGCCCCGGCTCGTACGCCTTGACGCCCTCGGCCAGCGCCCGCTCGAGGTCGAGCGAGCCGACGATCCGGTCCTCGGCCACGCCGACCGGCAACTCGACCAGCTGGGACGGGCGTTCGTGGCTGCCGGCGGCCGGGTGCGGGCCGTCCGGGCACTGCGGGTCCGGCCCGGCCGGGTCGCAGGCGAAGCGGCAGCCGTCGACGGCGGCGATGGACGGCAGCAGGCCGGCCAGGGCGCGCACCATCGTCGACTTCGCGGTGCCCTTCTCGCCGCGCACGAGCACGCCGCCCACGGCCGGGGAGACCGCGTTGAGCAGCAGCCCGAGCCGCAGGTCGGCCATGCCGACGATCGCGGTGAACGGATAGCGGACGTCACTCATGCATACTCCCCAGGTGCCCCGGGCGCCAGGAACGGCAGCGATCCGGCCGCCGGCACCCCGCCCTCGATCAGCTTCCAGAGCGCGTCGGTGTCCGCGTGCTCCTCGATCAGGTCGCCCAGCCGGTCCAGCCGGGCCTCGCGCGCCTCGGCGAAGGACGTGTCCGGCGCGGGCACGAACGCGCGGCCCGCCGATCCGGCGACCTCGCGCAGGAGTTCGCGGCGGAACCCGTCGTTCTCCAGCGCGCCGTGCCAGGTGGTGCCCCAGACCTGGCCGACCCGGCAGCCGTCCAGGAAGGGCTCGCCGCCCTCCACCTCGACCACCCCGTGGTGGATCTCGTAGCCCTCGACCCGGTGCCCGTACGCCTCGCCGACCGGCCGGCCGAGCACCTTCTCGGCGCCGAACCGCACGCGCGTCGGCAGCAGTCCGAGACCGGCGACCTCGCCGGCCCCGGACTCCACCTCGTCGACGATCGAGCCCGCCAGCATCTGGTAGCCGCCGCAGACCCCGAGCACCGGCAGCCCGGCCGCCGCGCGGGCCTTCAGCGCCGGTTCCAGGCCGCGCTCGCGCAGCCAGGCCAGGTCGGCGACGGTGGCCCGGGTGCCGGGCAGCACCACCAGGTCGGCGTCGGCCAGCTCCTCCGGCCGGGTCGCCCAGCGCACCAGCACGCCCGGCTCCTGCGCGAGCGCGTCCACGTCGGTGAAGTTGGAGAGCCGGGGGAAGCGCACCACGGCCACCCGCAGCACGTCCGCGCCGAGCGGGCCGCGGCCGTCCACCCGGTCCACCACGGTCGACAGGTCCAGCGAGTCCTCGGCGTCCAGCCACAGGCCCGGCAGCATCGGCAGGGTGCCCAGCACCGGGCGGCCGGTCAGCCCGTGGAGCATCTCCAGCCCGGGGGCGAGCAGCCGGGCGTCGCCGCGGAACTTGTTGACGAACCAGCCGGCCACGTGCCGCTGGTCCTCCGCGGACAGCAACGCCAGCGTCCCGTACATGGCCGCGAAGACGCCGCCGCGGTCGATGTCGCCGACCACCACCACGGGCAGTCCGGCCGCGGTGGCCAGGCCCATGTTGGCGATGTCCCGGTCGCGCAGGTTGATCTCGGCGGGCGAGCCGGCGCCCTCGCAGACCACCACGTCGTAGCGGCGGCGCAGGTCCGCCAGGCACTCCAGGGCCCGCTCCAGCAGGACGGGCTTGCGCTCGCGGTAGTCCAGCGCACCGACCTCGGCGACCGGCCGGCCGAGCAGCACGACCTGGCTGCGGCCGTCGGCGCCGGGCTTGAGCAGCACCGGGTTCATGGCCGCCTCCGGCTCCACCCGGGCGGCCTGCGCCTGCATCGCCTGGGCCCGGCCGATCTCGGCGCCGTCGGCGGTGACGAAGGAGTTCAGCGACATGTTCTGCGCCTTGAACGGCGCCACCGCGACCCCGCGGCGGGCCAGCCAGCGGCAGATGCCCGCCGTCACCACGCTCTTGCCCGCGTCCGAGGTCGTCCCTGCGACCAGCAGCGCGTTGCTCATGCCCGTCCCTTTCCGCTTCTGCTTCCGCGGCCGGCCAGCAGTCGCAGTGCGACGTGCCCCGCCACGGTCGTACCCAGGGCCAGCGCGCCCACCCTCCGGGAGAGCACGCAGGCCCGCTCGATGTCGTCCACCGTGACCGGCCGCAGTTCGGCGCCCAGGACGGGTCGGTGCTCGACCCGCTCGCCGTACTGCAGGGTGCCGCCCAGCCGGACGCCGACCGCGCCCGCGAAGGCGGACTCGGCCTGGCCGGCGTTCGGGCTCGGGTGCGCCGAGCCGTCCCGGCGCCAGACCCGCCAGGCGGTGCGCGGCTGCGGCGCGGCGGCGACGGTCAGCAGGGCGGTCAGCCGGGCGCCCGGCCAGCCCGCCACGTCGTCCAGCCGGGCCGAGGCCCAGCCGAACCGGGCGTGGCGCGGCGAGCGGTGGCCGACCATGGCGTCCAGGGTGTTCACCGCGCGGAACGCCAGCAGCCCCGGCGTGCCCGCCAGCGCGCCCCAGACGAGCGCGTTGACGACGGCGTCGGCGGTGTTCTCGGCCACCGACTCGACCACCGCGCGGGCGATCTGCTGCTCGTCCAGCGCGCTCGGGTCGCGGCCGCACAGGTGCGGCAGCCGGGCCCGGGCCGCCGTCAGGTCGCCCGCGGCCAGCGAGCGGCCGATGGTGCGGGCCTCCCGGGTCAGCGAGGTGCCGCCGAGCACCGTCCAGGTCGCGGCGGCGGCCAGGGCCGCGCGGCCGAGCGGGCGCCGGCCCGCGGTGCGGTCCAGGGCCACCGCGGCGGCGGCCACGGTGCCCGCGCACAGGGCCGTGTAGCCGGCGCCGGTCGCCCGGTCGTCCCGCCAGAGCCGGCGCTCGAGCCTGGCCGCGGCGGAGCCGAAGACGGCCACCGGGTGGCCGCGGCGGGGGTCGGCGTAGCGGGCGTCGGCGGCGTAGCCCGCGAGGGCGCCCAGCGCGAACGCCGCCGCGCGGGTCAGCGGGCGCACGTCGGGTGCGGCGGGTTCGCGGGGGCGGCGGCCGGGTGCGGCGGGACCGGGGGGTGCGGCGGAAGGCAGCGTCGGGTCCGGCGGGGCGGGGCAGCCTGCATCGCGTGCGTGTCCTCACTCAGGGTCCGCGCCCTGGCTCGACGTAGCGGGGGCGAGAGTCTCCTGGCTTCCGGGTCGGACGCACCCCCGGGCCTTCCAGCGGCTTCTGACGGCGCGCCGTGGCAACCTGCCGAGCGTGCTCCCCGGTGACAGTGGCGGGACCGCGCCGGACTCGCACCGGCTTCCTCTGCATGCCTCCGTTTGGCCCCCGGATCCCATCACGCGGCCGAACCGGGAGTCAACCGAGGTCACGGAGGGGTTGGTCACACGGGACCGGGGGCCGCGGGGCGGCCGCGGGCTCCCGGCCGGGCGGCGGCGACGGGCGGCGGGGCCCGCGTCGGCACCTCCGTCGGTACCTCCGATCCGCCCGCCCGCAGGGGCATGACACCCTGTGCGATCGTCCAGCGGTCCGTAGGGACCTCCAGGGCCGCTTCGTGTGTTCGGCGGCTGGGGCCCGCCGCCACCCGCACCTACCGTTCGTTCCCATGCGACGCAGACAGCCCCCCGCCCTGCCCCCGGTGCCGTTCTCGCCGGGCGCCGCCCGAGCCCACCGGGCCGGCCTCGGCCTGACCCCCGACCAGGTCGTCGGCGGGATGGCCGCGCACGGCGTCCGCCTGCTGCCCACCCACGTCCTCGCCTGGGAGAGCGGCGAGCTGCGGCCGACCGAGGAGGAGTTCATCGCGCTGGCCCGCGCGCTCTGGTGCCCCGCCGTCCAGTTGATGGGCACCCGCCCCACCCGGCTGCGGGACTTCCGGGTCGCCCGCGAACTCCACCAGGACGCCGCCGCCCGCCGGATCGGGGTCGCCCTGCGCCGCTACCAGGACGCCGAGCTGACCGGCCGGTGGGACGGCGACGAGGCCCAGACCCACGCGCTCGCCCAGGTGCTCGGCCTGCGGCTGCGCGAGCTCGTCGACGTCACCGGCCGCCGCGAGGAGCTCGACCGGTGCCTGCGCCAGTGCGTGGACGGCCGCTGGCAGGCCCACGTCCGGGCCGTCGCCCGGATCGTGCCGGTCCACGAGGACGACCTGGCGGCCGTGCTGACGGCCCTCCAGCAGGAGAACCAGGTCTCCTCCCACTGGGGCAGCGGCAGCTGGGGCTCCCCGGCCGCCGCGGTGCCGGACCCGGTCCGCGAGCAGCCGTTGGCGGAGCGCTTCTGGGAGCTGCTCGGGCGGCGCCGGACCGACATCCCGGTCTGACGCCGCGGCCCGCCCCCGCCCGCCCCCGCCTGCCCGCGCCGAACCGCCGCCCGTACCCCTCCAGCCCGCCCGTCTCCCGCCCGCCGCCCACACCCCCGCCGGCCGCCCCGTCGTGCCCCGGACGGCCCAGCCCGGTGGCCGCCCGCCCGCCCTCCCGGTGAACTGGTGCTCGAACACCGTCCGGTCCAAGACCGTCCGACCGTCAGAGCGGGGAGCGATATGCGTTGGGGAACCGCGGCCGTCGTGGCCGCCGCCGCCGTCGGTGCCGGGGCCGCCGTCCTGGTCATCGGCCGCCGGGCCTCCGAACGGACGGTCCGCCCGGCCGCCGCCGTCGAGGGCTCCGGCCCCGTCCTGGTGCAGAGCCTGGCGGCCGGCCGGATCACCTTCACCCGGCGCCCCGCGAGCCTGCGCCCGGGCCGCTGGGCGGTCGAGTGGGACGACCACGGCCACGCCGTCGTCGAGGACGTCCTGCACAGCGACGAGCAGGGCGTGACCCGCAAGCTCCTGCGCGCCGACCGCGGCACCCTCACACCCGGCACCGAGGTCCGCTTCACCCCGCGCGTCCACCTCGGCGACCCGACCGCGGCGCTCGGCCTCCCGTACCGCGAGACCGCCGCGGACGGCGAGCTCGGCGCGCTGCCGGTCTGGTTCCTCGGCGGCAAGCGCGGCACCTGGGTGATCCTGGTGCACGGCCCCGGCGGCGACCGGCAGCAGACCCTCCCGGTGCTCCCCGTCCTGGACCGGCTCTCGCTGCCCGCCCTGGCGGTCACCTACCGGGGTGACGAGGGCGCCCCGGCCTCGCCGGACGGGCTCAGCCACTTCGGCGAGACGGAGTGGCGCGACGTCGAGTCGGCGATGCGCCTGGCGCTGGACAACGGGGCCGGCCGGGTCATCCTGTACGGCTGGTCGGTGGGCGCCACCATGGTCCTGCAGGCGGCGGCCCGCTCCTCCTGGGCGCACGCGATCAGCGGGATCGTGCTCGACTCGCCCGTCCTGGACCTGCCCGCCACCGCCCGCCGCCGCGCCGCGCGGGCCGGGTACACCGGCCCCGCCGCCGAGCTCGGCGCGCTGGCCGCGGAGGGCCGCACGGGGGTCGACCTCGCCGACTTCACCCGGATCGCCGAGGGTGCCGACCTACGGGTGCCCACCCTCCTGATGCACAGCCCGGACGACCAGCTCGCCCCCTTCCGCAGCGCGGAGCGCCTCGCCGGGCTCCGCCAGGACGTGGTCAGCCTGCAAACCTTCCCGGGGGCCGACCACGCCGCGCTCTGGAACTCGGCCCCCACCCACTACACCGAACTCCTGCGCCGCTGGCTCACCCCCCTGCTCTGATCCGTCCGGGCGGCGACCGCCCCCCGCGGCCGCCCGCGGGAGGCGCGGCCGGTGCGGAAACGCCGGCGCGCAAAGGCGGCTGCGGAAAGGCGGGGTGGAGAGGCGGGGTGGACGCGGCCGGCGGCACCCCGGGGCCGGTGTCGTTCGAACGGCCGACTTCCGACGGCACCCGCTCCCCGCCGGCCCTCGTCGGCCGTGTGCGGAAAGTCGGCCGGGCCGACTTTCCACGCCATTCCCGGTGGTCGCGCCGGGCCGTTCCGGCGGCTCCGGAATTCCTCGCGGCGGCCGGTTCCGGACGGGTGCGGAATGCCGTTTCAGCCGGATTTCCGCACCGTCACCCGCATGATCGGCAAACGCCGTCAATCGTCCCCGAAGATCCTCGCCGCGGCCCGTGCCGGGGTGGCCGACGGGCACGGAAAGTGACCGGACGGACGGGGAGCGCGACCGGCGCCGAGGCCCTCCCGCCGGGCTGGCATGGCCCCGCCACACGTTTCCGGCCAGGCGGTTTGCCTCTGTTGCCCGATCTTGTGGAGGTGCTGTGGACGACAGCCCGTCCGTACGGCCAACCGGATGTGACAGAAGGCCGGTACAAGGGGAAGACTGCTCGACGTGACGTCTCGGAATCCGCGCGACCGTGATGCCCCGCTCCCGCCGACGATCGGTACCGGTGCGACGGTGACCCGTCTCCCCGGTACGGCCCACCGGCCCGCCGGTGGCAGGCCGGGCGGGGCCGGGGTACCCCGCCGACGAGGTCCGGCTCCTGCGCCCGGTCGCGGCCGGGTCCCGGTGCCCGAGGGCTTCCCGGCGCCGGCCGAGCTGGCGCCGCTGGCCCGCCGGATGCTGGTGGACGCCGTCCGGATCGCCCGCTGGGCGGGCGATCTGGAGGAGGTCGACAAGCGCGGCGAGCTGCTGCCGGACGACGCCCGCGCGGCCGGCCGGGCGCTGGCCATGACGGTCGGCGCCGCCACCAAGGCGTGGGGTCAGGCCCTGCTGGTCGGCCTGGTCGAGGCCCGCGACGGCGGTGCCGGGCCGGGCTGGCGCCTGCACGCCTGGGAGCACGACGACGAGGCGGTGGTGCGCGGCTGGTCCGCGCTGTTCGACGCCTGGACGCTGCTCGCCCCGGTGCCGCCGGCCGCCCTGCGCGGCGTGTTCGCGGTGCTGGCCGGCCAGGCCGTGGACCAGGCCCCGCAACTGCTCTCCTTCCTGCACCTGGTGGCCGCCCCGGTGGCGGACAGCGAGCTGCTGGAGCTGCTGCGCCGCGGCCTGGACGAGCGCCGGGTGGGCGGGACGGACGGTTCCGGCCTGTCGCCGGTGCCGCACGCGGCCTCCGCCGTGTCGGCCGTCCGCGGCACCTGCCGGGAGCCGCAGATCGACACCCCGCCGTCGCCCGCCGACGTCGCCGCCGTCCTGGACTGGATGCTGGACGGCCTGACGGCCGTCGGCGCGGTGGAGCGCCGGGACGACGCGGCCGAGCTGTCGCCGCTGGGCCACTGGGCGGTGCGGGCGAAGCTGGAGGAGATCTGCACCGTCGCGCAGACCGCGGCCGGGCACATCGAGCAGAGCGCCTTCGAGCTGCTGAACGCCTGCGCGGACTACTCGCCGGGCCCGGCCCGGGCGGAGTTCCGCGCCTGGGTGGCGGCCCGTCCGGCGGACCGCGCGGTGGCGGAGCTGCTGGACGCCGCGCAGGGGGACGACGCGCTGGTGCGCGGGCTGGCCTTCGAGGCGCTGCGGGTGGCCGGCGGCCCGGCCGAGCAGGCGGTGCGGGCGGCGGTCGACGAGCCGGTGCTGCGCCCCTACGCGCTGCTGTGGCTGGCCGAGCGGGCCGACGAGGGGGTGTCCCCGGCGGACGTGCTGGGGGCCGAGGACGCGGCCTGGCTGTGGGTGGACACCGCGGCGGCGGTGCTGGACCACGGCGAGACGGAGCTGCTGGTGGGCCACGTCGAGGGCGCCTCGGCGGGTGATCCGGTGCGGCTGTTCGCCCGGGCCCGGCAGTCGGGGCACCCGCGGGCGGCCTCGGTGCTGACGGCGGTCTCGGGCGTGCACCCGGATCCGGGCGTGGCGCGGGCGGCCCGTCGTTCGGCCTTCAGCGTCCACACCGGCGGCGCGTAGCCCGGCGTCCGCACCGGGCCACGCGTGGCGCGGCGCCCGGACGGAGCACAACGGGAAGGGCCCCGGATCCTGGTGGATCCGGGGCCCTTCCCGTTGTGCTCGGGGCGGGCTCAGCCGAGCCGGGACTCCGCCCGCCGGGCGCGGACGTCGCCGACCTTCTGCCCGACCTTGCGCCGGATGACCAGCAGCGGGGCCATCGCGGCGAGCGTGATCTGGGCGAACGCGCCGACGTGCATCAGCGCGTCGCCACCGGGCAGGCCGGTGGCCCAGGCCGCCAGGCAGCCGATCGAGACGACGATCCAGCAGAGCGTCGCGGTGGCCAGCAGCCCCTGCGGCTTCGGGTACTCGATCCGGCTGACCATCAGGTACGCCGCGCCGAAGATGGCGAGCAGACCGGGCAGGAACGGCGGGTCGAGCAGCACGATGGCGATGACCGTCATCGCGCCCATCGGGCAGGGCATGCCCTGGAACACCCCGGGCCGCATCTTCACGGCCGAGAAGCGGGCCAGCCGCAGGACGACCGCGAGCAGCACGGTCAGCGCGATCAGTGCCGAGAGCTTGCTGTTGGAGCCCTGGGAGACCATGCCCCAGACCGCGACGAAGTAGGCCGGCGCGATGCCGAAGCTGATCAGGTCGGCCAGGTTGTCGAGTTCCGCTCCGAGGGCGGAGGAGCGCAGCTTGCGCGCCACCAGGCCGTCGAAGAGGTCGCACATCGAGCCGATGAGCAGCAGGGTCACCGCGGTGGCGGCGCTGTGCCGGTCGGGTGCGGCGTCCGGGTTGGTGATGTGCGGGACGAGGACCCCGGTGGTGATCGAGTAGATCGCCAGGAAGCCGCAGACGGCGTTCCCCAGGGTCAGGAAGTCGGCGGTGGACAGGTGCTGGGGAGAGCGCGGGGCGCGCAGCTCGCGGTCGCGCGCCCAGCGGCGGCGGCGCAGGGCCGTCTCCTCGTCGTCCAGGCCGACGATTGTCTCAGGATCAGTCACGGTCAAGGCGCGTCACCCCGGCTGTGGTCTTCTGGCCGACCTCGACGCCGACCTCGACGCCGGCCGGCAGGTAGGTGTCGACCCGGGAGCCGAACCGGATCAGGCCGATCCGGTCGCCCTGCTCGACCTTGGTACCGGCGGCCACGTACGGCACGATGCGGCGGGCCACGGCCCCCGCGATCTGCACCATCTCGATGTCGCCGAGCTCGGTGTCGAAGTGCCAGACGACCCGCTCGTTCTGGTCGCTGTCCTTGTTGAACGCCGGGACGAAGCCGCCGGCGACGTGCTCGACGGAGGTCACCGTGGCGGGCAGCGGCGCGCGGTTGACGTGGACGTTGAGCGGGCTCATGAAGATCGCGACCCGGGTGCGGCCGTCCGGCCAGGCGTCGATGCTCTGCACCACGCCGTCGGCGGGCGAGATCACTCTGCCCGTGCCGATCTCACGCTCGGGGTCGCGGAAGAACCACAGCATGCCGGCGCCGAGCGCGCAGGCGGGAACCGCCGCCAGGGCCCACTTGCCGCTGCGCCGGGTGAGGGCGGTGGTCACGGCGGCCGTGGCGAGGGTGGGGACGAACCAGGGGGTGGCTCCGCGCGCGATGGTCACGCGGGGTCGCCGACCGGCCGTCGTGGCTGCGAGGGCATCGCGGTCCGTGACGGAGGAGTGAGGGGACGGGCTGATGGGCATCGAAGACCTTTGTCGCGGGGGATCATGGCCGCTGGACGGGGGCCACCGCGGGATCGGGTAATAGAGGGACGGCTTGCTGTCCCGGTGGATGCTATCGGGAGCACACGGTGGGTGGGCAACCCGCCTGCTCGTTCATGTGTCCGGGGGAGGCGCGTCTGCGCGTCCCACCCCTACGACCGTAGCTCGACCCGGTCCGGTTCCCAAGGGACCGGACGCGGCTGGTGACTCTTGTCTCAGCGGGGGTGCCGGCGGAACCCGGGGGGCGGAGCGGCCCGTACGCGCCCTGGCGAGGGTGTGCGGAAGCGGCCGCAGGGCGCGTCGTTGCAGCTGTACGCCCTGCGGCCGCTTCCGGCGGGCCGTGCCGGACCCCAGGCGGACCAGGCCGGGGCCGTGGTGGGCACGGCGGGGTGCCGGGACGGGCCCGCACGCCCGTCGACCGGCGGTTCGGAGGTGCCGACCCGGCCGTCCGCGGCGGCCCGGGGGCCACGTCGTCCGGGCGGGTCGACCGGGTGCTCAGTCGGCGATCCGGTACTCCTCCAGGAGCCGGCGTCCGACGATCATCTTCTGGATCTCCGCAGTTCCTTCACCGATGAGCAGCATCGGGGCCTCGCGGTAGAGCCGCTCGATCTCGTACTCCTTGGAGAAGCCGTAGCCGCCGTGGATGCGGAAGGCGTCCTCGACGACCTCCTTGCAGTACTCGGAGGCGAGGTACTTGGCCATGCCGGCCTCGAGGTCGTTGCGCTCGCCGCTGTCCTTCTTGCGGGCGGCCATGACCATCATCTGGTGGGCGGCCTCGACCTTGGTGGCCATCTCGGCGAGCTTGAACTGGATGGCCTGGTGCTCGGCGATCTTCTTGCCGAAGGTGGAGCGCTGCTGGGCGTAGGAGATGCCGAGCTCGAAGGCGCGGCGGGCGACGCCGCAGCCGCGGGCGGCGACGTTGACGCGGCCGACCTCGACGCCGTCCATCATCTGGTAGAAGCCGCGGCCGGGCACGCCGCCGAGGACGCGGTCGGCCGGGATCCGGACGTCCTGCAGGACGAGCTCGGTGGTGTCGACGCCCTTGTAGCCCATCTTCTCGATCTTGCCGGGCACGGTCAGGCCGGGAACCTTCGGGTTCGGGCCGAAACCGGCCTCCTTCTCGATCAGGAAGGTGGTCATGTTCTTGTACGGCGTGTTGCCGCCCTCGTCGGTCTTGCACAGGACCGCGACGAGGGTGGAGGTGCCGCCGTTGGTGAGCCACATCTTCTGGCCGTTGAGGACGTAGCAGTCGCCGTCCCGGACGCCCTTGGTGGAGATGGCCGAAACGTCGGAGCCGAGGCCGGGCTCGGACATCGAGAAGGCGCCGCGGATCTCGCCGGCGGCCATCCTCGGCAGGAAGTGGTCCTTCTGCTCCTGGGTGCCGTGGGCGTTGATCATGTGCGCCACGATGAAGTGCGTGTTGACGATGCCGGACACGCTCATCCAGCCGCGGGCGATCTCCTCGACCACCAGGGCGTAGGTGAGCAGCGACTCGCCGAGGCCGCCGTACTCCTCGGGGATGGTCAGGCCGAACAGCCCGAGCTGCTTCATGCCCTCGACGATGGCGGTCGGGTACTCGTCCTTGTGCTCCAGCTCGGTCGCGACCGGAATGATCTCCTTGTCGACGAAATCCCGCACGGTGGCGAGGATGTCCCGCTGGATCTCGGTGAGGCCGTCGGTCTGTGCGAGGCGTCCCATCGTGCGGCTCCGAAAGGTCTGGGGGTCGGGGGGAAGTCGTGGATCCCCCGGGGGGGGGGGGGATTTCCGGGGGCCCCGCCGGCGTGGCGACGGGGCCCCCGGTACCGGGGTGGGGATCGGCCGATGACGGCGGCCTACCCGTCCGGGGTCAGGAGGGGTCAGGAGAGCGGGGTGGGGCGGCCGGGCTGCTCGCCGCCGCGCTCCTCGATGTACGTCCCGGTCGGCACCATCACCTTGCGGCGGAAGATGCAGACGACCGTGCCGTCCTGCTTGTACCCCTTGGTCTCGACGTGGACGATGCCGCGGTCGTTCTTCGACTTGGACGGCCACTTGTCGATGACGGTGGTCTCGCCGTAGATGGTGTCGCCGTGGAAGGTCGGTGCGACGTGGCGCAGCGACTCGATCTCCAGGTTGGCGATGGCCTTGCCGGAGACGTCCGGGACGGACATGCCCAGCAGCAGCGAGTAGACGTAGTTGCCCACCACGACGTTCCTGCCGAAGTCCGTCGTCTTCTCCGCATAGTTGGTGTCCATGTGGAGCGGGTGGTGGTTCATGGTGAGCAGGCAGAAGAGGTGGTCGTCGTACTCGGTGACCGTCTTGCCGGGCCAGTGCTTGTAGACCGCGCCGACCTCGAACTCCTCGTAGGTGCGTCCGAACTGCATGGCTCAGGCTCCCGGGATCTCGAACTTGGTGGTGCGCTGCATCCCGGCGGCCCGGCCCTTGCCGGAGATGACCAGGGCCATCTTGCGGCTGGCCTCGTCGATCATCTCGTCACCGAGCATCGCGGAGCCCTTGGCGCCGCCCGCCTCGGAGGTGCAGTAGTCGTAGGCGTCGAGGATCAGCTCGGCGTGGTCGTAGTCCTCCTGCGAGGGCGAGTAGATCTCGTTCGCGGCGGCGACCTGGTCCGGGTGCAGCACCCACTTGCCGTCGAAGCCCAGGGCGGCGGAGCGGCCGGCGACCTCGCGGTAGCCCTCCTGGTTGCGGATCTGCAGGTACGGGCCGTCGATGGCCTGCAGGTCGTTGGCGCGGGCGGCCATCAGGATGCGCATCAGGATGTAGTGGTAGGCGTCGGCCGGGTAGCCGGGCGGCTGCTCGCCGACCACCAGGGACTTCATGTTGATGGAGGCCATGAAGTCGGCCGGGCCGAAGATGATGGTCTCCAGCCGGGGCGAGGCCTCGGCGATGGCGTCGACGTTGATCAGGCCCTTGGCGTTCTCGATCTGCGCCTCGATGCCGATCCTGCCGACCTCGAAGCCCATGGTCTTCTCGATCTGGGTGAGCAGCAGGTCGAGCGCCTTGATCTGCCCGGCGTCCTGGACCTTGGGCAGCATGATGCAGTCGAGGTTGGGGCCGGCGCCCTCGACGACGGTGATCACGTCGCGGTAGGTCCAGTGGGTGGTCCAGTCGTTGACCCGGACGACCCTGGTCTTGCCGCCCCAGTCGCCGTTGTTGAGGGCGTCGACGATGGTGTGGCGGGCGCTCTCCTTGACGAGGGGGGCGCAGGCGTCCTCCAGGTCGAGGAAGACCTGGTCGGCGGGGAGGCCCTGGGCCTTCTCCAGGAAGCGCGGGTTGCTGCCCGGCACGGCGAGGCAGGAGCGGCGCGGGCGCAGTCGGTTCGTGGTGGTCATGAGGGTCGTTCGGTTCCTTCCCAGTGGTCAGCTGGTGGTCGCGGGTGCGGGCGTCCAGGGCTGGAGCTTGTTGGCGAGCCGGATCTCGTCCACGATCCGGCCGATGATGGTCGTGATGCCGAAGTCCTTCGGGGTGAACACGGCGGCGACGCCGGCGGCCTTGAGGGCCTCGCCGTCCGCTGCCGGGATGATGCCACCCACGATCACCGGGACATCCTGCACCCCGGCCCGGCGCAGCCGCTGCAGGACGTCCGGGACCAGCTCGGAGTGCGCGCCGGAGAGGATCGACAGGCCGACGCAGTGCACGTCCTCGGCGACGGCCGCGGAGACGATCTGCTCGGGGGTCAGCCGGATGCCCTGGTAGACCACCTCGAACCCGGCGTCGCGGGCCCGGACGGCGATCTGCTCGGCGCCGTTGGAGTGGCCGTCGAGGCCGGGCTTGCCGACCAGCAGGCGCAGCTTGCCGGCGCCCAGCTCCTCGGCGGTGGCGGCGACCGCGGCGCGCACCGCGGCCAGTTCGCCGCCGGGCTCGGCCGCGACGGCGACCGGGGCGCCGCCGACGCCGGTGGGTGCGCGGTACTCGCCGAAGACCTCGCGCAGGGCGAAGGACCACTCGCCGGTGGTGACGCCGGCCCGGGCGCAGGCGAGCGTGGCCTGCATCAGGTTGACGTCGGTGGCGGCGACGGCCTTGAGCTCGGCCAGCGCCGTCTGCGCGGCGGCCTCGTCGCGCCCGCCGCGCCAGGCCTCCAGCGCGGCCAGCACGGACTGCTCGGAGGCCGGGTCGACGACCATGATCGCGGTGTCGAGGTCGGCCGTGAGCGGGCTCTCCTCGGTGGTGTCGAAGCAGTTGACGCCGATGATCTTGTCCTCGCCGGACTCGATCCGGGCCCGGCGGGCGGCGTGCGAGGCGACCAGGTTGGACTTCAGGTAGCCGGACTCGACGGCCGGGATCACCCCGCCCATCTCCAGCACCTTGGCGATCTCCGCCTCGGCGCCGGCCAGCAGCGCGGCGGTCTTGGACTCGACCACCTCGGAGCCGTTGAAGAGGTCGCCGTACTCCAGCAGGTCCGACTCGTAGGCCAGCACCTGCTGGATCCGCAGGGACCACTGCTGGTCCCAGGGCCGGGGCAGGCCGAGCGCCTCGTTCCAGGCGGGCAGCTGGACGGCCCGGGCGCGGGCGTCCTTGGAGAGGGTGACGGCCAGCATCTCGAGCACGATCCGCTGGACGTTGTTCTCCGGCTGGGCCTCGGTCAGGCCCAGCGAGTTGACCTGGACGCCGTAGCGGAACCGGCGCTGCTTCGGGTCCTGGACGCCGTAGCGCTCCAGCGTGACCTTCTCCCACAGCTGGGCGAAGGCGCGCATCTTGCACATCTCCTCGACGAAGCGCACGCCGGCGTTCACGAAGAAGGAGATCCGGGCGACGACGTCGCCCATCCGCTCGGCCGGCACCTGGCCGGAGTCGCGCACGGCGTCGAGCACCGAGATGGCGGTGCACATCGCGTAGGCGATCTCCTGGACGGGCGTCGCGCCGGCCTCCTGCAGGTGGTAGCTGCAGATGTTGATCGGGTTCCACTTGGGGATGTTGCCGACCGTGTAGGCGATCATGTCGGTGATCAGGCGCACCGACGGGCCGGGCGGGAAGACGTGCGTCCCGCGCGACAGGTACTCCTTGACGATGTCGTTCTGGGTGGTGCCGGTGAGCAGGGCGATGTCGGCGCCCTGCTCCTCGGCGACCACCTGGTAGAGCGCGAGCAGCCACATGGCGGTGGCGTTGATCGTCATCGAGGTGTTGGTCTGCTCGAGCGGGATGCCGTCGAACAGGGTGCGCATGTCGCCCACGTGGCCGACCGGGACGCCGACCCGGCCCACCTCGCCGCGGGCGAGGATGTGGTCCGAGTCGTAGCCGGTCTGGGTCGGCAGGTCGAAGGCCACGGACAGACCGGTCTGACCCTTCGCCAGGTTCCGCCGGTAGAGCGCGTTGGAGTCGCTCGCGGTGGAGTGTCCGGCGTAGGTGCGCATCAGCCAGGGCCGGTCGCGCTTCTGCTGCTGCTCGGTCATCGGAGGGGCCTCAGACGTTCCGGAAGCGGTTGATGGCGTCGACGTGCTTGGCGCGGAGCTCCTCGTTGCGCACGCCCAGGCCCTCCTCGGGGGCCAGGCAGAGCACGCCGACCTTGCCCTGGTGCTTGTTGTGGTGCACGTCGAGGGCGGCCTGGCCGGTCTCCTCCAGCGAGTAGACCTTGGACAGGGTCGGGTGGATCTTGCCCTTGGCGACCAGCCGGTTGGCCTCGAAGGCCTCGCGGTAGTTGGCGAAGTGCGAACCGACGATGCGCTTGAGCGACATCCACAGGTAGCGGTTGTCGTACTGGTGCATGTAGCCGGAGGTGGAGGCGCAGGTGACGATGGTGCCGCCCTTGCGGGTGACGTACACCGAGGCGCCGAAGGTCTCCCGGCCCGGGTGCTCGAAGACGATGTCGACGTCCTCGCCGCCGGTGAACTCGCGGATCTTGGAGCCGAGCCGCTTCCACTCGCGCGGGTCCTGGTTGTTCTCGTCCTTCCAGAACCGGTAGCCCTCGGCGGAGCGGTCGATGATCGCCTCGGCGCCCATGGCGCGGCAGATGTCCGCCTTGGCCTCGCTGGAGACCACGCAGATCGGGGTGGCGCCGCCGGCCAGGGCGTACTGGGTGGCGTACGAGCCGAGGCCGCCGCTGGCGCCCCAGATCAGCACGTTGTCGCCCTGCTTCATGCCGGCGCCGTTCTGGGAGACCAGCTGGCGGTAGGCGGTGGAGTTGACCAGGCCGGGGGAGGCGGCCTCCTCCCAGGTGAGGTGCTTCGGCTTGGGCAGCAGCTGGTTGGTCTTCACCAGGGCGATCTGGGCCAGGCCGCCGAAGTTGGTCTCGAAGCCCCAGATGCGCTGCTCCGGGTCCATCATCGTGTCGTTGTGGCCGTCCGGGGACTCCAGCTCGACGGAGAGGCAGTGCGCGACGACCTCGTCGCCCGGCTTCCAGGCGTTGACCCCGGCGCCGGTGCGCAGCACCACGCCCGCCAGGTCGGAGCCGAGGACGTGGTACGGCAGGTCGTGGCGCTTGGTGAGCGGCGACAGCCGGCCGTAGCGCTCCAGGAAGCCGAAGGTGGAGACCGGCTCGAAGATCGAGCTCCACACGGTGTTGTAGTTCACCGAGCTGGCCATGACGGCGACCAGGGCCTCGCCGGGGCCGAGCTCGGGCAGGGCCACCTCGTCGAGGTGGAGGGACTTCCGGGGGTCCTTGTCGCGGCTGTCGAGGCCCGCGAACATCTGCTCCTCGTCCTTGTGGAGCGTGACCGCCCGGTAGGACTCGGGGAGCTTGACGGCGGCGAAGTCCTCCGACGTGGCGTCGTTGCTGAGGATCGCGTCGAGGATTTCCTGCATGGCTGCCTCCGAAGGCGTACCTGTGTTGAGGGCGCACAGGGCGTCTGGGGGAGCCGGGAGCGGACACCGGCTTCGCTGAGGTGGGTGGGTGGGTGCTGCTGGGCGCCCGGACTGGGCCGGGCCGATCTGGCACTGCTCCCGGGGTGTGGGAACGCCGGACGACGGCGCGCCGAGGTGGGGAGCCGCGGCGCCGCGACTGGTGAGTAACAAGGTAGTGGCACCCTGTGCCACTCGTAAAGACACCGGGTGTCAGGAATTCCGGGGCGTCGCGGCGGGGTGTGACGCGCGTTGAGCGGGCATGCGAAGGGCCCGCGCCGACTGTTCGGCGCGGGCCCTCGAAACTGCCCTGACCTGCGAATACTCCGGGCTCAGGACTCCCTGGCGCCGCTCAGCGCGGCCCGGATGCTGTCCACCACGACGTCCAGTGGAGCGTCCGTCCGGGCGACTGTGATGAGTACCTCACCTCCGGGGCTGGCACTCAGTGCGCTTTCCGCCACCCCTTCCACGCCCGCCCCACTGGCACCGGGTGCCACCAGGGAGCCCCGGCGTCTGGCACCCGGCTCGCTGGAGGCCCAGAAGGTCCGCCGGATGACCTCGAAGGAGTGGTCCAGCTGCGCCTCCACGTCCCCCCGGCCGCCGGCCCGCAGCCAGCGCCGCAGCACGTGGTTGTGCGCCGCGACGACCGCCGCCGCCGACACCTCGGCCAGCATCGAGTCGTCCTCGCCGCCGCGCTGCCAGCCCGACGGGATCGACTCGCCGGTGTCGAAACGGCCCAGCAGGTAGCGGGTGAACAGCCGCTCGTACCGGGCCACCACGGCGATCTCCCGCTCGCGCAGCGCCGGGACCTGCCGGATCAGCTGGTACCGCGCGACCGACACCCCCGGCGTGGAGGCGTACATCCGCAGCACCTCCTTGATGCCGCGGCAGACCACGTCCAGCGGGTGCTCCTCCGGCTCGGCGCTGGCCAGCAGGTCGGCGACCCGGACGAGGGTGTCGTCGTGGTCCGGGAAGATCGCCTCCTCCTTGGACCGGAAGTACCGGAAGAAGGTCCGCCGGGCCACCCCGGCGGCGGCCGCGATCTGGTCGACCGTGGTCTCCTCGTAGCCCTGCGAGGCGAACAGCTCCATCGCGGCGGTGGCCAGGTCCTGGCGCATCTGCTGGCGCTGCGCCGCCGCCCGGCGGCTGCCCGGCCCGGCGTCCGGGCCGGTGCCCCCGGTCGAGGAGGTCGTCCGGTCTGCGCCGCGCGGTCCGGCGGAGTGCTGCGGGGTGGCTGCCTGAACCCGATCCATGTCCGGAACGCTACACGGCCCGGCGGGCGCGGCCGCGGCCCTTCCCCGGCGGACCGGGGTGACCGGCCCGGTGACGGCGGGCCGGGGCCAGCGCGCGGACACCGTGCCCGGGTTCCAGCCCGGCGGCCGGGACGCTCCGGAGCTGCCGTAGGGCGCCGACTCCCGCGCGGCGGCGCCCCCGGTCGGCGGCGTGGTCACCGGCGGGCGTGGTCGCGGAAGCCGCGGCCGGTCTTGCGGCCCAGGCACCCGGCCGCGACGAGGTGCTCCAGCAGCGGCGCGGCGGCCAGGCCCGGCTCGCGGAACTCCTGGTGCAGCACCTGCTCGATGGTCAGCGAGACGTCCAGGCCGACCACGTCCAGCAGCTCGAACGGGCCCATCGGGTAGCCGCAGCCCAGCTTCATCGCGGTGTCGATGTCGTCCACCGTCGCGTAGTGCTCCTGGAGCATCCGCACCGCGTCGTTCAGGTAGGGGAAGAGCAGCGCGTTGACGATGAAGCCGGCGCGGTCCCCGCACTCCACCGGGTGCTTGCGGACCTTGGCGGCCAGCTCCAGCACGGTGGCCGTGACGTCCGGCGCGGTCAGCACGGTGGAGACCACCTCGACCAGCTTCATGGCCGGGGCGGGGTTGAAGAAGTGCATGCCGATCACGTCCTGCGGCCGCGAGGTGGCGGTCGCGCAGCTGATCACCGGCAGCGAGGAGGTGGTGGTGGCGAGCACCGCGCCCGGCTTGACGATCTTGTCCAGGACGGCGAACAGCTCCCGCTTGACCGCCAGGTCCTCGGCGACCGCCTCGACCACCAGGTCCACGTCGGCCAGTTCGGCGTACTGGCCGACCGGGGTGACCAGCTCCAGCGCGGCGTCGCGCTGCTCGGCGCCCATCCGGCCGCGCTCGACCGAGCGGTTCAGCGACTTCGACAGCTGTGCCTTCGCCGCGTCGGCCTTCTCCTGGCTGCGGGCTGCCAGCAGCACCGGGTACCCGGCCTTGGCGAACACCTCGACGATGCCGGTCGCCATGGTGCCCGAGCCGCAGACGCCGACCGTCCGGACCTCCCGGCCGGCGACCTTCGGCGTGGCCGGGCCGGTGGCCGCGTCCACGGCCCGGGACGATCCGGGCGCCTCGTAGGTGTAGAAGCCGCGGCCCGACTTGCGGCCCAGCAGCCCGGCCGAGACCAGCTGGCCGAGGATCGGGGCGGGCGCGTGCAGCCGGTCGCGGGACTGCTCGTACATCGCCTCCAGGACGGTCCGCGCGGTGTCCACGCCGATCAGGTCCAGCAGCGCCAGCGGGCCCATCGGCAGGCCGCAGCCGAGCCGCATCGCGGCGTCGATGTCCTCCCGGGACGCGTACTTGGACTCGTACATCGCGGCGGCCTGGTTCAGGTAGGCGAACAGCAGGCCGTTCACCACGAAGCCGGCCCGGTCGCCGGCCGCCACCGGCTCCTTGCCGAGGTCGCGGGCGAACGCGGCGGCGTCCTCGGCGGTCTGCGGGGAGGTCAGCACCGTGCGGACCACCTCGACCAGCTTCATGCTGTGCACCGGGTTGAAGAAGTGCAGGCCCAGCACCCGCTCCGGACGGGCGGTCGCGGCGGCGATCCTGGTCACCGACAGCGCGGTGGTGCCGGTGGCCAGCACGGTGGTCTCCGGGCAGATCCGGTCCAGCTCGGCGAAGAGCTCCCGCTTCAGCTCCAGCTGCTCGGGCACCTCCTCGATCACCAGGTCCGCGGCGGCGGCGGCCGCCAGCTCGTGGCCGACCGAGATCAGCGCGAGCAGCGCGGTGCGCTCCTCGGCGGTGATCCGCTCCCGGTCCACGGCGTGCGCGGTGGTCTCCTCGATCCGGGCCAGCGCCCGGGCCGCCGAGTCCTCGGTGGCCTCGATGCCGATCACCCGGCGGCCGCTCCTGGCGACGGCGACCGCGACACCGGCACCCATCGTGCCGAGGCCGACGACGGCGACCGTGGGAAAGGGACGCTCCATGTGTCCTGCACTCCTAGTCATGGGTGGCCCGCGCGCGCTCCGGCGGGCGCGCCGCCGCGCCCGGCCGTGGGCCGGGGGCGGCCGCCGCCGGAGGAGGGTCCGCGCGCGGGGGCTGGGGAGATGACGGGTCCGGCGCACCGGCGCAGCGGCCGGTCCGCTCCGGCCGAACTGCGGGTGTGCCGTGGTACTCAGGCGCTCAGGGTGGAAGGAAGCGGCTCTGATACGAGGAAGGGGGCCCGGCTGGCCGCGGTTCGCGGCACCGGCCGGTGAAGTCGCACCGCGCGGGCGCCGCAGATACGGCGACCGCAGGCCCCCGTCGGTGCGGCTCCCGAAGCCCGACGGTGGTGCGTCCGGCCACTGTAGCGAAGCTACCGACGGGTAGGAAAGGGGGCGTCGGCGGGAAATCCGCCCGGATCCGCGGGCGCCCGGGTCGGCCGGGGCCCCGCCCGACCCGCCCGCCCCGAACGGGTGAACGGATGGACGGACGTCCGTTTCGACCACCCGATAGGGGAGTTACGCGCCCCCGGCGGTCGGGGCAGCATGGAGGCATGACCATCGGAACCGTCACCGCCGGCCCCACCGCGTCCGGCCCGGGCGGCCCGGGCGACCAGCCCGTCGGCCCGGCCGGCCCGCTCGCCGCCGTCGCGCTGCCGCCGCGGGCCGAGCGCGCCGAGCGGGCCTCGGCGGCCGCCGACCGGCTGCGCGCCGCCGGGGTCGAGGCGGTGGCCGTCACCTGGGTCGACAACGCGGGCATCGCCCGGGTCAAGGCCGTCCCCCTCGGCGGCCTGGTGCACGCCGCGCAGTGGGGCGTCGGCGCCGCCCCCTGCTTCGACGTCTTCCTCGCCGACGACGCCGTCACCACCAGCCCGGTCATCGGCGGCCCCACGGGGGACCTCCGGCTCTACCCCGACGTCGAGCGCGTCGTCCCGCTGGCCGCCCAGCCGGGCTGGGCCTGGGCCCCGGGGGACCGGCACACCCAGGACGGCGCCCCGCACCCCGGCTGCCAGCGGCTGTTCGCCCGCCGGATGGAGGCCGCGGCGGCCGCGCGCGGGCTGGGCCTGCTGGCCGGCATCGAGGTCGAGTGGGTGGTCGCGCTCGCCGGGGATCCGCAGGAGGAGCCGCGCTACCCGACCCACGGCCCCGCCTACGGGATGCACCGGCTCACCGACCTCTCCGACTACCTGCGCGACGTCCTGCGTGCGCTCGGCGAGCAGGGGCTCACCGTCCTGCAGATCCACCCCGAGTACTCCCCGGGCCAGTTCGAGGTCTCGGTGGCCCCCGAGGGCCCGGTCGGTGCCGCCGACACCTCCGTCCTGGTGCGGCACACCGTCCGGGCCGTCTCCGCCCGGCACGGCCTGCGGGTCTCCTTCGCCCCCGTGGTGGAGGCCGGCGCGGTCGGCAACGGCGGGCACCTGCACCTGAGCCTCTGGCGGGACGGCCGCAACCTCGGCCACGGCGGCCCCGGCCCGCACGGCCTCACCGCGGAGGCCGAGGGCTTCCTCGCGGGGGTGCTCGGCGCGCTGCCCGAGCTGCTGGTGCTGGGCTGCTCCAGCCCGGCCGGCTACCTGCGGCTGGTGCCCTCGCACTGGGCCGGCGCCTACCAGTGCTGGGGCCTGGAGAACCGCGAGGCGGCGCTGCGCCTGGTGACGGGCTCCACCGGGGAGCGGGCGGCCGCCGCGAACGCCGAGGTCAAGTGCTTCGACGCGAGCGCCAACCCCTACCTGGCGGTCGGCGCGGTGCTAGCGGCCGGCCTGGCCGGGCTCGACCAGCGCCGGGCGCTGCCCCCGGAGTTCACCGGGGACCCGGCCGCCGCCGAGCCCGGCACGGTGCCGCGGCTGCCCGCGTCCCCGGCCGAGGCGCTGGCCGCGTACGAGCGCTCGGCGGTGCTGCGCGAGGCACTCGGCGAGCCGCTGTACGAGGCGGTGCTGGCGGTGCGCCGGGCCGAGGCCGAGCAGTACGCCGGGGCCGCGCCCGAACGGCTGGTGGCGGCCACCCGCTGGCGGTACTGAGCGGTGCCCCCGTCGCCGGTGCCGGCGTTGGTCGACCACCACTGCCACAGCGTGGTGGCGGCCGAGCTCTCCGACGACGCCCTGGCCGGGCTGCTCACCGAGTCCGACCGCCCGCCCGCACCCGGCTGCTCCCCGTTCGACAGCGCGCTCGGCCTGGCCGTGCGGCGCTGGTGCCCGCCCGTCCTCGGGCTGCCCGCGCACGCCCCGGTGGCCGAGTACCTGGCGCGCCGGCGCGAGGTGGGCGCCGCGGAGGCCGCCGCCCGGCTGCTGGCGGCGGCCGGGCTGGGCGCCTGCCTGGTGGACACCGGGCTGACCACCGCGGCCGGGCTGCCCCTGCTGTCGCTCGGTGAACTCGCCGCAGCCACCGGGGCGGTGGTGCGCGAGGTGGTCAGGCTGGAGTCGGTGGCCGCGGCGGTCACCGGGCCGGCCGGAGCCTGGCCGCAGGCCGTCGGCGAGGCCCTCGCGGCGGCCGCCGCCGGCGCGGTCGCGGTCAAGTCGGTGCTGGCCTACCGCGCCGGGCTGGCCGCCCCGGCCGAGCGCCCCGCGCGGGCGGCCGTGGTGGCCGCGGCCGGTGCCCGGCTGCGGGGCGGGCCCGGCCGGCTGACCGATCCGGTGCTGCTGCACCACCTGCTCTGGACGGCCGTGGACGTCTGCGCCGAGCTCGGCCTGCCGCTCCAGCTGCACACCGGTTTCGGCGACCCGGACCTCACCCTGCACCGGGCCGATCCGTCGCTGCTGACGGACTTCGTGCGCGCGGCCGAGCCGAGCGGCGTCCCCCTGGTGCTGCTGCACTGCTACCCCTACCACCGGCAGGCCGCCTGGCTGGCCCAGGCGTTCCCGACGGTCTACACCGATCTCGGGCTGACGGCCTCCTACACGGGGCCGCGGGTGGCCGCGGTGCTGGGGGAGATGCTGGAACTGGCGCCGTTCGGAAAACTGCTGTTCTCCACCGACGCGTACGGGCTGCCCGAGCTGTTCCTGGTGGGTGCCGCCCAGTTCCGGCACGGGCTGGGGTCGGTGCTGGCCGGCTGGCGGGCGGACGGCGCCTGTTCGGCGGCGGACGCGCAACGGCTGGAGCGGCAGATCTCGGCCGACACGGCGCGCCGGCTCTACGCGCTGTAGGGCGGCGTCCCCGTCGATGACGGTCGGCGGTCAAGGGCGTCAGCTCGTCGGCACACCAACACTTTTTAACAATATGACTGACTGTTTTTCCTGTTGATGCCTGGAACCTGGCGTTCCGCTGTTGGTTGAGATGTGACGATTAGATGTCTGCCTCTTGCGCATCTAATCGGATATTCATTAGCGTCCCGATCATTACATCGCACCTGCCACACCGCAGCTGCTGCATGACGACTCGGGAGGGCCAACCCCAATGAGAGTTTCTCGGATCAGCCGGACCCGGTACGCGGCGGTGGGCCTGGTGCTCGCCACCGCCGGCGCCCTCGCGCTGCCGGCCGGCACCGCCGTCGCGGCCCCCGTGGCCGACTCGACGACCGGTCCGCTGCTCAGCTACGTCGTCAACACCAAGGCCAACCACGGCCAGGTGCAGAAGGTCGAGCAGGCCGTCAAGAGCCTCGGCGGCACGGTGGTCTACTCGTACGACCAGATCGGCGTCGTCATCGCGCGCTCGACGGACACCAAGTTCGCCGAGAAGCTGCGCCTGGCCAAGGGCGTCGACTCGGTCGGCGCCAGCCGCACCAAGGGCATCACCGCCGCCGACACCCAGAAGGCCGAGGTCGCCCCCGCGCCCGCCGCCGCCCCGGCCCCCGGCCAGGAGCCGCTCGAGGCCAACCAGTGGGACATGCGCCAGATCGGTGTCGACAAGGCGCACAAGATCTCGCTCGGCAGCCGCAACGTCACCGTCGGCGTGCTCGACTCCGGCATCGACGCCACCCACGAGGACCTCGCCGCCAACGTGGACGCCTCGCAGTCGGTCTCCTGCATCGACGGCGGCAAGCCGAACACCGACTGGAAGGCCTGGCAGCCGGGCCCCGACGGTGACCACGGCACCCACGTCGCCGGCACCATCGCCGCCGCCAAGAACGGCAAGGGCATCGTCGGCATCGCGCCGAACGTCAAGCTGGCCGCGGTCAAGGTCGTCGACGACGGCGGGTTCATCTACCCCGAGTACGCGATCTGCGGCTTCGTGTGGGCCGGTGAGCACCAGTTCAAGGTGACCAACAACAGCTACTACGTCGACCCGTGGATGTTCAACTGCCCGAACGACAAGGACCAGGCGGCCATCACCGCCGCCGTCCGCAAGGCCGTCGCGTTCTCGCAGCGCAAGGGCGTCCTCAACGTCGCCGCGGCGGGCAACGAGAACATCGACCTGGCGCACAAGACCACTGACGTCTCCAGCCCGGACGACACCACCCCCGGCACCCGCCCGGTCACCAACGACTGCCTGTCGCTGCCGACCGAGCTCCCGGGCGTCATCGCCGTCTCCTCGGTGGGTGTCAAGGGCGACAAGTCGTACTACTCCAGCTACGGCAAGGGCGTCGTCACCGTCGCCGCGCCGGGTGGCGACCGCCGCTTCCAGCTGCCGGACACCCCGGACAAGGACGGCCGCATCCTGTCGACCATCCCGGGCGGCAAGTACGGCTACATGCAGGGCACCTCGATGGCCTCCCCGCACACCACCGGTGTGCTCGCCCTGCTCGCCAGCACCTTCCCGTGGGCCAGCCCCGAGGAGCTGACCGAGATGCTGACCAGCCAGGCCGAGTCGCACCCGTGCCCGAGCGGCGAGTTCAACCCGGGCGGCACCGGCCAGTGGAAGGCCACCTGTGAGGGCGGCGCGGACGACAACGGCTTCTACGGCGCGGGCATCATCAACGCCGAGAAGGCGGTCCAGTGGTGGCGCTGACGCGCTGACCGCGGCACCACCTGAACACTGAGCCGGGGAGCGGGACCACTTGGTCCCGCTCCCCGGTCGTTTCTGAGTAGTCGTACTCAGGCCGCCGGGCGACCGGCTCGCCAGGATGGACCCGTACCCCACGGAGTCCTCCCAGGAGTTGAGCAGCATGGCGCAGACCTTCCCCGGCTGGCAGGCCCCGCCGGTCCGCCCGTCCGCCCCCGCGGGCCGCGGCCGGCGCTGGCCGTGGCTCGTCCTGGGCTTCGTCGAACTGGCCGCCGCCGGGCCGATGCTGGTGGCGTTCGCGATGACCGGGCTGGTGGCCGGGGTGATGGGCCTGGCGGCCGGCGGCACCGCGAACGCGGCCGTCGGACTGGTGCTGATGCTGGCCGCGGGCCCGGTGGCCGGGCTGGCCGCGGCGGCGGTGGCGATCGCGCTGTTCGCCCCGGCGGTGAGCAGGTTCAGCCGCTCGGTGGTGTTCGCCGTCCTGATGGGCGGACTGCTGGCCGGCACCGCGGTCGAGTACGTCGGCTGGGTCGCCCCAGCCCTCGGCTGAGCACCCGCGGGCTCGAGGAGGCCCGCCCGGGGACGGAGACGGCCGCGGGGACGGGCTACGGCTCCTGGTCGACGTGCGGGTCCCAGACCGTCGCCACCGACGGCTTGCCGTGCAGGTCGGGGACCTCCTGCAGCCAGGCGGGCCGGCCGGCGCGGGTCCGGGCCTCCCGCCGCCGCTCGGCCTCGCGCAGCTGCTCGGGGGTGGCGAAACCCTCCGGCAGCCACTGCCCGGAGAGCGCCGCCCGGGCGGCCAGGTGGGTGACGTAGGCGTCCCGGACGGCGGCCACCGAGTCGAATCCCGGCTCGTCGGCCAGCCACTCGTCCGGGACGAGGGCCAGCACCTCCTCCAGCAGCGCTGCGGTGACCAGCGGGCCGAGCTCCTCGTCGGCCAGCCGGACGTCCGGGGAGCAGCCGCCGAGGGCGTGCGCACTGAGGTCGTAGCGCTTGCCGACGGCCGCCCCGGCGGTGGCCCAGCGGTGGTGGAAGATCAGCGCGGCGCCGTTGTCGATCAGCCAGAGCCGCCCGTGCCAGACGACCAGGTTGGGGTTGTGCACGGTGCGGTCCACGTTGCCGGTGAGCGCGTCCAGCCAGACCACCCGTCCGGCCTCGGCGGAGCCCACCGGGATCATCCCGGGCCGGTAGTCCCGGGCGCCGGGCAGCAGGTCCATCCCGAGGTTGAGGCCGCCGCTGGCCCGCAGCATGTCCTGGATCTCGGTGTCCGGTTCGTCCGCGGCGACGGCCGGGTCGAAGTCCACCAGCCGCAGCTCGGGGACGCGCAGGCCGAGGCGCCGGGCCAGTTCGCCGACGATCACCTCGGCGACCAGCGCCTTGCGGCCCTGGGCGGCGCCGGTGAACTTGACCACGTAGGTCCCCAGGTCGTCGGTCTCCACGACGCCGGGGACGGAGCCGCCGGCCCTCAGCGGGTCCACGTAGCGCACTGCTGTCACCAGATCGAGCACACCGGCCACCCTATCCCGCCCGGCCGGCGGGCGGCCGGGCCGGTGCGAGCCCCGGAGGGCCGCGCCCGCGGCGCTGTGATTGGCTTGCCGCTGAGACCGGAGACCCACCAGACAGAGGAGAGCACGTCCATGGGACAGGTGCAGGCCACCACGGCGCGGGACTACGACGCCGCCCCCGAGCGGGTGTACGAGGCGCTGGCCGACTACCAGGTGACCCGCCCGAAGCTGCTGCCCGCGCAGTACAGCGAGTACGAGGTGCGGGTCGGCGGCACCGGTGCCGGCACCCAGGTGCACTGGAAGCTCCAGGCCACCGAGAAGCGTGTGCGGGACTGCCTGTTCACCGTCTCGGCGCCGGCGCCCGACCAGCTGGTGGAGAAGGACGCCAACTCCACCATGGTGATCACCTGGACCGTCTCGGCGGTCGGCGAGGGCCGGTCGAAGGTCACCGTCTCCGCCACCTGGCAGGGTGCGACCGGCATCGGCGGCTTCTTCGAGCGGACCTTCGCCCCGAAGGGCCTGAACCGGATCCACGACCAGGTGCTGGCCAACCTGGCCGCCGAGGTCCGCTGACGGATCCCCCCCCGGAGCCACCCCCCGGGCAATTCGCCCGGGGTTTCGAGTGGTTCGTCCGCCCGTACGAGCGGAAAGCCGTACGGGTGGACGGCCCGCCACCTCCGGGTGACGAGGGCCGCCCGGCGCGCTGGAGCCACCCTAGGCTCGCCGCCGTGCATATGACGATCCTTCACATTTCGCAGCCGGTCGACGGCGGCGTCGCCCGCGTCGTCGTCGATCTGGTCCGGGGACAACGGGAGGCGGGCCACCGGGTCCTGGTGGCCTGCCCGCGGGGCGGCCGGCTGGCCGAGGAGGCCGCCGCGGTGGGCGCGCTCGTCCGGGACTGGCCGGCGGAGCGCTCACCGGGGCCGGGCTCCGCCGCGGAGGTCTGGCGGCTGCGCCGGATCGTCCGGTCCGCGGCGCCCGACGTGGTCCACCTGCACAGCGCCAAGGCCGGTCTGGCCGGTCGGCTGGCGGTGCGCGGCACGGTGCCCACGGTCTTCCAGCCGCACGCCTGGTCCTTCGCCGCCGTCGACGGTCCGATGGCCACCGCGACCCTCAACTGGGAGCGATTCGCCAGCCGTTGGGCGCACCGGCTGCTCTGTGTCAGTGTCCAGGAGCGCGCCGACGGCGTCGCCGCGGGCGTGAGCGCGGACTGGGCGGTGGTGCCCAACGGCGTCGACGTCCGCCACTACGCGCCCGCCGACCGCCGGGCCGCGCGGATCGCGCTCGGCCTGGACCTGGACGCCCCGCTCGCGGTCTGCGTGGGCCGGCTGTGCCGGCAGAAGGGCCAGGACGTGCTGCTGGCGGCGTGGCCGCAGGTGCTGCACGCGGTGCCGCAGGCCCGGTTGGCGCTGGTCGGCGGGGGCCCGGAGGAGCAGCGGGTGGCGGAGCTGGTCCGGGAGTCGGCGGAGCCGTCCCGGGTCCGGCTGGTCGGGGACGTGCCGGACCCGCGGCCGTGGCTGGCGGCGGCGGACCTGGTGGTGCTGCCCTCGCGCTGGGAGGGCATGGCGCTGGCCCCGTTGGAGGCGATGGCCGCCGCCCGTCCGGTGCTGCTGACGGACGTGCCGGGGGCCCGGGAGTGCCTGCCGCAGGCCGAGCGGGCGCAGGCGGTGGTGCCGCCGGAGGACGTGACCGCGCTTGCCACCCGAATGGCCGAAGCGTTGTCCGATCCGATCGAGTGCGAGCGGCGCGGTGCCCGACTGCGTGACCACGTGGTGGCCCGTCACGACGTCCGCACGGTGGTCGAACAGGTGGACGTCCTCTACCGCCATCTACTGGGTGCCGGCCCGGCCGCGGGGCGCCGCCGCACCCGTGTCCCAGAGCCGATCTGATCGTTTCACATGCCGTGAATGCCCGCCGTTCCGGGGCCGGCATATTCGCACCCTCAACCGGATAAGGGTGAGGCGTCAATCCGAAATACCTATTAATGGGCGGCTGGAATGAAATGGCAAGTCACCTTCCGGCCTGCAAGTCCCGGTTCGGTATTGTCGGATTTCGCCTGCTTCATTTCGACTTCACGCCGGGAATTCGCGAGTGAGCACGTCGCGACCGGGCCCGCCGGGCCCCGCGCGCGAGAGCCGAAGGCCGCCGGCGGCAGCAGGTGCTGTCAGGACCGCGCCCACCGGCCCGGGACGACCGCTCCGCGCCATCCGGTGCCGGGGCACCGCCGCCCCGGGCACACAGCAGGGGAGTTCGTGCGCTGATGACCATTGACCACGACAGCGTGCCGCGGTCCGACCAGTCCCTCTCCGGCCCGTGGCGG
Source organism: Kitasatospora sp. NPDC051702 (assembly GCF_040681575.1). Lineage (NCBI taxonomy): Bacteria > Bacillati > Actinomycetota > Actinomycetes > Kitasatosporales > Streptomycetaceae > Kitasatospora > Kitasatospora sp. NPDC051702. The sequence continues at coordinate 65,113 of NZ_JBFAZB010000026.1, forward strand.
CCCGGCACCGGGCTGCTCGACCGCCCGGCCGGATCGGCCCGGACCGGTACGGTGCCGACGCCCCGCCGGCACCGCAGGGCCGTCCGCTCCCGGCTCGCCCTGCCGCTCGCACTGGTCCAGGTCGACGCGATCGCGCTCTGCACCGCCACCGGCCTCGCCAACCGGGCCATCGACCCCGCCGTCCCGCTCGCACCGCTGCTCGGCGTCGCCGCCGTCCTCCCGCTGCTGCTCGCCCTCAACCTCGCCGGCGGCCTCTACCGGACCCGGCTCACCCTCTCCGTCCTGGACGAACTGCCCGCACTGGCCGTGCGCGCCGTCGTCGCCACCGCCTTCGCCGTCACCCTGGCCGGCTGCCTGGACGGCCGCTGGCCCGACTGCGGCCCCGCCACCCCGGCCCGTCTCACCGTCCTGCTCGGCGCCCAGCTGCTGATCGCCGCCCTCGGCCGCGGCGTGCTCTACCACCTGGTCCGGCGGATCCGCCGCAGTCGCCCCAGCCCCGTCCTGGTGCTCGGCGCCGGCCGGCTCGGCCGCCGGGTCGCCGCCGCCCTCAGCGAGCGGGGCGAGTACGGGATGCGCCCGGTCGGCTTCCTCGACGCCGACCCGCCGCTGCTCGCCACCGACACCGACCTGCCCGTCCTCGGCGGCCGCGAGGTGCTGGAGCGCGAGGTCCGCCGGCACCGGGTCCACCACGTCGTCGCCACCGCGGGCGCCGCCGACGAGGGCGAGACCGCCGCCGCCCTGCGCGACGCCGCCCGGCTCGGCTGCCAGGTCTGGCTGGTGCCGGCGCTGCGCGAGTTCGGCGCGCTGCCCACCTCCCGGCTCCCCGGCGCCGACCACCTCTGGGGCTTCCCCTGCCTGCGGGTCGACCGCCCGGCGATGCGCCGGCCCGGGTGGGCCGCCAAGCGCGCCCTGGACGTCACCGCCGCCGGGCTCGGCCTGCTGCTGCTCGCCCCCGTCCTGGCGCTCTGTGCCCTCGCCGTCCGCTTCGACACCGGCCCCGGCGTGCTCTTCCGCCAGCAGCGCACCGGGCTGGACGGCCGGATCTTCACCGTCCTCAAGTTCCGCACCCTGCGCCCCAGCAACGAGCACGAGTCGGCGACCCGCTGGAACATCTCCCAGGACCACCGGATGGGCGCCGTCGGCCGCCTGCTGCGCCGCAGCTCGCTGGACGAGCTGCCGCAGCTGTGGAACGTCCTGCGCGGCGACATGAGCCTGGTCGGCCCGCGGCCCGAGCGCCCCTACTTCGTCATGCGGTTCAGCCAGGCCTACCCCGAGTACGCCGACCGCCACCGCGTCCCGGTCGGCCTCACCGGCCTCGCCCAGGTCAACGGCCTGCGCGGGGACACCTCCATCGAGGACCGCGCCCGGTTCGACAACCGCTACATCGAGAGCTGGAGCTTCTGGCAGGACGTCAAGATCCTGTGCCGCACCGCGGTCCTGATGCTCCACCCGGACGGGAGCTGACCCGCGTGGCCCTGACCCTCCCCGCCGACCCCGCTCCGAACTCCCCGGGCACCCCGCGGGCGGACGGGCGCGCGGCGGCGGCCTTACGCAGGTCCCTCGCCGCCGCCGCGGACCGCCCCAGCCTGCTCGCCGCGGCCACCGTGCTGCTGGTCTGCGTGCCCACCGGCGAGAAGGACGTCACCGCCGCCGTCCACGTCACCGCCGCCGACATCGCCTCGCTGGCGCTGGTCGCCCTCACCGCGGTCAACCTGCTGCGCGGCCGGCTGCCCGCGCTCAGCCGCGCGAGCTGCGTGCTGTTCGGCGGGATCGTCGTCGCGGCCGCCGTCGCCACCGTCGGCTCGATCGACCCGGCGACGAGCCTCACCGGCTTCGTCCGGCTCACCCAGATCTTCGTCCTGGTGCCCGCCGGGGTGCTCTGCTCGCTGCGCGACCGCGCCGACCAGCGGTTGGTCCTCGGCTCCTTCGTGCTCGCCGCGCTGATCCAGGGCGTGGTCGGCGCCCACCAGTACCTCACCCGCACCGGCGCCTCCTACACCGGCCAGCCGATCCGGGCCGTCGGCACCTTCGGCGCGCTCGACATCATGGCGATGTCCACGGTCGTCAGCTACGGGCTGCTCGCGGCCCTGGCGCTCGGCCTGGCCGAACGGGGGGAGCGCGGCAACGCCCGGCTGCGCCGGGCGATGTTCGCCGCCGCCGCCTTCCTGACCTTCCCGCTGGCCGTCTCGTTCAGCCGCGGCAGCTGGATCGCCACCGGCGCCGCCGCCACCGTGCTGCTGCTGCGCGCAGACGCCCGGCTCGCCGTGCGCGGAGCCGTCCTCGGCACGGCCGCCGGGATCGTCCTGGTCGGCGGCCTCGGCCTGGGCGCCTCCGGCGTCACCGAGCGGCTCAGCTCGATCGGCTCGGTCTCCGCCGCCCCCGACCAGTCCGTCTCCGACCGCTACGACCTGTGGGCCACCGCCGGGCGGATCTGGCAGGACCACCCCGTCCACGGCGCCGGCCCGAAGGCCTTCCAGCAGCTGCGCGACAGCCACGCCCCGCTGCGGCTCTCCTCCGGCAGCGACGCCGCCGACGCCACCATCGGGTTCCAGCGCGAACCGCTGCTCTCCCCGCACAACATGTACTTCCTGGTGCTCAGCGAGCAGGGCCTGATCGGGATCGTCGCCTACACCGCGCTCTTCCTCGGCCTGCTCCTCGGCTGCCTGCGCCACTCGCGCGGCCCGGCCCTGGCCGCGCTGGCCCTGCTCACCTGGGTCCTGGTCGACTTCCTGTACGCCGACATCGGCGGCACCACCACGGTGCTGACCTCCGTCGTCCTCGGCCTCGCGGCCCGCGCCTGCGTGCAGGAGACGGCGTGACCACGGACCAGCCCGTGCCGACCCTCGCCGCACTCCCCGCCCCCCGCAGCGCCCCCGCCGACGACCGGATGCCCGGGCCCGCCGCCGGCCCCCGGCGCGGCTTCCTGGCCAAGGCCTTCGGCGTCACCGCCGTCCTCAGCGCCGCCGGTTCCGGCCTCGGCCTGCTCCGCGACCTCCTGCTCGCCCGCTACTTCGGAGCCGACCAGGGCACCGACGCCTTCCTCGTCGCCTGGACCGTCCCGGAGACGGCCGCGCCGCTGCTGATCGAGGACGCCATGTCCTTCCTCATGGTGCCCGCCTTCGCCCTCGCCCTGGTGCTGCGCGAGGAGCACCCGGACGCCCCCGACCCGGTCCGCCAGCTCGTCCGCGCCACCCTGCCCCGGCTGCTGCTCGCCCTCAGCGGGCTCGCCGTGGCCGTCGCGCTCGGCGCCCCGCAGCTGGTCGACCTGCTCGCCCCGGGCCTGGCCGACCCCGGCCTGGCCGTCGCCTGCACCCGGATCACCGCGATCACCGTGCTGCCCTTCGGGGTGGCCGGCTACCTCGGCGCCGCGCTGCGCGCCCACCACCGCTTCACCGCACCGGCCGGCATCTACGTCGCCTACAACCTCGGCATCCTCGCCGTGCTGCTCGGCTGCCACGCCTTCCTCGGGGTGCGCTCGGCCGCCCTCGGCGTGGCGCTCGGCAGCCTGCTGATGGCCGGTCTGCTGATCGGGCCCTTCCTGCGCCGGCTGCGCCGGGGCACGTCGGCGGCCGGGGCCCGCGGCTCCCGCCAGGCCCTGGTGCTGATGCCGCTCGCCCTGCTGCCGGTGGCCGCGTTCACCCTGACCCGCCAGGCGCAGGTCTTCGTCGAGCGCTACCTCGGCTCGACCCTGCCGCCCGGCACCATCTCGCACCTCAACTACGCCGCCAAGGTCTCCCAACTGGCCATGACCGCCGGCATCCTGATCTGCACCGTCACCTTCCCGCTGGTCGCCCGGGCGCTGGCCGCGGGGGACCTCACCGCCGCCCGCGACCGGGTCGAGAAGGACCTCGGCCAGGCCGCGGCGGTCGTCCTGCTGGGCACCGCCTTCCTGATGTCCTGCGCACCCGCGGTGGTCGCGCTGCTCTTCCAGCGCGGCGCCTTCGGCCCGCAGGACACCGCCGCCACCGCCGCGGTGATCCGCGTCTACAGCTTCGGCCTGCCCGCCCAGGCGCTCATCGGCGTGATGGTCCGCCCGTACTTCTCGCTGCGCCCGGTGGTCCGGCGGGCCGACGACCCGGGGACCGAGGACGGCGGCCGCCGGCTGCTGGACTGGTACCCGGTCGCCGCGATGCTGCTCGGACTCGGCGTCACCGTCGCGGTCGGCCTGCTCGCCACCCCCCGCTTCGGCGCCCCCGGGCTCGCGGCCGGCAACGCGGCGGGCATCACCGTCGCCGCCGCGCTGCTGCTGCGCGGCCTGGTGCTGCGCGGCATCCCGCTGCGGCTGCGCAGGGTGCTCGGCGGCCACGGCCGGCTGGTGGCCGCCGCCGCGGGGGCCGCCGCCCTCGGCGCGGCCGCCTCCGGGCTGGTCGCCGATCCGCTGCTCTCGACACTCCTCGGGGGCCTGACCGTGGCGCTGGCCTTCGCCGCTCTCGGCACCGGCCTCGGTGCGCACGAGGTGCGCGGCCCGGTCCTCGCCGCCGCCCGGGTCCTGAACCCGGCAACCGTCGCCGATGAAGGGAAGCCCCCCCATGGACAATGAACGGGGAACCGTCCGTCCGGCCCGGGCGGGCGTGCACCGCCGGGCCGCACCGGCCGTGGCCGGACCCTGCGGCGACCTCCGCTCCGTCGGCCCGGCGCGGTCGGAGCCGGGGCCGCCGCGCAGCCGCCGCCCGGCCGGCGAACCGCCCGGGCCGCGCCCCGCCTGGCCGTGGATCCCGATGTACCACTCGGTGCAGGCCCGGGAGAGCCGGCGCCTCCTGGAGGAGGTCGTCGGCGGCCCGGTCACCGGCTTCTGCTACCCGTACGGCGCCGTCGACCCGCCCGCCGCCCGGGCCGTCCACGAGGCCGGCTACGACCACGCCTGCGCGATCGCGCACTCGCCGCTCACCGGCCGTCTCGCACTGCCCCGCAGCTACGTCGGGGACCGCGACGGCGCCTGGCGGCTGCGGGCCAAGGAGGTCCGGCACCGGCTGCGCGGCACCGTCACCGAGCTGCGCCGGACCACCGCCCGGAGGGCGGCCGGGTGAGGGTCCTGCACATCGTCACCGGGCTCGCCTCCGGTGGCGCCGAGCGCCAGATCCAGCTGCTGATCCGGCACCTGCCGGCGCACCAGCAGTGCGAGGTGGTCGCCCTGACCAACCCCGGGACGGTCGCCACCGCGCTGCGCGCCGACGGCGTGACCGTCCACCACCTCGGCATGCGTGGCAACCGGGACCTGAGCGCGCTGCCCCGGCTCGTCCGGCTGGTCCGCTCCGGCCGCTACGACCTAGTGCACACCCACCTGTACCGGGCGCAGCTGTACGGCCGGCTGGCGGCCCGGCTCGCCGGGGTCCGCGCGGTGGTCTCCACCGAGCACTCGCTGCACGCCGGGGTGATCGAGGGCCGCACCGTCACCCGGGGCGTGAAGGGCCTCTACCTGGCAGCGGAGCGGCTCGGCAGCACCACCGTCGCGGTCTCCCGCCAGGTCGCCCAGACGCTGCACTCCTGGGGCGTGCCGCCCGGCCGGGTCGAGCTGATCCCCAACGGCATCGACACCGCGCGGTTCCGCCGCCCGGCCGCCGACCGGGCCGCCGTCCGCCGCCGGCTGCGGGCCGAACTCGGCCTGCCGGAGCAGAGCTGGGTGATCGGCGGGGTGGGCCGGCTGGTCCCGGGCAAGCGCTTCGAGGTGCTGGTGGACGCGCTCGCCGAACTGGACCCGGCCAGCCGACTGGTACTGGTCGGGGCAGGCCCGGAACGCGCCGCGCTGGAGCGCCGGGCCGTCGACCTCGGCGTCCGGGAACGGCTGGTGCTCACCGGTGAGCGCGAGGACGTCCCCGACCTGCTCGCCGCCCTGGACGTCCTGGCCGCCCCCTCCACCGCGGAGACCTTCGGGCTCGGCGTGCTGGAGGGCCTCGCGGCCGGACTGCCGGTGCGGCACAGCGCCTGCCCGGCCCTCGACGAACTGCCGCCGAGCGCCGCCCCGCAGGCCCGCCGGATCCCGTCCGAGGCCGCCGCCTACGCCGCGGCGCTGCGCGACCTGCGGCACCTGAACGACCACACCGCGGACCCGCTGCCGCACCCCCCGGCGGTCGGCCACTACGACATCGCCCGGGTCGCCGCCGACCTGAGCGCCCTGTACGACCGGCTGGCCCGCGCCTGACCGCCCGCCGCCGGAACCGCCGTCACATTCCCAAGGAGTCACACCCATGACCACACCGCGCCGAAGCGCCCGCCACCTGGTCCGCCGCTGGTGGCCGGTGGCGCTCGCGGTGCCGCTGGGCGCCGCGGCCGGAGCCGGGTACGCCGTCGTCTCGCACCCCTCCTACGCGGCCAGCGCCTACGTCCTCGTGGTGCCGGAGAGCCCGGGGGAGGCCGCCACCGCGACCAACTTCGCCCAGGCGTACGGACGGCTGGCGGGCCAGCCGCAGGTGCTCGCCGTGGCGGCCGCCGAGACCGGCCACACCCGCTCCGAGCTGGAGTCCCTGGTGCACGGGACGACCTCCCCGGACGCCCCGATGATCGAGATCACCGGGACCGGGACCCGGCCGCAGGAGGCCTCCCGGACCGCCGACGCGGTGGCCCGCTCGCTGGTCTCCTTCGCCAACACGAGCAGCCGGGACACCAACGTCCGGCTGGTCACGCTGGCGCCGGCCGCCGAGCCGGACAAGCCGACCACCCCGTCCGGGCGCCTGGACGTCGCGGTCGGCGGAGCGGCCGGCCTGCTGATCGGCGCGCTGGTGATGATGACCCGCCGCCGCGGCGGGGCGGACGCCGAGCCGCCGGCCCCGCCGGCCCCGGAGGCCCCGGCGACGCCGGCCGCCCCGGCCGACCGCTCGACCACCCCCCGGCCGCGGACCGAGGAGCCGGCGGCCGCCGGCGCCGCAGCGTCGGAGGAGACGGGGCAGAAGGCCGCGCAGAAGTCCGGAGGGAAGTCTGCGGAGAAAACCCCCGCGGAGGCCCCCGCGAAGGCCGCCGCGACGGTCGCGGAGCCCCCGGCCAAGGCGAAGAGCGCCGCCGGGAGCCCGCGATGAGCACCGAGACCCGGCGGGCCGGCCTGCCGCACCGGGCACCGGCGCCGGTGTGGACCACCGAGCTGCGCCGCGAGGACGACGCCCTGGACTCCCTCGCCGAGGAGTGGGACGACCTGGCCGCCCGCTGCCGGACGGCCACCTTCTTCCAGGCCGTCGACTGGCAGCGCTCCTGGTGGCGCCACTACGGCAGCCCCGGCGGCCTGCGGGTGGTGCTGGTCCGCCGGGACGGCCGGCTGGTCGGCGCCGGCGCCTTCATGCGCCGCGGCGGCCCGCTCGGCGGCCTGACCGGCCTGGGCGCCGGGCTGGCCGACTACACCGACGTGCTGCTCGACGACGACTGCGCCGACCGGGCCGCCGCCGAGTTCGCCGCCGCCCTCCCGCTCACCCGCCCGTGGCACTGCCTGGAGCTGCGCGAGGTGCACCCCGAGGCCGCGGTGCAGCGGGTGTACGAGCACTGGCGCGGCGGGCGCCGCCGCTACCAGGACTCGCTCTGCCAGTACCTGCCGGCCGTCCCGATGGAGCGGCTGCTCAAGCGGGTGCCCGGGAAGACGGCGCAGCGCAGCCGGGTCAAGCTGCGCAAGATCGCCGAGGCCGGGGTGGAGGTCTCCTCGACGCCGCCCGCCGAGGTGCCGGAGGCACTGCGCCACCTGCTGCGGCTGCACTTCCAGCAGTGGCAGGAACGGGGCGTCACGCCGGAGCACCGCACCGAGCGGTTCGCCCGGCACCTGACCGAGTCCACCACCGGGCTGGTCGCCACCGGCCGGGCGGCCGTCCACCAGTTCCGGCTGGACGGCGAGCTGGTCGCGGTGAACCTGCTGCTGCTCTGCCCGTCCTTCGGCGGCCTCTACCTGTACGGCGCGCACCCGCTGCTGCGCGAGCGGCTGGACATCGCCGGGCTGCTGTTCGGCGCGGCGCTGGACGAGACGGTCGGCGCGGGCATTCCGGTGCTCGGCCTGCTGCGCGGCCAGGAGCCCTACAAGCAGCGCTGGCGGCCGGACCGACTGCCCAACCAGCGGCTGCTGTTCGGCCCGCCCGGGCCGGCCCCGGCCGCCGCCGCCCGGGCCGGCGCGGTGCGCGCCCGGCAGACGGCGGCGGAGGTGCTGAGCACCCGCTTCCCCCGGCTCAAGGAGACCCTGCTGGCCCGGCGCCGAGGCTGACCGGGCCCGCCCCCGGGGCTCACCGCCGCGCGGGCGTCCCGGCGGCCGACGGACGGGGCGACGGGTCGGCCGCCGGGCCGGTGGCCGCGGTGGACGGGCTCGGCGAGGGGCCCGGGCCGGTGGCCGCGGCCGGGCTCGCCGCAGGGCTCGTGGCCGCGGTCGCGGTCGGCGTCCCCGGCTGGGCGGGCCGGTTCGGCGGGGTGGGGGCCGCGGGCGCCGTCGGCACCACCGCCGGCGCCCCCTTCGAGCCGGACATCAGCCGCTTGAACCGGTCGGCCGAGCGCGGGTTGCGGTCGCACTGGAAGAAGCCGTGCGGGCAGTAGTCGGTGATGGTCTGGTAGGCCGTGTCGTGGGTGCGCATCCACTCGACCATCCGCTGCACGAACTCCGGGTTGTCGCCGTTGCGGAACAGCCCCCACTCCGGGTACGAGACCGGCTTCCCGCGCCTGGCGGCGAACTCCACCTGGTCCTGCAGCCCGTACGGCTCGCGCACGTACTCGTCGAAGGTGCCCCCGGCGGGCTGGTCGTAGCTGTCCATGCCGATGATGTCGACCACGTCGTCGCCGGGGTAGCACTTGGTCCACGGGATGGCGTCCAGGCCCCGGTTCGGGGTGAAGTCGAAGCGGAACCGCTGCCCGGGCACCGAGCGCATCACGCCGACGATCCGCCGCCAGTAGGCCTTCCAGGCGCTCGGGTCGGGCTTGCAGCGGTGGGTGTAGGTGACACCGTTCATCTCCCAGCCGAGGGTGAGCACGGTGTCCGCGCCGCCGAGGGCGACCAGCCTGCGGGCGAGCCGCAGGAAGTGCCGGTCGAAGTCCCCCCGCGCCCCTTGGGCGAGCAGCTTCGCGACCTCGCCGTCCGGCACGTTCGCCTCGTTGGGCACCAGCATCGGGACGCCGAGGACGAGCGTCCTGGACGGGTCGGCCAGCCGCCACTGCGACCACATGCCGAGCACCACCGGCTCGCCCTCGACGTCGGCCCAGCTGTTGCCCGCCAGATAGGTGTGGCCGACCTGGAGGTTGGCGTCGCCCAGCCACTGCGCGTACCGCCCGATCTGCGGGATGTAGCTGTCCCAGGAGCCGACGAAGGCACCGAACGGGGGCTCGTGCCGGGGCCGTTGCACGGCCGGGCGGGGCGCGGCGCCGCGCGGCTCGAAGGCGTCCGAGGAGAGGGAGTGCCGCTCGGTCTGGCTGAGCGGGGTCCCGGTCGGGACACTGGCGGTGGCCAGCAGCAGCAGCGCGGCGGCGGCCAGCGTCAGGCGGCCGATTCGCATGGTCTCTCCTCCGGGCGTCGCGGGGCGGGGGCGCGGTGGACGGACCGTGGCGCCCCGCTCGCCGACAGTAGGCCCGGCGGGCGTCGGAAAAGCCGAATGTCACCCTAAAGTGGGCGCCATTCGAACGCCGTCTGCCGCAGCGGCCACCCGGGTGCACCGCGTGTATCAGCTCTGTAACGGTCGATCCGACCCTCCGGGCCTGACTCCGGAGCGGTCGGCGACCCGGCCGCGCCCCCGACGGCGCAGGTCGGCGGGCGGGTGCGCGGGGAGGGCGCGCACGCCCCTGCGCGCGGTCCGCAGTGCGGACGGCGGGCGATTCCAGGCTGACTCGCGTGCCCGGTGCCGGGTACGCTCCGGCCGTGTCCTGGAAGCCGCTGCGTGTACTGACCCCCCGCTCGATCCTGCCTGCCCTGGCGGTGATGCTGGTCCTTGCGGCCGGAGCGGCGGCCCACGCGAACAAGCCGGTGCCGTTCGGCGACCGGGTGGCGGGCCCCGGGGACGCGGAGGCCACGCCGGTGAACTCGCAGTCGCTGAGCTCGGCCGACCTCGAGCTGAAGGTGGGCCCCGGGCTGGAGGCCTTCCACCGCGCGACCGGCGAGCAGGCCTGGTCCTACCGCCGCGAGGGCGCCACCGCGTTGTACCTGTCGATGGCGGGCGACAATGCCGTCGTGGTGTGGGACGACGGGCTGATCACCTCGGTGCGCCCGGGCGACCACGAGGTCCGCTGGCACCGGGCGGTGCCCGGCCTGGCGGACTGGCTGCGCGGCGACGGCGAGCCGGGCGCGGACAAGCGGACCGACGAGCAGCGCAGACAGCTCGCCCAGGACCGCGCCGCCGCGGCGATGCACACCGTCCAGCAGGGCGGCTCCGCCTGGGTGGCGGTGGTCACCCCGAACCTGACCATGGGCCTGCGCGAGGCCGACGGCGACCTGCGCTACAACTCCAAGCCGCCCGGCAACTGCGTCTACGACCCGCTGCGCACCGTCGGCACCGAGTACGCGGTGTTGGTGCCGCGCAGCTGCACCAACAGCTCCGGGCAGGCCGTCTCCGGCGGAATCAGCGGCTACCGGCTGGACAGCACCGGCTGGCAGCTGAACACCGGCCCGGCCGCCGCCATCAAGGCGCTGGACGGCAGCCGGGTGCTGATCACCGACGGGCCGATCGTGCCGCCCCGGGTCTTCGACACCAAGGCGGCCGCCCCCGAGGCGGCCTGCGGCAGCCCGTCCGTCCCGTTCGCGGCGGTGCGCCCGCAGGGCGGCTGCGCGGACCCGGCGGCGAGCCCGTCGACGGACGTCCCGGTGCCGGACCAGCCGGCCGCCCAGCCGCCGGTGCAGGACCAGTCGTCGCAGGCGCCGCAGCCGTCCCAGCAGCCGCAGCAGTAGCACCGGCGCCGGCGGTGGAGGCGGTGCCCCGGGGCGTTCCCGCGCGGCCCGGTAGACTTGCCGCCATGGCTGACTTCTCCGGGCACTAGCAGGCGTTGCGGCGCCGCGCTCCGCGCCGTGCCGAACACCGACGAAGCCCCTTTCCCGCTGCTCGGCCCCGGGCCCCGCCCGCCGCCCGCCCACGTCCCAGGAGTAGTCCACCGCCATGATTTCCGCCAACGCCCTCGAGCTGCGCGCCGGTGCCCGGATCCTGATCGAGTCCGCGAGCTTCAAGGTCGCCGCCGGCGACCGGATCGGTCTGGTCGGGCGCAACGGCGCCGGCAAGACCACCCTCACCAAGGTGCTGGCCGGCGAGGGCCTGCCCGCCGCCGGCACGGTGATCCGCTCCGGCCAGGTCGGCTACCTCCCGCAGGACCCGCGCACCGGTGACCTGGACGTCCTCGCCAAGGACCGCATCCTCTCCGCCCGCGGCCTCGACACCGTGCTGAAGAAGATGCGCGAGAACGAGGACCGGATGGCCAACGGCAAGGGCGCCACCCGCGACACCGCGATGAAGAAGTACGCCCGGCTGGAGACCGAGTTCCTCACCAAGGGCGGGTACGCCGCCGAGGCCGAGGCCGCCACCATCGCCGCCGCGCTCGGCCTGCCGGACCGCATCCTGAACCAGCAGCTGCACACCCTCTCCGGTGGTCAGCGCCGCCGCGTCGAGCTGGCCCGGATCCTCTTCTCGGACTCGGACGTGCTGCTGCTCGACGAGCCCACCAACCACCTGGACGCCGACTCGATCGCCTGGCTGCGGGACTTCCTGAAGACCTACAAGGGCGGCTTCATCGTCATCTCGCACGACGTCGACCTCGTCGAGACGGTCGTCAACAAGGTCTTCTACCTGGACGCCAACCGCTCCGCGATCGACGTCTACAACATGGGCTGGAAGCAGTACCAGCAGCAGCGCGAGGACGACGAGAAGCGCCGCAAGCGCGAGCGGGCCAACGCCGAGAAGAAGGCCGCGACCCTCAACGCGCAGGCCGACAAGATGCGCGCCAAGGCGACCAAGACGGTGGCCGCGCAGAACATGGCCCGCCGCGCCGAGAAGCTGCTCTCCGGCCTGGAGCAGGTGCGCCAGAGCGACAAGGTCGCCAAGCTGCGCTTCCCGGACCCTGCGCCCTGCGGCAAGACCCCGCTGACCGCCGCGGACCTGTCCAAGTCCTACGGCTCGCTGGAGATCTTCGCCGGCGTGGACCTGGCGATCGACCGCGGCTCGCGGGTCGTCGTCCTGGGCCTCAACGGCGCCGGCAAGACCACCCTGCTGCGGATGCTGGCCGGGGTGGAGCAGCCGGACACCGGCGAGGTGATCCCGGGCCACGGCCTGAAGATCGGCTACTACGCCCAGGAGCACGAGACGCTGGACCCGGACCGCACGGTGCTGGAGAACATGCGCTCCTCGGCCCCGGACACCGACCTGGTCCAGATCCGCAAGATCCTCGGCTCCTTCCTGTTCTCCGGCGACGACGTGGACAAGCCGGCCGGGGTGCTCTCCGGCGGTGAGAAGACCCGTCTGGCGCTGGCCTCGCTGGTGGTCTCCAGCGCCAACGTGCTGCTGCTCGACGAGCCCACCAACAACCTCGACCCGGCCAGCCGGGAGGAGATCCTGGGCGCGCTGCGCGAGTTCTCCGGCGCGGTCGTGCTGGTCACCCACGACGAGGGCGCGGTGGACGCGCTCCAGCCGGAGCGGATCATCCTGCTGCCGGACGGGGTCGAGGACCTCTGGAGCCCGGCCTACGCCGATCTGGTCTCGCTCGCCTGACCGGCAGTAGACACGGGATCCTCTTTTCGGACCAGAAAAACTAGTCCTTACGGCGTGTCCGGGAATGAAGTAGGCCTGGATTCCGTTTAAGGACTTCTTGTCGGCCCGCCACTCGATCGTGGTCGGGCCGACACTGCTGATCAGCCCTTTCACGGCGGTCGGCGCAATCCGCCCGGGGGCGTGCACTCTGCGTGAGCGCCCTGGTGCGCTCGGATCACCACCGTAGGACGGCACATTCCCGACATCGACCTTGTCGAATGGGTGGCCAGGACGCGGTGGATGGGTGATCATGGGAATCTGACCGAGCAACGCTACGAGGAGGCACGGGTGGCCGAGACTCTGAAAAAGGGCAGCCGGGTGACCGGTGCCGCGCGTGAGAAGCTCGCGGCCGATCTCAAGAAGAAGTACGACTCCGGGGCGAGCATTCGCGCTCTCGCGGAGGAGACCGGTCGTTCGTACGGCTTCGTGCACCGGATGCTGAGCGAGTCCGGAGTGATCCTCCGGGGCCGCGGCGGTGCCACGCGGGGCAAGAACAAGGCGACTGCAGGGGCCGGTTCCTGACGGTCCGTCAGCACATGGCTGGATGACGCGGCGGCAGGGCGCCGGCCGAGGAGACGACAGCTGACCGTCAGCTGGGCGTCCGCCCTCGGGTCGAGTGGACCGGCCGCCGATCGTCATGCCCGGGGTGTCGACCGCCCCCGGGCATTTTTCGTGCCCCGATCTTTCCCTGTCGGTGGCCTGCCGCCGCGCCCCCAGGTTTGTTACTCTCCGGTAGCCAAGCCCCTCGCCACCGGAGGTCCCCGCATGACCGCCCCCGTCACCGACCCGCAGGCCCCGAGCTGGGAGCAGGACGGCGTCCGCCTGGAGATCGACGGCGAGCTCGCCGTCGTCACCCTGTGTCAGCCCAAGCGGCGCAACGCCCAGTCGCCCGCCATGTGGCGCGCCCTCGCCGCCGCCGGCCGTGACCTGCCCGGCACCGTCCGGGTCGTCCTGCTGCGAGCGGAGGGCGTCTCCTTCTCGGCCGGCCTCGACCGCGCCATGTTCACCCCCGAGGGCATCCCCGGCGAGCCCAACTTCCTCCGGCTCGCCGCCGCGCCGGACCAGGAGCTCGACGACACCATCGCCTTCTACCAGGAGGCCTTCACCTGGTGGCGCCGCCCCGACCTGATCTCCATCGCGGCCGTCCAGGGCCACGCCGTCGGCGCCGGGTTCCAGCTCGCCCTCGGCTGTGACCTGCGGGTCGTCGCCGACGACGCCCAGTTCGCGATGAAGGAGACCTCGCTCGGGCTCGTCCCCGACCTGGCCGGCACCAAGCCGCTCACCGAGCTCGTCGGCTACGCCCGGGCGCTGGAGATCTGTGCCACCGGCCGCTGGGTCGGCGCCGAGGAGGCCGCCGCGATCGGGCTGGCCAACCTGGCCGTGCCCGGCGCCGAGCTGGACGCCGCCGCCCGCGACCTCGCCGCCGCGCTGCTGGCCGCACCGCGCAACGCCGTCACCGAGACCAAGGCCCTGCTCCAGGGCGCCTCCGGGCGGAGTTTCGAGGAGCAGCGCGCCGCCGAGCGGGCGGCGCAGGCCCGCCGACTGCGCGACCTCGCCGGGATCGGCGACTGACCTTCGGCCGTTCGAACGAGGCCCGGCCCCGGGGCGCCACCCGGGAGCCGGGCCTCCGCCGTTCCCGGCGGGCGCGAAACGTGGCGAAATGCCAGAGTTGGGGGGATCTGCGATATAGCTGGAGCCGTGACGACGGGAGACCCGCCCCATGCCTGACACTCCGACACCCGCCACCATGCACAAGAACGCCGGAGCCGCCGCCCCCGCCGCCCCCGCAGCGGCCGAGAGCCGGAGGGCGGTCGGCGAACGGGGCCGCACGGCCCTGGCCGTCGGCGTGGTCGAGAAGATCGCCGGCATGGCCGCCCGCGAGGTCTCCGGGATCCACGCCCTCGGCTCCGGCCTCGCCCGCACCTTCGGCGCGATGCGCGACCGGGTGCCCGGCGGCAAGTCCAGCATCGGGCGGGGCATCAAGGCCGAGGTCGGCGAGAAGCAGACCGCCATCGACATCGCGCTGGTCGTCGAGTACGGCGTGGTCATCCCCGAACTCGCCCGTCAGGTGCGGGAGAACATCATCGACGCGGTCGAGCGGATGACCGGCCTCGAGGTCGTCGAGGTCAACATCGCGGTCAACGACGTCCACCTCCCCGACGAGCCGGACGTCGAGGAGGAGGAAGAGGAGACCGTTCCGGCGGGGCAGCGGCCCAAGCTCAGATAGCGGGTTCAGGCGGCGCCCGACGGCGGGCGGCAGCGGGAGACGAGGAGTGAGCGGATGAACCTGGCCATCGTCGGCCTGGTGGTGGGCATGGCCCTCGGCTTCGCCGGGTACTTCGGCGGGTTCGCGGCGTTCCTGCTGGTGGCCGCCCTCGGGCTGGTCGGCTTCGTGGCCGGGCGCCTCCTGGAGGGCGACATCGAACTCGGTGACCTCGGCGACCTGCTCCGCGGCCGCGACCGGCGCCGCTGATGGCGGCCCCGGCCCCCGCTGCCCGCCGCCGTGAACCCGCCGTCCGGGGGCGCCTGCGGATCGCCGACCGGGTGTACGCCCGGATCGCCGCCCGCGCCGCCCGGGAGGCGCTCGCCGACGTCTGGACCGGCCGCAGCGCCGAGGGCGCGCCGCCGAGCGTCACGGTCGCCACGCCCGGCAGCACCGTGACCGTGCGGGTCGCCGTCGAGCTGCCCTTCCCCGCCGACCTCGCCGCGCTCGCCCGGGCCGTGCGCGAGCGCGTCGCCGCCCAGGTCGCCGGGTTCACCGGGACCAGGGTCTCCGAGGTGGTCGTCGTCGTCGAACGGCTGGTCGCCGGGGGAGCGTCGTGACCGCGGACGGGCCCGGGGGCCGGCCGGCCGGCGGGTCCGCGGACGGGCCGGTGCAGGCGCAGGGCCCGGTGGCGGAGGGGCCTCCGGAGGCGCCGCCGGACGGCCCGGGGGGCCCGGAGGACGAGGCGGCGCCCAGGGTGCGGCGGCCGCGGGCACCCCGGACCACCGCGGCGGTGATCGTCGCCACCGTCGTGCTGGTGGTCGCCGGGGCACTGCTCTACGACGTGATCGCCGTCCGCGCCGGGCTCCCCGCCCGGCGGTGGCGCGCCCGGATCGCCGACGAACTGGCCACCCGGCACCTGGACGACCCGTGGGTCCTGGTGGGCGCTGGCGTCGCCGTGCTGCTCGGCGGCACCCTGCTCTGGCTCGCCCTCGCCCCCGGGCTCGGCCGCTGGCTCCCGTTGCGCCCGCACGGCGGGACCGGTGCCACCATCGACCGGGCCGGCATCGGACACCTGCTCGCCGACCGGGCCGCCGGGCTCCCCGGCGTCGACCACCTGAAGATCCGTCTCAGCCGCCGGCGGATCCGGGTCACCCTCACCGGGAGCGCCGATCCGGCGCTGGTGGAGCGACAACTGCGCGACGAGCTGGCCCGGGTGACCCTGGCCCGGCCGCCGCAGCTCGACGTCCGGTCGGCAGGCGGAGCGGCACGGGACGTCGCGCCCGAGCCGGAGACGGGGACGTCCGAGACGGAGACTCCGGGGACGGGGACGTCCGAGACGGGGACGGAGATGCCCGAGACGGAGACTCCGGGGACGGGAACGGGAACGGGGGCCGCGGGATGAGACGGACGACCGTCAACCGGGTGCTGCTCGGGGTGGTCGGCGCGGTGCTGCTGGCCGTCGGGCTCCTGGTCCTCGCCGGAGGGCTCGACCTGTACGGGCGGCTCGGTGTCCACCCGCCGGGCCGGTGGCCCCTCGCCGCGCCCGGCCGGCCGGTGCTCAGTGCCGCCGCGCGCGGCCGCTGGTCGGGCGCCGTCTGGTGGTGGCCCGTCGTCATCGGCGGGCTGACCGTGATCGTCGTCGGCACCGCCTGGTGGCTGGTGGCCCAGCTGCGGCGCAGCGGCCCGGGCGACATCTCCGTGCCGACGCCCGGTGCCACCGGTCTGCGGTTGCGGATCCGCACCCGGGCGCTGGAGGAGGCGCTCGAGACCGGGACGGCCACTCTCCCCGAGGTGGAGCGGGCCGGGGTGCACCTGGTGCGGGCGTCCGGCCGCCACCGGCTGCGCGGCGCCGTCCGGCTCACCCCGGGCGGCGACCCGGCGGCGCTGGTCGAACACTTCGAGACCGGCCCCAGGGCGGACGCCTGCAGCAGTCTCGGTCTGCCGGAGCTGCCGGCCGACCTGCGGATCAGGGTCCTCCAGGCCGCCCCGACCGAGCCCGCGCGGCGCCGCGGACGGCGCCGCGGGCACCCTCGGGTGGAGTGAGCCGGAGGCGCGGGGGCCCGTCCGACCGGGCGGCCGCCCCGCGCCCCGAGCGCTCCTCAGAGGGTGCGCAGGGCGCCGCCGTCCACGGGCACCATCACGCCCGTCAGGTAGGAGGCGGCGGGGGAGAGCAGGAAGGCCGCGACCTTGCCGAACTCCTCCGGGGTGCCGTAGCGGCCGAGCGGGATCGCGGCGGAGGCCTGGGCGCGGGCGCCGTCCGGATCGCCGCCCAGGGAGTCCAGCTCGCGGACGCGGTCCGTGTCGATCCGGGCCGGGAGCAGCCCCACCACCCGGATGCCGCGCGGGCCCAGCTCGTCCGCGAGGGACTTGGCGGCCATCGCCAGCCCGGGGCGCAGGCCGTTGGAGATGCCCAGGCCGGGGATCGGCTGGCGCACCGAGCCGGAGAGCACGAAGCCGATCACGCCGCCGTCGCCGAGCGCCTCGGCGGCCGCGCGGGCGATCCGCAGGGCACCGAGGAAGACCGACTCGAACGCGTCCCGCCAGGCCTCCTCGGGCGCGCCGACCACCTGGCCGGCCTGCGGGCCGCCGACGCTGATCAGCACGCCGTCGAGCCGGCCGAAGTGGGCGGTCGCCTCCGCGACCAGGCGCCCGGCGGTGGCCGGGTCGGCGTTGTCGGCGACCAGGCCGTGGGCGCGCCCGCCGCCGAGGGAGTCCAGCTCGGCGACGGCCGCGTCCACCGACTCCTTGCTCCGGCCGCTCACCAGCACCCGCGCGCCGTCGGCGGCCAGCTCCCGGGCACTGGCGAGGCCGAGGCCCCGGGTTGCGCCGGTGACCACGTACGCCCTGTCCTTCAGTCCAAGATCCATGGGCCCATCCTGCCGGGTGGCGGGTGACCGGGACAGCAGGCGGGGTGGGTCGGTGGTGCCGCCGCGGAGGCGGGGAGGGCGCCCGAGGCGCTGGCGTTGACGTCGGCGTCAAGGTCTACCGTCGGACGTGGCGGCGCGCGGAGGCGGTCGGGAGAGCGGGGGCGGGCATGCGGATCGGGGAGCTGGCGGAGCGCGCGGGGACGACCACCCGGGCGTTGCGCTACTACGAGCAGCTCGGTCTGCTGCCGGCCCGGCGGGCGGGCAACGGGTACCGGGCGTACGACGAGCGGGACCTGCGGCTGCTGCGGCAGATCCGGACCCTGCAGGACGCCGGGTTCGGCCTCGAGGAGACCCGGCCCTTCGTGGAGTGCCTGCAGGCGGGCCACCCCGAGGGGGACTCCTGTCCGGCCTCGCTGGAGGTGTACCGGCGCAAGCTGGCCGAGCTGGACGAGTGCATCGCCCGGCTGCAGGAGGCCCGGGAGCGGGTCGCCGGGCAGTTCGAGCGGGCCGTCAGGGCCCGGGACGGGCTCGCGGCCGAGGCCTCCGGGCAGCGGCCGCCGCAGTGTGGACTGTCGACCGAGTGGGTGGAGGAGTAGACGATGGTGCGGATTCCCGGAGTGCCGGCGGTGACGGACGACACGTTCGCCGAGCAGGTGCTGCAGGCCGAGGGGCCGGTGCTGGTGGACTTCACGGCGGACTGGTGCCCGCCCTGCCGGATGATGGCGCCGGTGCTGGCGGACATCGCCCGCGAGGAGGCGCACCGGCTGCGGGTGGTCAGTCTGGACGTGGACCACAATCCGCGCACCCAGGCGGCGTACGGGGTGCTGTCGATGCCGACGCTGATGGTGTTCCGCGCCGGTGAGCCGGTGCGCTCGGTGGTCGGTGCCCGGGCGAAGGCGCGGCTGCTGCGCGAGCTGGCCGACGTCCTGTGAACCGGCCCGGCCGGCGGCGATCAGGAGCGGCGGCGCCCGGCTAGGCCGCCGGGACGGGCTCGACCGGGGCCGCGGCCTCGGCGGCCTGCTTGGCGCGGTCCCTGGCCTCGCGGCGGGCCAGGACCCAGACCCCGACCGGGATCATCGCGGTGAAGAGCCACCACTGGATCGCGTACGCCATGTGCGGGCCGATGTCGGAGTGGTTGGGCTCGGGGATCAGCTGGGGCTGGTCGGCCGGGGCCGGTGCGGTGGCGGTGAGCTCCAGGTAACCGCCGAGCAGCGTGGCGCCGGTGTCCTCGGCCTGCTGGGCGGTGCTGATCAGGTTGAACTGGCGGTCGGGCAGTCCGGCCCGGTCCCTGATGCCGCTGCCGGCGCTGGTCTCGTCGGCGCGCAGCCGGCCGGTCAGGGTGACCTCGCCGCCCGGGGCGGCCGGGACCGGCGGGTAGGCGGTGGCGTCGTCGCCGGAGGCGACCCAGCCGCGGTTGACCAGGACGTCGCCCCGGCCGTCGGAGAGCTTCAACGGGGTGACCACGAAGTAGCCGATGGTGCCGTTGCTGTCGGTCCGCTTGCGGACCACGAACTCGTGCGCCGTGTCGTACCGACCGGTGGCCGTCACCGCGCGCCAGGTGAGGTCCTTGGGCACCGCGGTGCCGGGCGCGGTCGACAGGGTGTCGAACGGCACCGGGGCGGCGGTGAGGGCCCTGCCGATCAGCTCGTTGCGGGCCACCCGCGCCTCGTGGCGGTGGAGCTGCCAGAAGCCCAGCTCGATCGTGGCGGGGATCAGCAGCAACGCGATCAGCATGGTGATCAGCCACTGCCGGGTCAGCAGAAAACGGTACACATGGGCACGGTACGCCGACCTCACAACGGGCTCACGCACCGGGGTGCGGGGCTACCTCGCGCAGCAGCTGCAGGAAGGCGTCCTCGCCGACCACCGGGGTGCCGACCTCCCGGGCCCGGCGGGCCTTGCCGCTCCAGCTGCCGGGTTCGTTGGTGACCAGCAGGCTGGTGAGCCGGCTCACCGAGGTGGCGATGTGCAGGCCGGCCTCGACGGCGCGGTCCTCCAGCAGCTCGCGGTCGGTGGCGGTGTCGCCGGTGAAGGCCACCCGCATGCCCTGCACGAGCGGCTTGCCGTCCTCCCAGCGCCCCGGGTTGGGGTACGGGCAGGGCGGGCGCTTCTTGGCCTGGCGGTAGGCGGCGCCGGTCCAGGAGGCGCGGCCGGGGGCGGCGGGCTCCTCCTCGCCGAGGTCGGTCACGGCGACGCAGGTCTGCAGCGGCAGCGGGACTCCGCCGAGGCGGGCCAGCCGCAGGCTGGGGCGGAACGCCTCGGCGAGCACCCGGGCGTCGTCGAGGGCGTTGTGCGCCTGCTGCTGCCGGACGCCGAAGTGGGCGGCCAGCGAGGACAGCTTGCCGTTGGGCAGCGGCAGGCGCAGGTCGCGGGAGAGCACCATGGTGCAGATCCGCTGCTCGACCGGGGCGCGCAGGCCGGCCCGGGAGAACTCGCGGGAGATCATGTTCCAGTCGAAGAGCGCGTTGTGGGCGACCAGCACGCGGCCGCGGAGCCGGTCGGCGAAGTCGTCGGCGATCTGCGGGAAGGTCGGGGCGCCGTCGAGCAGCTCGGCGGTGAGCCCGTGGATCCAGACCGGGCCCGGGTCCCGCTCGGGGTTGACCAGGGTGTACCAGTGGTCGGTGACCTCGCCGTCGTGGTCCAGCTGGTAGACACCCGCCGAGATGACGCGGTCCGAGCGGCCGAGGCCGGTGGTCTCGACGTCGACCACCGCGAACCCCGGGGAGGGGTCGGCGGAGCGCTGGGCGGGGACCGGGGCGGTCCGCGGCGCGCCGTGGGTCTCGGGCTGGATCGGTTGCATGGTCCAACAGGATAAGCGCCGCCGGGCACCGCCCCGGTCGAAATGTTGCCGCCGACCGGCCGGAATAGAGTGGTCCGCATCGGTGTCGTACATCCGGTCGACCCCGATCCCCAGGCCGCCGACACCCCTGACGGCCGTCTCCGTAAGGACGAACACCCATGCGCGCCACCGTGATCCACGGCCCCAACGACATCCGGATCGAAGAGGTCCCGGACCCGGTGATCCAGCACCCGACGGACGTGGTGGTCCGGGTGGTGAACGCCTGCATCTGCGGCAGCGACCTGTGGGCGTACCGCGGGGTGGCCCAGCGGGTGGCGGGGCAGCGGATCGGGCACGAGTTCCTCGGCGTGGTCGAGGAGGCCGGTGCGGAGGTGCGCGGCTTCGCGCCCGGGGACCTGGTGGTGGCGCCCTTCGTCTGGTCGGACGGCAGCTGCGACTTCTGCCGGGAGGGCCTGCAGACCTCCTGCCCGCACGGCGGGTTCTGGGGCCAGGTCGGGTCGGACGGCGGTCAGGGCGAGGCGGTGCGGGTGCCGTTCGCCGACGGCACGCTGGTGAAGCTCCCGAAGGAGGCCGCGGGCGACGAGAAGCTGCTGCCGGGCCTGCTGGCGCTGTCGGACGTGATGGCCACCGGGCACCACGCGGCGGTGTCGGCGCGGGTCCGCCCGGGCGCGACGGTCGCGGTGGTCGGTGACGGCGCGGTAGGCCTGTGCGGCGTGCTGGCGGCGCACCGGCTGGGCGCGGGCCGGATCATCGCGCTGGGCCGGCACGCCGCCCGGACCGATCTGGCCCGGCGCTTCGGCGCGACGGACGTGGTGGCCGAGCGCGGCGAGGCGGCGATCGAGGCCGTGAAGGAGCTGACCGGCGGGCAGGGCGCGCACGCGGTGCTGGAGGCGGTCGGGACCGAGGAGTCGATGCGCACGGCCGTGTCGATCACCCGGGACGGCGGTGCGGTGGGCTACGTCGGCGTTCCGCACGGCGGCAGCGCGGGCGTCGACATCGGTCAGATGTTCGGCCGAAACGTTTCGCTGAACGGTGGGGTCGCCCCGGCCCGCGCCTACATCCCGGAGCTGCTGCCCGACGTCCTGTCCGGTGCCATCGAGCCGGGCCTGGTCTTCGACCGCACCGTGGACCTCGACGGCGTCCCGGACGGCTACCGGGCGATGGACGACCGGTCGGCGCTGAAGGTCCGCATCGCGTTCTGACGATCCGTCAGAAGGGGTGGCACCGCTGGGCGGTGCCACCCCTTCCGCGTGTGCGGGTGGTGTGCCGGACGTGACGCGAGTGGTGGTTTTCGGCCAATTGGATAGTGCGAGGGGGTGAACGGCTGGCTGATCGCGGTCAACCCCTTTCGGGGCGGGCACGACGCTCCTAGCATTGCGCGGCGCGCACACGGAATGTGACGCCCCTCACGTCGGATCGTTCCTCATGTGCGACCGCTACGCCGAAGGAGTGAGGAGACCAGAGAGTGGATTCGCCGCCGATCACCACTGCCCCTACGGATGTCCAACTCATCGATGACAGTGCGGAGTTCCGCGCCCTACGGCGCTCGTTCCGGAGCTTCGCCTTCCCGGTCACCATCGGCTTCGTGCTCTGGTACCTGCTCTACGTCCTGCTCTCCTGCTACGCCCCGGGCCTGATGGGCACCAAGGTCCTCGGGCACGTCAACGTGGCCCTGGTGCTGGGGCTCCTGCAGTTCGTCACCACCTTCGTCATCGCCGGTTGGTACGCCCGCTACGCGGACCGGCGGATCGACCCGCCCGCCGCCGCGATCCGCGAGGCCCACGGCGCCGTCGTCC
Source organism: Kitasatospora sp. NPDC051702 (assembly GCF_040681575.1). Lineage (NCBI taxonomy): Bacteria > Bacillati > Actinomycetota > Actinomycetes > Kitasatosporales > Streptomycetaceae > Kitasatospora > Kitasatospora sp. NPDC051702. The sequence goes on from NZ_JBFAZB010000026.1 coordinate 87,447, forward strand.
ACGCCCCCCGGGAGTCCGCCGAATGACCTTGCTCGCCAGTTCCGCCACCGAGCACCGCGGCCTGACGATGACCCTGTTCGGGCTCTTCGTCCTGGCCACCCTGGGCATCACCGTCTGGGCCGGACGGCAGACCCGCAGCGCCGCCGATTTCTACGCCGGGGGTCGAGGCTTCACCGGCTTCCAGAACGGCCTGGCCATCTCCGGCGACTACATGTCCGCCGCCTCCTTCCTCGGCATCGCCGGCACCATCGCGCTGGCCGGCTACGACGGCTTCCTCTACTCGATCGGCTTCCTGGTCGCCTGGCTGGTCGCGCTGCTGCTGATCGCCGAACCCCTGCGCAACTCCGGCCGGTTCACCATGGCGGACGTGCTCGCCTTCCGGATGCGCCAGCGCCCGGTGCGCACCGCGGCCGGCGTCTCCACCATCGTGGTGTCGATCTTCTACCTGCTCGCCCAGATGGTCGGCGCCGGGACGCTGGTCGCCCTGCTGCTCGGGGTCAACGGTGACGCGGCCAAGCGCTGGACCATCGTCGCGGTCGGCGCGCTGATGGTGGTCTACGTGGTGATAGGGGGCATGAAGGGCACCACCTGGGTGCAGATCGTCAAGGCGGTGCTGCTGATCGCCGGCGCCGCGCTGATGACCGTCATGGTGCTCGCCAAGTACCACTTCAACCCCTCCGAGCTGCTGGGCGCGGCGGCGAGCGCCAGCGGCAAGGGCGAGGCCTTCCTCCAGCCGGGGCAGAAGTACGGCAGCGGCACCGCCAAACTCGACTTCATCAGCCTCGGCATCGCGCTGGTGCTCGGCACCGCGGGCCTGCCGCACATCCTGGTCCGCTTCTACACCGTGCCCACCGCCAAGGTCGCCCGGAAGTCGGTGCTCTGGGCGATCGGCATCATCGGCGTCTTCTACCTGATGACCCTGGCGCTCGGCTTCGGTGCCGCGGCCCTGGTCGGCTCCAAGGCGATCAAGGCGGCCAACCCGGCCGGCAACACCGCGGCCCCGCAGCTGGCCGAGGCGCTCGGCGGGGTCGGCACCACCGGCGGCGCCGTCCTGCTCGCGGTGATCTCGGCCGTGGCGTTCGCCACCATCCTCGCCGTGGTCGCCGGTCTGACCCTGGCCTCCTCGGCCTCCTTCGCGCACGACCTGTACGCCAACGTGATCCGCCGCGGCAAGGCCAGCGAGAAGGAGGAGGTGCGCTCGGCGAAGTGGGCCGCGGTGGCGATCGGCGCCGTCTCGATCGTGCTCAGCCTCTTCGCGGACAAGCTCAACACCGCCGCCCTGGTCGCCCTGGCCTTCGCGGTGGCCGCCTCGGCGAACCTGCCCACCCTGCTCTACTCGCTGTTCTGGAAGCGCTTCACCACCGTCGGCGCGGTCAGCTCGGTGTACGCCGGCCTGATCAGCTCGGTGCTGCTGGTGGTCTTCTCCACGGTCGTCTCCGGCGGGGAGAAGTCGCTCTTCCCGCACTCCGACTTCCACTGGTTCCCGCTGGAGAACCCCGGCCTGGTCTCCATCCCGGTCGGCTTCCTGGCGGGGTGGATCGGCACCCTGCTGTCGAAGGAACGAGCCGACCCGGCGAAGTACGCTGAACTGGAGGTCCGCTCGCTGACCGGGCTGGGCGCCCACTGATCATCCGGGGATGACTATGCTGGCCCGGCCCCGCCGTGACGGTGGCCGGGCCGGCCGCATTCTCGGGAAGGGACGCACGTGCTGCTCGACACCTTCGGACGACAGGCCGTCGACCTGCGGGTATCCCTCACCGACCGGTGCAACCTGCGGTGCACCTACTGCATGCCCGAGGAGGGCCTGCAGTGGCTGGCCAAGCCCGACCTGCTCACCGACGAGGAGATCGTCCGGCTGGTCACCGTCGCCGTGCGCGACCTGGGCGTCCGGGAGGTCCGCTTCACCGGTGGCGAGCCGCTGCTGCGCCCCGGGCTGGTCGCCGTCGTCGCGGCCTGCTCCGAGCTGGAGCCGCGCCCCGAGCTCTCCCTCACCACCAACGGCATAGGCCTGGCCAGGACGGCCACCGCGCTGCGCACGGCCGGGCTCGACCGGGTCAACGTCTCCCTGGACACCCTCGACCCGGAGGTGTTCCACACCCTCACCCGCCGCCACCGCCACCAGGACGTGCTGGACGGACTGGCCGCCGCGGAGGCGGCCGGGCTGGCGCCGGTCAAGCTGAACGCGGTGCTGATGCGCGGGGTCAACGACCACGAGGCGGCCGACCTGCTGTCCTGGTGCCTGGAGCGCGGCTACGAGCTCCGCTTCATCGAGCAGATGCCGCTGGACGCCCAGCACGGCTGGGACCGCTCCTCGATGGTCACCGCCGAGGAGATCCTGGACCTGCTCCGCGCGCGCTTCACGCTCACGCCCGAGCCCTCCGCGCGCCGCGGTGCGGCGCCCGCCGAGCGCTGGGTGGTGGACGGCGGCCCGGGCCGGGTGGGCGTGATCGCCTCCGTCACCCGCCCGTTCTGCCGGGCCTGCGACCGGACCCGGCTGACCGCCGACGGTCAGGTGCGCAACTGCCTGTTCGCGACCGGGGAGACGGACCTGCGCACCGCCCTGCGCTCGGGCGCGGACGACGCCGAGCTCGGTGCGCTGTGGCGGGCGGCGATGTGGGGCAAGAAGGCCGGGGCCGGCATCGACGACCCGGAGTTCCACCAGCCCGAGCGGCCGATGTCGGCGATCGGCGGCTGAGCCGGCGTCAGGAGGCCTCGGAGGTCCCGGACGTCTCGGAGGTCTCGGGAGTCCAGTCGGCGAAGGCGACGACCTCCTTGAGGAAGCCGCGCACCCCCAGGAACTGGGACAGCGACTCGCGGTGCTCCTCGCAGGCGAGCCAGGTCTTGCGGCGGTCCGGGGTGTGCAGCTTCGGGTTGTTCCACGCCAGCACCCAGAGGGCGTCCGCCCGGCAGCCCTTGGCGGAGCAGATCGGGGTCTGCGGGGTGTCCATCGGGCCGTCCTCGAACGTTGGCGGGTGGTCTGCACCGCCAGTCTTTCACGTGCCTCCGGCCGCCCGGGTCGGGGCCGTCCGGATCGGGGCATGGCGACGCCGGGCAGCCACGGGGGGAGCCGCCCGGCGTCGGTCCGTCGCTCCGACGGGGGATGCGGAGCGCGTACGCAGTATGTCACGCCGGGGGGCCCGCTTGGGGAGGTCCTGCATGATTAATCTGAGCTTCTTTTGAGCTTTCCCTGAGCCGAACCGCCAGCAACCCCCGTGAACCGGGCGCTCAGCCCGCGTTCTGTGAAGGATCGGTGGCAGCCCCCGCGGCCCCTGCCGCACCGGTGGCCGCACCCGCCGCACCCGCCGCACCCGCCCCACCCGTCCCGCCCGGGCCGAGCATCAGCGGGGTGTCGGCCGGGATGTCGAAGGTGCTCGGCAGACCGGGGGCCCGCTCCCGGCCGGCATTGGCTATCAGCACGGCGAAGTAGGGCAGCAGCACGGCGCCGGCCAGCGCCCCGAACGCCAGCCAGCGCTGGACGTCCCACAGCACCACCGCGAGCAGCACGCAGACCGTCCGGAGCAGCATGGAGACCACGTAGCGGCGCTGCCGCCCGCGGACGTCCTCGGTGAGGCTGCTGCGAGCCTCCGTGATCCGGTGGACCTGCCCACCGCCGGCGCCCTTGCCCATGTCCTACCGCCCTCGTCCACGCACCCGCGCGCCTCGCCGCGCGGCCTCCTCACGGTACGCCCGGGCGCGGGCGGCGACGAGACCGGGTGGGCGGGGCCCACCCGGTCGGGTCTGCTACTGGCCTGTCCGGCGCAGTCGGGGAGGGCGGGCGGCGCGTCCGGGCCCGGCGGGGCCGGCGGCCGGGGCCGTCACGGCCGTCGGGAGAGGTACTGCGGGGGGACGGCGTCGGTGAGCCAGACCCCGTTGTCGCTGATCCGGAACTCGTGGCCGGCCGCCGACATCGCGGCCGCGTTCACGGTGAGCACGACCGGGCGGCCGTGCCGGGCGCCCACCCGCACCGCCGTCTCGGTGTCCGCGGACAGGTGGACGTCCTGGCGCGCCATCGGGCGCAGGCCCTCGTGGAAGATCGACGCCAGGTGGCGGTCGGCGGTGCCGTGGTACAGGACCGGGGGCGGCACGGTAGCGGACAGACCGAGGTCGACCGCCACCGTGTGCCCCTGGTTGGCGCGGATCGAGAGACCGTCCGCGGAGTAGCCGAAGCGGCGCTTGTTGTTGGTGGCCACCACGTGGTCGAGCTCGGCCCTGGTCAGCCGGTTGCCCTTGGCCGCGAGCGCGCCGAGCAGCACGTCGATGCCGACCCAGCCGGCCCCGTCCAGGGTGATGCCCACCCGGTCGGGGTCGTGCCGCAGGATGCGCGACAGCATCTTGCTCGTCTTGACCAGCCGCTTCTCGTCCATCATGTCTCTCGTATCCCCCCGTCGGCCGCCGGCTATGAGGCCTGGCTGACCGAACTCATGTTGAAGTCCGCGACACGCACGGGTGGCATCGCGGTGCGGGTGAAGTAGTCGTTCCACTCGCGGGGCAGGCAGCGTTCGGTGCGGCCCGCCTCGGTGATCCGGCCCAGCAGGTCCACCGGGGACTCGTTGAACCGGAAGTTGTTGACCGCGCCGACGACCTCGCCGTCCTCGACCAGGTAGACGCCGTCCCTGGTCAGGCCGGTGAGCAGCAGCGTCGCCGGGTCCACCTCGCGGATGTACCAGAGGCAGGTGAGCAGCAGGCCGCGCCGGGTGCGGGCGATCATCTCGTCCAGGGTCGGCGCGGCGTCCTGGTCGGCCGCCTCCAGCACCAGGTTGTCGCCGGCCGGGCGCAGCGGCAGCCCGCTGAGGCCGGCGGAATGCCGGCTGGTGACCAGGTCGGCCAGGGCGCCCTCGCGGATCCACTCGGTGGCGGTGATCGGCAGACCGTTGTCGAAGACCGAGGAGTCGCCGCCGGTGGAGTGGGTGAGGACGAACGGGGCCGTCTCCAGGCCGGGTTCGGCCGGGTCGGAGCGCAGCGTCAGGGGCAGGGCGGCGAGCTTGTCGCCGATCCGGGTGCCGCCGCCGGGCCGGGAGAAGACCGTCCGGCCCTCGTGGGCATCCCGGCCGCCGGAGGACCAGTGCATGTAGATCATCAGGTCGGCCACCGCCGAGGGCGGCAGCAGCGTCTCGTACCGGCCGGCCGGCAGGTCCACCCGGCGGGCGCCCCAGCCGAGGCGCTTGGTCAGCTCGGTGTGCAGGGCGGCGACGTCCACGTCGGTGAAGTCCCGGGTGGCGGCGCCGGCCCAGGCCGAGCCGGACAGGTCGGCGGTCTTGGCGTTGATCTCGACCATGCCGGTCGGCTGGTCGTGCCGCAGCCGCAGGCCGGTCGAGGTGCCCAGGTAGCTGGTGACGATCTCGTGCCGGGCGAAGCCGTACAGCAGCTCGCCCTGCGCGGCCGCCCGGGCGAAGGCCTCGCCGAGGGCCGGACCGAAGGCGTCGAACACCTCGATCGAGGTCTCGCGGGGCGGCTCGGTGAAGTGCGGCGAGGACGGCCGCCCGGTGGGCAGCGGCTGGGCGTCCTCCGCCGGGCCGGCCGCGCGGGCGGCCTCCTCGGCGGCCCGGACCAGGCCCTCCACCTCCTCCGGGGCGACGGCCTCGCGGGAGACCACGCCGGACGCGGTGCCCTCGGCGCCGGCCACCGTGGCGATCACGGTGAGGCTGCGGCCGCGGGTGACGCCGTTGGTGGTCAGCGCGTTGCCGGCCCAGCGCAGGTTGGCGGTGGACTCCTCGTCGGCGATCACCACGCAGCCGTCGGCGCGGGAGAGGCCGAGTGCCAGCTCGACGAGTTCGTGGGGCTGCATCGCGGTCATCAGTGACCCGCCTCCTGCTGGGTGTTGAGCACGTTGACGTTGCGGAACAGCGCCGACGGGCAGCCGTGGCTGACCGCCGCGACCTGGCCGGGCTGCGCCTTGCCGCAGTTGAAGGCGCCGCCGAGGACGTAGGTCTGCGGGCCGCCGACCGCCGTCATCGAGCCCCAGAAGTCGGTGGTGGTCGCCTGGTAGGCGAAGTCCTTGACCTGGCCCGCGAGTTCGCCGTTGCGGATGGCGTAGGCGCGCTGGCCGGTGAACTGGAAGTTGTAGCGCTGCATGTCGATCGACCAGGAGCGGTCGCCGACGATGTACAGGCCGTTCTCCACCCCGGCGAACAGGCCCTCGGTGTCCGGGCCGCCCGCGGCGGGCTGGAGCGAGACGTTCGCCATCCGCTGCACCGGCACGTGCGCCGGGGAGTCCGCGAAGGCGCACCCGTTGGAGCGCTCGAAGCCCTTCAACCGCGCCATGCCGCGGTCGAGTTGGTAGCCGACCAGGATGCCGTCGCGGACCAGGTCCCAGGACTGGGTGGCGACGCCCTCGTCGTCGTAGCCGATGGTGGACAGGCCGTGCTCGGCGGTGCGGTCGCCGGTGACGTGCATCAGCTCGGAGCCGTACTTCAGCGAGCCCAGCCGGTCGAAGGTGGCGAAGGAGGTGCCGGCGTAGGCGGCCTCGTAGCCGAGCGCGCGGTCCAGCTCGGTGGCGTGGCCGATCGACTCGTGGATGGTCAGCCAGAGGTTGGACGGGTCGATCACCAGGTCGTAGCGGCCGGCCTCGACGCTGGGCGCCCGCATCTTCTCGGCGAGCAGGGACGGCAGTTCGGCGAGCTCGGCGTCCCAGTCCCAGCCGGTGCCGCGCAGGTACTCGAAGCCGCGCCCGACCGGCGGGGCCAGCGTGCGCATCGAGTCGAAGGCCCCGGTGCGCTCGTCCACCGAGGTGGCCTCCAGCGTCGGGTGCAGCCGGATCCGCTGCTGGGTGGTGACGGTGCCGGCGGTGTCCGCGTAGAACTTGTTCTCCTGGACGGTCAGCAGGCTCGCCTGGACGTGCGAGACGCCCTCGGCGGCCAGCAGCCGCGCGCTCCAGTCGGCGAGCAGCGCCGTCTTCTCCGCGTCCGGCACCTCGAAGGGGTTCTCCCGGTAGGAGGAGACCCAGGTGGCGTCCCGGTGGACGGGTTCGTCGGCCAGCTCGACCCGCTCGGTGGAGCCCGCGGTCCGGCTGATCCCCCCGGAGAGCCGGGCCACCGCGACGGCCTGCTCGGCCACCCTCGCCGCCGCGGCGGGGGTGAGGTCGACCCCGGCGGCGAAGCCCCAGGCGCCGTCCAGCAGGACCCGGACGGCGAAGCCCAGCTGCACGCTGTCGGAGGTGCCGGCCGGGCGGGCGTCACGCAGTCGCCGGGAGGCGCTGCGGACCCGCTCCAGGCGGAAGTCGGCGTGGCCGGCGCCGAGTTCGCGGGCCCGGGTGAGGGCGGCGTCGGCGAGGGTGCGCAGCGGCAGCTCGAGGAACAGCGGGTCGACGGCGCGCCCGTGCGGGGCGCCGACGCTGTCGGCCGGAGGGATCGGAGGCAATCGGGCTCCCTGGTCGCGGAGGGTGACGGTGCGGCGCCGCACAGGGGCGCCCGCACCGCATCATGGCCCGTCCAGGGGGTTTCGGCCAGCGCATTTCGACCGGTGCGCCGCCGTCATGCCGGCCGGGTCAGCCGACCGCCTCCCACCAGCCGTCCAGCTCCGGCGGGTTGTCCACGTCGACCCGCTCGCCGGGGCGCGGCACGGCCAGCGGGACGGCCTGCGTCTTCGCCTCGGCCAGCAGCCGCTCCACCGGCTCGGCCCACGGGTGCAGGCCGAGGTTGAAGGTGCACCAGTGCACCGGCACCAGCAGGCCGGCGCCGAGGTCGCGGTGGGCGAGCACGGCGTCCTCGGGGGTCATGTGGATGTCGGCCCAGGCCGCGTCGTAGGCGCCGATCTGCACCAGTGCGGCGTCGAAGGGGCCGTGCTGGGCGCCGATCCTGGCGTAGCCCTCGAAGTAGCCGGAGTCGCCGGTGTAGAAGACCTTGCGGGTCGGGCCGGCGATCACCCAGGAGCCCCACAGGGTGGTGTTGCGGGTCAGGCCGCGGCCGGAGAAGTGGTGCGCGGAGGTGAGGGTGAGCACCAGCTCGCCGAGCGTGCAGGTCTCGTCCCAGTCCAGCTCGATGATCCGGTGCTCCGGGACGCCCCAGCGGCGCAGGTGGCCGCCGATGCCCAGCGGCACCGCGAACGGCGCGGACTGGCTGCGCACCAGGCGCTTGACCGTCGCCATGTCCAGGTGGTCGTAGTGGTCGTGCGAGATCAGCACCGCGTCGACCTGCGGGAGCTCCTCCAGCTCGACCGGCACCGGGTGCAGCCGCTTGGGCCCGACGTGCGCGGACGGGGAGCAGCGATCGCTCCAGATCGGGTCGAGCAGCACCCGGGCGCCCTCGATCTCGACCAGCGCCGAGGCGTGCCCGTACCAGGTGATCGCGACCCCCTCGGCGCAGGCGTCCGCGGCCCCGGCCGGGCGGACGGTGGGCACCGGGTTGGCGGGGACGCGGCCCTCGCGCTCGAACAGCATCCGCCGGGCCGTCCCGCGGTCGAAGCCCGGCCCGGCGGCGGCGCGGGCGAGGGTCGAGGGGGCGTTGTGGAAGACGCCGTCGCGGTACTGCGGGGAGTCGCGCACCCGCTCCTCGCGCTCGCCGTCGGGCCGGCGCCCGAACGCCGCCGGCAGGTCGCGCAGCGACCAGGCGGCCGCTCCCAGGCCGGCCGCCAGGGCGGTCAGGGCCAGCAGTCGTCCGCGCCGGGGGGTGCTCCCGGGCCGTGCCTTGGTCATGCGCCCTGCCTTCGTTCCTCGCCGGGACTCACGGGGGGAGGCGGTACGGCCGGTCCCGGGTCGGTCCGCACCACGGGGGCAACGGGTGCGCCCGGGGGTGTTGTTCCCGTACGGTACCCCCGGCCCGGCTCCGGCCTCGACCCGATCGGGGCAGGTGAGCGGGCACCGGGCGCTCCGGGTACGGATTGTCGGATTGCGACAGTTCCGATCGTGCGGCGCTGTGGGAGCTCGATGCGTCGACACCGCCGACCGCCCGATAGCGTCACACTGCGTACGCGTTTCCGACGTACGCGCTCACACACGGAGAGAGGTGGATCGTTGAGCCGCTCGGTTCTCGTCACCGGAGGAAACCGGGGCATCGGCCTCGCGATCGCCCAGGCCTTCGCCGAAGCCGGCGACAAGGTGGCCATCACCAGTCGCTCGGGCGAGGTGCCCGAGGCCCTGGAGAAGTACGACGTCCTCGCGGTGCGCTGCGACATCACGGACGCCGCCCAGGTCGACGCCGCGTTCACCGAGATCGAGGAGAAGCACGGCGCCGTCCAGGTGCTGGTCGCCAACGCGGGCATCACCAACGACACCCTGCTGCTGCGCATGTCCGAGGAGGACTTCACCTCCGTCCTGGACACCAACCTGACCGGTGCCTTCCGGGTCGTGAAGCGCGCCTCCAAGCTGATGATGCGCGCCCGCAAGGGCCGCGTGGTGCTGATCTCCTCGGTCGTGGGCCTCTCCGGCTCGCCGGGCCAGGCGAACTACGCCGCGTCCAAGGCGGGCCTGGTCGGCTTCGCCCGTTCGCTGGCGCGCGAGCTCGGCCCGCGCAACATCACCGTCAACGTGGTCGCCCCCGGCTTCGTCGACACCGACATGACCGCCGTGCTCAGCGACGAGCGCCGCGCGGAGATCGTCTCGGGCGTGCCGCTGGGCCGCTACGCGTCGCCCGCCGAGGTCGCCTCCACCGTGCGGTTCCTCGGTTCGGACGAGGCCGCGTACATCACCGGAGCCGTCATTCCCGTCGACGGCGGATTGGGCATGGGTCACTGATCATGAGTGGAATCCTCGAGGGCAAGCGGATCCTGATCACCGGTGTGCTGATGGAGTCCTCCATCGCCTTCCACACCGCCAGGCTGGCGCAGGAACAGGGCGCGGAGATCATCCTCACCGCCTTCCCGCGCCCGAGCCTGACCGAGCGGATCGCCAAGAAGCTGCCGAAGCCGGTCAAGGTGCTGTCGCTGGACGTCTCCAGCGAGGAGGACCTGGCGGGCATCGCCGACCAGGTCCGCGAGACCCTGCCGACCCTGGACGGCATCGTCCACTCGATCGGCTTCGCCCCGCAGGACGCGCTGGGCGGCAACTTCCTGGACACCCCGTGGGAGTCCGTGGCCACCGCGATGCAGGTCTCGGCCTTCTCGCTGAAGTCGCTGACCATGGCGCTGCTGCCGCTGATGCAGGACGGCGGCTCGGTCGTCGGCCTCACCTTCGACGCGCAGTACGCGTGGCCGCAGTACGACTGGATGGGCCCGGCCAAGGCCGCCCTGGAGTCGACCAACCGCTACCTGGCCCGCTACCTGGGCTCGCGGGACATCCGCTGCAACCTGATCTCGGCGGGCCCGATCGGTTCGATGGCCGCCAAGTCCATCCCGGGCTTCGGCGACCTGGCCGACACCTGGAACCACCGTTCCCCGCTGAAGTGGGACCTGAGCGACCCGGAGCCGGCCGGCCGCGGCGTCGTCGCGCTGCTGTCGGACTGGTTCCCGAAGACCACCGGCGAGATCGTCCACGTCGACGGCGGTCTGCACGCCATCGGCGCCTGACCGCTCCGCCGTACGCCGCTGCCCGGTACCCCGTGGGGGTGCCGGGCAGCGGCGTTCCCGCGTCCGGGGCCGCTCAGGCGTCGGCCGGGCCGCAGGCGCCGATGGCGCGGCCGGCCTCGACCGAGGCGCGCTGGGCGTCGCCCGCCCGGATGGCGTCGAGGATGGTGTCGTGGCCGATGTAACGCTCGGCGATCAGCTCCGGGCCGACGTCGTGCCGCAGGTGGGCGCGGGTGACCTCGCCGAGGTCGGCGTACACGGCGGCGAGCACGTCGTTGTGGGCGGCGGCCACCACGGCCTGGTGGAACGCGGCGTCGGCCTGGACGAAGTCCTCCGCGTCGCCGGAGTGCCAGGCGGCCTCGCGGCGGTCCAGCGCGGCGTCCAGCAGGCCGAGGTCGCGGTCGGTGCGACGGGCGGCGGCCAGGCCGGCCGCCGAGGTCTCCAGGGCGGCCCGCAGCTCGGCGACCTGGGCCTGGTCGGCGTCGGCGAACCGGCGGTGCATCACCCCCGCGAGTTCGCTGGTGGCGAGCACGTAGGTGCCGGACCCCTGGCGGATGTCGAGCAGCCCGTTGTGCGCGAGGGCGCGGACGGCCTCGCGGACGGTGTTGCGGGCGACGCCGAGCTGCTCGACCAGCGCGGCCTCGGTCGGGATGCGCGAGCCGACGGGCCACTCCCCGGAGGTGATCTGGGCGCGCAGCTGCGCGATCACCTGGTCGGACAGGGGGGTGCGCCTCGGCGAGGACAGCGCCACGGGGACTCCTTGCGGCTGCGGGTGGGAGGACGAACGGGTCCGGTCGGTGGGGGCCGACGTCCGGTGGGGGAACGAACGGGGTCGGCACATCATGCCAAGTCCGAGGTGCATCAATTCATCCCATCATTCTATGATGGCGCCATGCCTCCCGCAGCAGACACCGCCGCCTCCCCACGAACCGAGGCCCGGCCGCAGACCGAGCGGCCCTCCCACCCCTCCCGCTACCTGGGTGTGCTGTTCGCCGTCGCGATCGCCGCCGCCGCCTTCAACCTGCGCCCCGTGGTCACCAGCCTCGGGCCGCTGATGGACCCGGTCCGCTCCGAGCTCGGGATGAACCCCACTCTCGCCGGGCTGCTCACCGCCGTCCCCTCGCTCTGCTTCGGGCTGTTCGGCTTCGCCGCGCCCTCGATGGCCCGGCGGATCGGCCCGATCGCGGTGATCACCGCGGGCATGGGTGCGATCACCGCGGGCGTGCTGGCCCGCTCCTTCGCCGGCGGCACCGCGGTGTTCCTGCTGCTGACCGCGCTCGCGCTGGCCGGTGTGGCCGTCTCCAACGTGCTGATCCCGGTGGTGATCAAGCGCTACTTCCCGGAGAAGGTCGGGCCGATGATCGGCCTCTACTCGATGTCGCTGTCGGCCGGCACCTCGCTGGCCGCCGCCGTCACCGTGCCGATGACCAGCGCGCTCGGCGGCGACTGGCGCGTCGGCCTGGGCGTCTGGGCCGGCCTCGGCGCCCTTGCCCTGCTGCTCTGGCTGCCGGTGCTGCGCGCCAACCGCGAGCGGCGCGAACGCGCCGACGGCCCGCCCGCCGTGCCCGCCAGGCTGCCGATCACCCGCAGCCGGACGGCCTGGGCGATGGCCTGCTTCTTCGGCCTCCAGGCCACCGGCGCCTACGTGGTGATGGGCTGGCTGCCGAAGATCTTCCAGGACGCCGGGGTCGACGAGGGCACCTCGGGGGTGCTGCTCGCCGTGACCATGGTGATCGGCGTGCCGGTCTCCTTCGTGCTGCCCAACCTGGCCGCCCGCCGCCGCGACCAGCGGCTCTTCGTCGTCGTGCTGGCGGCCTTCGGCATCGCCGGTTACGCCGGGCTGGCGCTGGCCCCGGCCGGTGCCCCCTGGGTCTGGGCGGTCCTGGTGGGCCTGTCCAACTGCGCCTTCCCGCTGGTGCTGACCATGATCGGACTGCGCGCCCGGACCGCGGGCGGGGTCGCGCAGCTGTCCGCCTTCGCCCAGGGCGTCGGCTACCTGATCGCCGTCCCCGGCCCGATTCTGATCGGTCGGATCTACGGCCTCACCGGCGAGTGGTACCTGCCGCTGGGCTTCCTGGCGCTGCTGCTGGTGCCGCAGATGCTGTTCGGGCTCCGGGCCGCGAGGGCCCGGCACATCGAGGACGAGGCGGTCCACCCCGCGGAGCGGGTCAGGGCCTGACCGCTCGGGTCAAGGCCTGACCGCTCGGGTCAAGGCCTGACCGCTCGGCGGGGTCCGACCGCTCGGGTCAAGGCCTGACCGCTCGGCGGGGTCCGACCGCTCGGGTCAAGGCCTGACCGCTCGGCGGGGTCCGACCGCGCGGGGCGGGGCCGGACCCCGCCCCGTCCGGGTGCGGGTCCGGCCGCGTCGGTCAAGGTCCGGCCAAGCGCGGGCCAACGGCTGCCCCGGATCGAGGGGCCGGTGCCGGGCGGGCGCGTTCGGGGTGGGAGAATTCCGGACATGCCCGTTCTCGATCCCAACCCCACCGACGGCCGCAAGCAGCTCGGCCGCCTCGCCCTCGCGATCGCCGGCGTCGTGGTGCTGGTGGCGGTCATCGCCTCCGTCGCCTCGTCCATGGGCTGACCCGCCCGCCCGTCGGAGCCCGCCCGCCGCCGTACCCGGGGTGACCCGGCGGTGAACGGCGCGTGACGGCACCCGCCACGCCTGGGAGTGGCGGCGGCCGGGAGCGTCGCGCCGCCGAGCGGCTTTTCTGCCAAGCTTGCTGGGTATGAGCGCCGACACGCCCCGCAGGATCATCGTTCTCCGCCACGCCAAGGCCGACTGGCCCAACGGCGTGGACGACCACGAGCGGCCGCTGGCCGACCGGGGCCGTCACCAGGCCCCGGACGCCGGCCGCTGGCTGTCCGACTCCGGCATCAACCCCGACTACGTGCTCTGCTCCACGGCGCTGCGCACCCGCGAGACCTGGAAGCTGGCGGCGCACGAGCTGCCCAAGCGGGCCCGCAAGACGGTGTACGAGGACCGGATCTACGAGGCCAGCCCGGGCGAGATCATCGCCGTCCTCCAGGAGACCCCGGAGGAGTACTCGGACGTGGTGCTGGTCGGGCACAACCCCGGCGTGCTGGGCCTGACCCAGGTGCTGGCCGGGGACGAGGGCGACCGGGACGCGCTGGAGCGGCTGCGCCTCGGGGGCTTCCCGACGGCGGCGATCGCGGTGCTCGACTTCAACGGGTCCTGGAAGGGCGTCGAGCCGGGCGCCGCCGCGCTCGTCGCGTACCACACGCCGCAGGACTGAGATCCGCCGGAGCGGCCCCCGCCGGAGCGCGGCGGGCCGGCCTGGCCGGGCACGGGAGTGGGGCGCGCGGACCAGTCCGCGCGCCCCTCTCGTACGTCCTCGGGCCCTACTCGGTCGGGGTACCGTCGAGCGCGTCGGCCGCCTCGACCTCCTCGCGGGTGATGCCCAGCAGGTACAGCACGGTGTCCAGGAACGGCACGTTCACCGCGGTGTCGGCGGCCTCGCGCACCACCGGCTTGGCGTTGAACGCCACGCCGAGCCCGGCCGCGTTCAGCATGTCCAGGTCGTTGGCGCCGTCGCCGATCGCCACCGTCTGCTCCAGCGGCACCTTGGCCTGCTCGGCGAACCGGGCCAGCCAGCGGGCCTTGCCGGCGCGGTCCACGATCTCGCCGACCACCCGGCCGGTGAACTTCCCGTCCACCACCTCCAGGGTGTTGGCGGCCGCGAAGTCCAGCCCCAGCTGCTCCACCAGGTGGTCGGTGACCTGGGTGAACCCGCCGGAGACCACCGCGACCTGGAAGCCCAGTCGCTGCAGCGTGCGGATCAGGGTGCGGGCGCCCGGCGTGAAGCGGACCTCCGCGCGCACCTTCTCGGTCACCGAGGCGTCCAGGCCGGCCAGCAGCGCCACCCGGGCCCGCAGCGACTCGGCGAAGTCCAGCTCCCCGCGCATCGCGGCCGCGGTCACCCCGGCGACCTCCTCCTCGCAGCCCGCGTGGGCCGCGAACAGCTCGATCACCTCGTCCTGGATCAGCGTGGAGTCGACGTCCATCACCACCAGGCGCTTGGCCCGGCGCTCCAGCCCGGCCGCGACCACCGCGACGTCCACCCGCTGGGCGGCCGCCTCCTGGGCGAGCTCGGCCCGCAGCTCGTCGGTGGCCACGCCGGACACGGCGAGCTCGACCGCCGTCACCGGGTACTTGGCGAGCCGGAAGACGCGGTCGATGTTGCCGCCGGCGGCGGTGATCCGCGAGGTGAGCGCGGAGACCGCGGCGGAGGTCAGCGGGTTGCCGAGCACGGTGACGTGCGAACGGCCCTCGCGGCGCGGCCGGTTGTCGCCGATGCCGGAGAGGATCTCGGCCTGGAGCTTCTGCTCCTCGGCCCAGCGGTGCACGGTGGCCCGCAGACCGCCCTCGGCGCCGGGGGCGGTGGGCGGGGTGACCAGGGCGCACAGGGTGATGCGGCCACGGGTCACGACCTGTTCGATGTCGATCACGTCGACGCCGAAGCCGGCCAGGGTGGCGAAGAGGCCGGCGGTGATGCCGGGGCGGTCCTTGCCGAACACCTTGACGAGCAGGGTGCGCTCGTCCGCGGTCCGGGGCTGGGCGGCGGGGAGGGGCTCAGCGGCCAGGGGCGATGCGTTCATGGTGCCTCCCACGCTACCCGTCGGCCGCGGGCCCCAGAGCACCCGTCCCACGTCGCGGACGCGCGCCCGGGTAGCAGCCTGGTCACAGTCACCCGGGGTGACTTTTATTGGCGGTCGGCGGGCTGGAATGATTCCCCCCGTCAGTTTCAGGAACATCGCACCCCTGGTCGGGGGCCACAATTCGGGGGACCGAGAGAGCGGGGCAGGCGAGCAGTGCCGCAACTCGTCATTGAGATCAACGGACAGCAGCGGACTCTGGAGCCCGGGCGGTCCTACACCATCGGGCGCAACCCGCAGTCGGACTTCCCGTTCGACGACGCCAGGGTCTCCTGGCACCACGGGACCATCACCTTCAACGGCAGCGGTTGGCAGCTGGACGACCACGGCAGCACCAACGGCACCTACGTCGCCGGTGCCCGCACGATGCAGGCCCAGCTGTTCCCCGGTGCCGCCGTCAACCTCGGCAACCCGGAGAACGGCCCCCGGCTCGGCTTCTCCGCGCCCGCCCAGGCCGCCGCCCCGCAGGCCCCCGCCTGGCACGAGGCCGCCACCAGCCGCAGCGCCACCCCGACGCCGCAGCCGCCGGCCCCGCAGCAGGGTTGGTCGCCGCAGGCCCCGTACGCCCCGCAGCCCGAGCCGCAGCAGGGGTGGGCGGGCCAGCAGCAGCCGTTCCCGCAGCAGCAGGGCGGCCTCCCGCCCCAGCAGGGCGGTTTCCCGCAGCAGCAGGCCTTCCCGTCGGCGCCGCAGCACGGCGGCGGCGGCGGTCCGCAGCCGACGATGATCCGCAACCTGACGTCGGCCATGCGCACCGTCCGGATCGGTCGTGCGCTCGACAACGACATCGTGGTCTCCGACCTCCAGGTCTCCCGCCACCACGCCGAACTGCATCAGCTGCCCGACGGCCGCTACGAGATCGTCGACCTCGGCAGCCACAACGGCATCTTCCTCAACGGCCAGCGGGTCCAGCGCCAGCTGATGGGCCCGCAGGACCGGCTGACCGTCGGCCACTCCAGCTTCGTCCTGGTCGGCGACCAGCTGCAGGAGTTCGTCGACACCGGTGCGGTCTCCTTCTCCGCCCGCCACCTGACCGTCGAGGTCGAGCACAAGGGCGCCAAGAAGATCCTGCTCAACGACGTCAGCTTCGGCGTCCCGGAGAAGTCCCTGGTCGCCGTCATCGGCCCCTCCGGCTCCGGAAAGTCGACCCTGCTGCGCGCCCTCACCGGTTACCGCCCGGCCGACCGCGGCGACGTGCTGTACGACGGGCGCAACCTCTACAAGCAGTTCGCCGAACTCCGCTCGCGGATCGGCCTGGTGCCGCAGTCCGAGATCCTGCACAAGGAGCTCACCGTCCGCACCGGCCTCAAGTACGCGGCCCGGCTGCGCTTCCCCGGCGACACCGAGGCCCGCGAGCGCGAGGCCCGGATCGACGAGGTGCTCTACGAGCTGCGCCTGGACAAGCGCGCCGACAACAAGATCACCGCGCTCTCCGGCGGCCAGCAGAAGCGCGTCTCGGTCGCCCTCGAACTGCTCACCAAGCCGTCGCTGATCTTCCTGGACGAGCCCACCTCGGGCCTCGACCCGGGCATGGACCGCGAGGTCATGCAGATGCTGCGCGGCCTCGCCGACGACGGGCGCACCATCCTGGTCGTCACCCACTCGGTGGCCGAACTCGCGCTCTGCGACCGCCTGCTGGTCATGGCGCCGGGCGGCTCGGTGGCCTACTTCGGGCCGCCGGACGAGGCGCTGCACTTCTTCGGGTACGAGACCTGGGCCGACGTCTTCCAGGCCTTCGAGAACTACCCGGACCACGACTGGGCCGGCCGCTACCGCGGTTCGGTGCACTACCAGCAGTACTCCGCCCCCGACGTGGAGTCCGGCGAGGTGCAGCACGCCCAGGTCGCGCAGGAGGCCGTCCGCCCGCCGAAGCCGCAGAGCTGGGGCTCGCAGCTGTGGACGCTGATGCGCCGCTACATGTCGGTGCTCGCCTCCGACCGGGGGTTCCTGGCCCTGTCGGTGCTGCTGCCCGCGGTCATCGGCGCGGTCAGCGTGCTGATCCCGAACGAACCGGGGCTCGCCCCCAACCCGAAGACGCAGCTCCACCTCAACAGCGGGGCCGCGACGATCATGCTGATCCTGGCGATCGGCGCCTGCTTCTCCGGCGCGGCCAACTCGGTCCGTGAGCTGATCAAGGAACGGGCGATCTACGAACGGGAACGGGCCACCGGGCTCTCCCGGTCGGCGTACATGATGTCCAAGATCATCGTGCTGGGCATCTTCAGCGTGATCCAGGGCGCCATCATCTCCGCCGTCGGCTTCCTGCCGCGCAAGCTGCCCGAGCACGGCCTGATCGTCAAGGACGTGCCGCTGATCGAGATGACCATCGGCATGATCCTGCTCAGCTTCGCCGCGATGATGTTCGGTCTGATGATCTCCGCGCTGGTGAAGACCGCCGAGAAGACCATGCCGCTGCTGGTCATGTTCGCCATCGTCCAGGTCGTCTTCACCGGCTGCCTGTTCCAGATCTTCAGCAAGCCCGGCCTGGAGCAGGTCGCCTGGCTGATGCCGGCCCGCTGGGGCACCGGCATCGTGTCCACCACGCTCGACCTGTCGAAGCTCATGGGCCCCTGGAACAAGGACTTCCAGAACCCCGAGTACGACCCGCTCTGGACGCACAGCGTCGCCCAGTGGGCGATCGACGCGGGCGCCCTGGTGGTCATCTCGATCGTCATCGGCGTCGTCGTCACCAGGCTCCAGCGCCGCCACGAGCCCGAGGTCATGCAGAAGGGCTGAGCCCCGCCAGCCCGGCCAGCAGAGGGCGGCCCTCCCACCCGGGGAGGGCCGCCCTCCGGCGTTCCCGGGGCGGGCCCCGCCCGGCCCGGGCCCGGCAGCCCCCGTCGCCCCCGGTCGCCCGTCGCCCCCGCCGCCCGGCCCGGGCCCGACGACCTAGGTCCCGGGACCTGCGTCCCGCGCGGCCGTGGACGGACGCGGCCGCCCCCGCGACGGCGGTAGTTTGGCGTCATGCCCAGCACGCCCAGTGACCAGCGGAGCCCGGCCGGCCCCGTGCCCGCCTGCGACCCCTGCCTGGCCGGCATCGAGGAGGTCAGCCAGGCGCTGCTCGCGATGAGCCGGCACCTGGAGGTCCGCGAGGTGCTGCGCCGCATCACCGCCTCCGCCCGCGACCTCCTCGGCGCCGAGTACGCCGCCCTCGGAGTGCCCGACGACCACGGCGGCTTCGCCCAGTTCGTCGTCGACGGCGTCACCGACGAGCAGTGGCGGGCGATCGGCCCGCTGCCCCGCCAGCACGGCGTGCTCGCCAAGATGCTGCACGAGACCGGCTCCACCCGGCTCGCCGACGTCCGCCGGGCACCCGCCTTCGGCGGCTGGCCCGCCGCCCACCCCGAGATGGACGCCTTCCTCGGCATGCCGATCCTCGACGCCGAGGCCGCCGATGACGAACCCCAGGTCATCGGTGTCGTCTTCCTCGCCAACAAGCGCGGCGGCGGCCTGTTCACCGACCACGACGAGGAACTGCTGCGGATCCTCGCCGCGCACGCCGCCCTCGCCCTGTCCAACGCCCGCCTCTACGAGCGCAGCCGCGAACTCACCCTCGCCGGCGAGCGCGCCCGGATCGCCCACGACCTGCACGACGCCGTCTCGCAGAAGCTCTTCTCGCTGCGGCTCACCGCCAAGGCCGCCGCCACCCTCGTCGACCGCGACCCGGCCCGGGCCCGCGCCGAACTCGCCGAGGTGGCCCGGCTGGCCGCCGAGGCCGCCGACGAACTGCGCGCCGTCGTCGTCGAACTGCGCCCGGCCGCCCTCGAGGAGGACGGGCTGAGCGCCACCCTCGCCTCCCAGGTGCAGGTCCTCGACCGGGCCCACACCGCCGACGTCGCCTTCGCCGCCGACGGCGTCCGCGCCCTGCCGCCCGCCCAGGAGGCCGCACTGCTGCGGGTCGCCCAGGAGGCGCTGCACAACGCGCTGCGCCACTCCGGCGCCGGCCGGGTCACCGTCACCCTGGCCGGCACCCCGGGGCGCGGCGCCGTCCTGCGGGTGCGCGACGACGGGCGGGGCTTCGACCCCGAGTCCGTCCGCCGGGCCGGCCGCCACCTCGGCCTCGCCTCGATGCGCGACCGCGCGGCCGCCGTCGGCGGCACGCTCATGCTGGATTCCGCCCCCGGTCGGGGGACGCTCGTCGAGATGGAGGTCCCCGGTGCCTGACAGCGCTGCGTCGATCCGTGTCCTGCTGGTCGACGACCACCAGGTGGTCCGCCGCGGCCTGCGCACCTTCCTGGAGGTCCAGGACGACATCGAGGTGGTCGGCGAGGCCGCCGACGGCGCGGAGGGCGTCGACCGCGCCCGCGAACTCGACCCCGACGTCGTGCTGATGGACCTCAAGATGCCCGGCGTCGACGGCATCGAGGCGCTGCGCACGCTCAAGGGCGAGGGCAGTCGGGCCCGGATCCTGATCGTCACCAGTTTCACCGAGCACCGCACCATGGTCCCGGCACTGCGGGCCGGCGCCGCCGGGTACGTCTACAAGGACGTCGACCCCGAGGCGCTGGCCGGTGCGATCCGCTCGGTGCACGCTGGCCACGTCCTGCTCCAGCCGGAACTGGCCGAGGCACTGCTCGCCGACGAGGGGCCGCGGGCCCCGCAGGGCCGCGGCGGCACCCTCACCGAGCGCGAGCGCGAGGTCCTCGGCCACATCGCCGACGGCCGCTCCAACCGGGAGATCGCGCGCAGCCTGCACCTGTCGGAGAAGACGGTGAAGACCCACGTCTCCAACATCCTGATGAAGCTGGACCTCGCGGACCGCACCCAGGCGGCGCTGTGGGCCGTCCGCAACGGCGAGGCCCGCTAGCGTCCGAGTCCCGCGCCGGCCCCGGGCGGTCAGCGCGCCTCGCGCTCGTCCACCAACGCGTTGTAGGCGGCCACCTGGGCCCGCCGGGCGGTGCGGCGCAGCGGCGCCAGCACCGCCCCGCGCGCGGCCATCTCGGAGGCGCTCACGGCCGCGCCGTGCCCGCCCGCGGCGATCGCCAGCAGCGCCGACACCTGCCGGGCCGACTCCAGCACCCGCACGGCCCGCGGCGGGTAGCCGGGCGCCAGCAGCTCGACGTGCCCGCGCCGCCGGTGGGCCTCCAGGGCCCGCAGCGCCTCCGGGCCCGCGCCCGCCACGTCCAGCCGGGTCAGCAGCAGCGTCGCCTCGCGCAGACCGTCCACCAGCTCCCGCTCGGCCTCGTGCAGCGAGGGCACGTCGGCCGGCGGGGCGTCCTCGACCTCGGTGCAGCGCCACAGGACGGTGGCCGAACGGTCACCGGCGGGGCCGAACACCTCCACCTCCGGGACCAGGCCGAGCGGCACCCCCACCGCCAGCACCGCTTCGCCCGCGCCCATGGCGCGCTCGTTGAACGGCGCCGGGCCGGTCAGCCCCAGCGGGTGCCCGGCGGACGGCAGGGCCAGCCGCAGGCCCTTCACGCCGAGGACCCGCAGCCGCCCCAGGGCCCAGGTGAGGCCGTGCAGCTCGCCCGGTCCGTCCCCGGGCAGACCGGTGACCCGATGGCTCTCGTCGTCGCCCAGCACGGCCGCGGCGGCGTCGTCGGGCGGCACCAGACCGGCCAGCAGGGCGTTGCCCCAGGCGGTCAGCCGCCCCGAACGGGGTTCTTCGTACGGATTGTCGGCAGGAGTCACGAGCATCCGGCCAGCCTACGGAATCGGCGGTCATCCGCGTGGCGTAGGTTTGCCCATGCGTGTGCGGCGCACCCACCCCGTGCCCACCGGCTGCCGGAGTAGGCTCGCCGCCCGCACCGACGGCCGAAATTCTTGTATTGGGGAAGGCGTAGGCATGAGCGACGTGCTGGAGCTGGTGGACGTATCCGTGGTCCGGGAGGGGCGCGCGCTGGTCGACCAGGTCTCGTGGTCCATCTCCGAGGGGGAGCGCTGGGTCATCCTCGGCCCCAACGGCGCCGGCAAGACCACGCTGCTGCAGATCGCCGCCACCTACCTGTTCCCGACCGCGGGCAAGGTGTCCGTGCTGGGCGAGAAGCTGGGCGAGGCCGACGTCTTCGAGCTGCGCTCGCGGATCGGGCTGGCCGGCGCCGCCATGTTCGACAAGCTGCCGGCCGAGCAGACCGTGCTGCAGACCGTGCTCACCGCCGCCTACGGCATGACCGTCAGCTGGCAGGAGACCTACGAGCAGTCCGACGAGTCCCGCGCCCTCGCGCTGCTCGACCGCCTCGGCATGGCGGGCCTGACCGGCCGCAAGTTCGGCACCCTCTCCGAGGGCGAGCGCAAGCGCACCCTGATCGCCCGCGCCCTGATGACCGACCCCGAGCTGCTGCTGCTCGACGAGCCCGCGGCCGGCCTGGACCTCGGCGGCCGCGAGGACCTGGTCCGCCGGCTCGGCGCGCTCGCCCAGGACGAGTTCGCGCCCGCCATGGCGATGGTCACCCACCACGTGGAGGAGATCGCGCCGGGCTTCACCCACGTCCTGATGATCCGGCAGGGCAAGGTGCTCACCGCCGGCCCGATCGACACCGAGCTGACCGCCCGCAACCTCTCCAAGTGCTTCGGCCTGCCGCTCACCCTGGAGCGCCACGGGGACCGCTGGTCGGCGCAGGGCCTGCCGCTGGGCTGACCCGCCGTCCGCGACGCCGCCGGGAGACCGCGGAGACCGGTCGCACGTGCGACCGGTTTCCGCCCCTCGACCTGCGGGAACTGTCCGCCTGGAAGACCCTTCGCTCCCTAGGATGGACGCGTGGACAGCTGGATCTGGTGGCTCCTGGCCGCCGTCGGGCTCGGCATACCGCTGGTGCTGACCGCGATGCCGGAGTTCGCCATGTTCGCGGTCGGTGCGGCGGCCGCCGCCGGCGTGGCCGGGCTGGGTGCGGGAGTGGTCTGGCAGACCCTGGCCTTCGTCGGGGTCTCGGTCGCGATGCTGGTGGTGGTGCGCCCGATCGCGTACCGGCAGCTGCGCCGGGGCCCGCACGTGAAGATGGGCATCGAGGCGCTCCAGGGCGCCACCGCGGTCGTCGCGGAAACCGTCGACGGGGAGGGCGGCCGGATCAAGCTCAACGGCGAGATCTGGTCGGCCCGCGCGCTCCACCCGGACAGCGTGTACCAACCGGGGCAGCAGGTCGACGTCGTCGAAATCCAGGGCGCGACCGCCCTGGTCGTCTAGGGGAGAGTCCGTGGAACCCGTCCTTATCGTTTTGGTCGTCCTGGTCGTGGTGGCCTTCATCGCGCTGATCAAGACGATCCAGGTCATCCCGCAGGCCAGCGCCGCGATCGTGGAGCGCTTCGGCCGCTACACCCGGACGCTCAACGCGGGGCTGAACATCGTCGTCCCGTTCATCGACAGGGTCCGCAACCGCATCGACCTGCGCGAACAGGTCGTGCCGTTCCCCCCGCAGCCGGTGATCACCCAGGACAACCTGGTCGTCAACATCGACACGGTGATCTACTACCAGGTCACCGACCCCCGCGCGGCCACCTACGAGGTCGCCAGCTACATCCAGGCCATCGAGCAGCTGACCGTCACCACGCTGCGCAACATCATCGGCTCGATGGACCTCGAGTCCACACTGACCTCGCGCGAGGTCATCAACGCGGGCCTGCGAGGCGTCCTGGACGAGGCCACCGGCAAGTGGGGCATCCGCGTCAACCGCGTCGAGCTGAAGGCCATCGAGCCGCCGACCTCCATCCAGGACTCGATGGAGAAGCAGATGCGCGCCGACCGTGACAAGCGCGCCGCGATCCTCACCGCCGAGGGCCAGCGCCAGGCGCAGATCCTCAAGGCCGAGGGTGAGAAGCAGGCCGAGGTGCTCAAGGCCGAGGGTGAGGCGCAGGCCGCGGTGCTGCGCGCCGACGGTGAGGCGGCCGCGATCCGGACGGTCTTCGAGGCCATCCACGACGGCGACGCCGACCAGAAGCTGCTCGCCTACCAGTACCTGCAGACCCTGCCCGAGCTGGCCAAGGGCGACTCCAACAAGCTCTGGATCATCCCGAGCGAGGTCGGCGACGCGCTGAAGGGCCTCGGCGGCGCGTTCACCGGCATGACCGGCAACGGCGGCGCGGTGAACGGTGGCGCGGTCGCCGCCCCGACCGTCCCGCCGGTGGCGCCCGCCTCCACCCAGGTGCCGATCGACCCGGCCTCCGGCCCGCGCCCGGTGGACACCGAGAAGGGCGCCGCCCGTCCCCGGGTGGACCCGGCGCGCGAGTACCGCAAGATCGACCCGGAGTGACCGGCTGAGCCGTCCCGCTCCCGGGGCCCGTCGCCAGGTGGCGGCGGGCCCCCGTCGTTGCGCGGGCGGTGGGGCACCGCCACGCGCGGGCGGCGGTGCCCCGCCACGCGGGCGCGGCCGGTCCGGGGGAGCCGGCCCGGTGGGCGCCCGGGCCGCGGTGTGGCGTGCGTCCCGAATCGTGGGCGGCTCTGGTCCGGCCGGTGGGCCGTCCGGCATGATCCGTTCGGACAGGACCGAGAGGAGAGGTGACCCATGACGCTCTGGGAGGCCGTCGCCGTCCTGGTGGCGGGCGTCGGCGCGGGGATGATCAACGTGATCGTCGGCTCCGGCACCCTGATCACCTTCCCGGTGCTGCTCGCCGTCGGCATCCCGCCGGTCACCGCCAACGTCTCCAACTCCTTCGGGTTGGTGCCCGGTTCGCTCAGCGGCGTGATCGGCTACCGGCGCGAACTGGTCGGCCAGGGCCGCCGGCTGCTGCGCCTGGGCAGCGCCTCGCTGCTCGGCGGACTGCTCGGCGCGCTGCTGCTGACCAAGCTGCCCAGCGCCGCCTTCGACGCCATCGTCCCGGTGCTGATCCTGCTCGCCCTCGTCCTGGTGGTCGTCCAGCCCCGGGTCGCCAAGGCCGTCGCCGCCCGCCGCCGCCCCGGCGGCGACCCGGACGGCGGCCCGGTCCTGCTCTTCGGCGTCTTCCTCACCGGCATCTACGGCGGCTACTTCGGCGCTGCGCAGGGCGTCCTGCTGATGGCGCTGATGGGCATGCTGCTCCAGGAGGACCTGCAGCGGATCAACGGCGTGAAGAACGCGCTGGCGATGATCGTCAACGCCGTCGCCGCGTTGTTCTTCCTCTTCACCTCGACCGTGAACTGGGCCGCCGCCGGGCTGATCGCGGTGGGCTCGCTGGTCGGCGGACTGGCCGGCGCCAAGGTCGGCCGCCGCCTGCCGCCGTCCGTGCTGCGCGCGGTCATCGTGGTGGTCGGCCTCGCCGCCGTCACCAAGCTGCTGCTGGCCTGACCGGCCGTCAGAACGCCCCGGCCGCGGGGCCGTCCCGCCGGCCCCCGACTCCCGAGGAGTACCCCCGTGGCCCTGGAGATGCGCGAGACCTGCGAGCGCTGCGCGGTGTCGCTGACCGCCGACGGCCCCGCCTCGATATGTTCCTTCGAGTGCACCTTCTGCCCGGACTGCACCGAGGCCATGGCCGGTGGCTGCCCCAACTGCGGCGGCGAGCTGGTGGCCCGTCCGCGGCGGAGGGCCGCCTGACCCCGCACCTGGACCCGACGACGAACGGGAGCGCTTCGATGAGCAACAGAGCACGGCTGAGCGAGGACGAGATCACCGGGGCCCTGGCGGCGCTGCCGCACTGGGCCCGGGAGGGCGACGCCATCGCCCGCACGGCCGATGCCCCCGACTTCCCGGCGGCGATCAGGGTCGTCGTCGCCGTCGCGGAACAGGCCGAGGCGCTCGGCCACCACCCGGACGTCGACATCCGCTGGCGCACCCTGCGCTTCGTCCTCTCCACCCACAGCGCCGGCGGGCTCACCGCCCTGGACGTCGACCTGGCCGCCCGGATCGACGAGGCCCTGCGGGCCGAATCGGCGGTCTGACACCGGTCCGAGGCTGGTTCGACGCCGGTCCGACGCCGGTCCGAGGCTGGTTCGACGCAGGCCTGCGGGAGGCTCCAGGGAGGCCTGCGGCAGGCCTGCGGGACCACCGGGGGAGGGCGGAGGGGCGTGTTCCGGCGGGCGTGAGATGCTGACTGCCGCATTGGCCGGCGGCGCGGAGGGACGGGAACGGATGGCGCAGGAGCCCTTCGGAGACGCCCACCAGCAGCCGTGGCACCCCCAACCGCAGCAGGCCTGGACGGGCGGTGGGTACCAGCAGCCTCCGCAGGCCGCGCCGTTCGGGCAGCCGCTGTCCGGAGAGGCGGCGTCCGGGCAGCCGCAGTTCGGGCAGTCGCCGTCCGGGTCGCAGGAGTACTGGCCGCAGGAGCAGTGGCAGCAGGAGCAGTGGCCGACGAGTGCGGGCTACGGGCAGGTGCCGCAGTACGGCGAGCAGCCCGCCCACCTCGACCAGGCCCTCCCGTACGACCAGGCCTCCCGGTACGGCGGGGCCCAGCAGGACGACCGGACCCACCAGTACGACCAGGCCCAGTGGTACCAGCAGACCGCGCCGTACGCCGACCCCGCGCCCTACGGCGCGGGCCCGCACCACGGCGACGCCGGGTACGGCGCGACCGGGTACGTCCAGGGCGGCCACCTCCAGGACCGGTTCCAGCCGCACCAGGCGTACCCGGACCCGGACCCGGGGCAACAGCCCGCGGGGGAGGGGCTGTACGTCCCGGCGGGGGCCGAGTACTCGGCCGACGGGTACGTGCACCTCGACGAGGCCGAGCCGGAGACCGGGCCCGCTGCGGCGGACCCCGCGGACCGGGACCGGGAGCCGACCCCGGAGCCCGCAGCCGTCGCACCCCCGCGGGCCGCCGGCCGCCGCGGCGGTGCGGCTGCGCCGGCCGGGTCCTCGCTCGGCGCCCGGGCCAGGGCCGCCGCCGGCACGGTGCTCTCCGGCGAGCACGTGCCCAGCCGACGGGCCCTGCTGGTGCGCACCGGCGCCGGGGTGGCCGCGCTGGGCGTGCTGGTCGCGGCCGCTCTGACGGTCGGTGCCGAGGGCGGTGGCACGGCGGCCGCCGACAGCGGTGGCGAGCCCGGCTTCGCCGTCGCCCACACCAGGACGTGGTCGGCCCAGCCCGCCGCCGCGGCCGGGCCGACCGGGACCGACGACACACTGGTCGGCAGCTGGCTGCTGGCCGACGCGGTGGTCCGCGCCGACGCCGCCGGGGTGCGCGCCTACGACCTCGCGGCGGGCAAGCCCGTCTGGTCGGTCGAGCCGCCGGCGGCCGGGGCCGTGCCGTGCGGGCTGTCGGCCGGAGTGAACAAGGAGGGCCTGGGGGCGGTGCTGTTCCGGCCGCAGGCCGACCCGAAGAGCCCGTGCACGCTCGTCGCCGCCGTCGACACCAAGACCGGCAGGACCGCGTGGACGAAGAGCGTCTCGGACGCCAAGGGCGCCTACGTCGCCCGGATCGGCGTCACCGAGGACAAGGTGATCGCGGTCGGCGACGACCGGGCGATCGCCTGGGAGTCCGCGGACGGCAAGGACGTCTGGCAGTACACCGGGCAGGGCAAGTTCTGCACGCTGTCCGGCGGCGTCAGCGGCAAGACCGTGCTGATCGCCTCCTCGTGCGCCGACTCGACCCCCGCCGACCAGGCCGTCGCGCTGAACACGGCGGACGGCAAGGTCGGTTGGTGGCGCGGCCTGAACAACCGGCCGAAGACGGTGACCGTCCTCTCCGCCGAACCCCCCGTCGTCCTCACCACGGGCGGGAAGCCCGAGGACGACCGGGTGTTCGCCTGGGGAGCGGGCGGCGACCCGGCCGCCGAGATACCGGTGGTCGGTGACGGGGGCCGCCTGGACCTCACCCACGGCACGTTCTCGGCCACGCCCGACGTGTTCTTCCAGGACCGCACGATGGTCACCACGCTCGTCCAGCCCAACGGGGGCGGCCCGGTCGTGGCGGTCGGCTACGACCTCGACACCGGCAAGCAGCGCTGGAAGTCGCCGACCGCGGCCAAGGGCACCGTCCGGGCCGTCGGCCTGGACGGCGGCTCGCTGGTGCTCGCCGCCGACGAGCGCCGCGACCAGCCCGCCCACCTCAACCGCTTCCCGCTCGCCGGCGGCCAGGAGGCGACCGGAGGCAACTTCCCGCCCGGCACCGGCTCGCTGCTGGTCTCGGGGCGGGTGCTGATCGGCGGCGGGCGGGTGGCCGTGGTGCCCGAGCACTCCGCCAACTTCGGCACGGCGGCGGTCTACCAGGCCAAGGGGTAGCCGCCGGCCCGGGTCGGCGGACCGGTCGGGGCCGGGGGCGGTCGGGGCCCGTCGAGGTCCGTCGACCGGGCTCCGACGGAAGGACCCCGACGGACGGACCCCGGTCGGCCCGGCGTCAGGTCAGGCGGCCGGAAGTGCCGACGGGACCGCCTGGGCCGGTACCTCCGGCAGCCAGTCCGCCAGCTCCCTGGCCTCCGAGCCGCGCAGCCCGAGCGCGAGCATCAGGGTGGCCTGCGGGGTCGGCACGAACGGCCGGCGCAGCAGCCGCATCCCGGCCTGCTCCGGCGTCCGGTCCGCCTTGCGCTGGTTGTCCTCCGCGCACGCGGCCACCGTGTTCAGCCAGCTGTCCTCGCCGCCGCGCGACCGCGGCTGCAGGTGGTCCACCGTGGTGGCCCGCCGACCGCAGTAGGCGCACAGGTGCTGGTCCCGGGCCAGCACACCCCGCCGCGACCACGGGGCCTGTTGTCGGAACGGCACCCGGACGTAGCGTTGCAGTCTGATCACCCGGGGCACCGGGACGGTCACTCCCGTCCCCCGGATCGAGCGCAGCGGATGCGCCTGCTCCACCACCGCCTTGTCCTGGAGCACCAGGACGACGGCGCGCTGGAGCGACACCGTCGTCAGGGGCTCGTAGCTCGCGTTCAGAACCAGCGTGTTGCGCACTCGGCACGCCCTTTCCGCGGGCGTGCCACGGCGGCACGACCGTCTCCACACACGTCACTGCCGCCGCACGGCGGTGAAGCCACTCTGAACGGGCCCCCAGCCGACGAACAACGGAATTTCCGGTATCGGGGAGGCGAGCCGGGGATCCGGCGGGGAAACGCGGCACGCCGCCTCGGCGAAAACTCGCTGGCCCGGACCGCGTAGGCTCTACCACGCTGGAGTCGTACCGACCCGGGGCCCGACGGAACCGGGGCCACCACCGGGCGGGCGCCCGATCGAAGGAGAAGCGTGACCGTGACGGACATCGTCGACGAGCTGCGGTGGCGGGGGCTGATCGCCCTGTCCACCGACGAGGACGCACTGCGCAAGGCGTTCGCGGACGGCCCGGTCACGTTCTATTGCGGCTTCGACCCGACGGCCCCCAGCCTGCACCTGGGCAACCTGGTGCAGATCCTCACGATGCGCCGGATCCAGCAGGCGGGGAACCTCCCGCTCGGCCTGGTCGGCGGCGCCACGGGCCTGATCGGCGACCCGAAGCCCACCGCCGAGCGTGTGCTGAACGACCCGGAGACGGTCGCCGGCTGGGTCGAGCGCCTGCGCGCCCAGATCTCGCGCTTCCTCGACTTCGACGGCCCCTACGCGGCGCGCATGGTCAACAACCTGGACTGGACGTCCGGGATGTCCGCCATCAGCCTGCTGCGCGACGTGGGCAAGTACTTCCGCGTCAACAACATGATCGCCAAGGAGGCCGTCGCCCGACGGCTCAACTCCGACGCGGGCATCAGCTACACCGAGTTCAGCTACCAGATCCTCCAGGGCATGGACTACCTGGAGCTGAACCGCCGCTACGGCTGCAGCCTGCAGACCGGCGGCAGCGACCAGTGGGGCAACCTGACCGCCGGCACGGACCTGATCCGCAAGGCCGACGGCAAGTCCGTCCACGCGCTCGCCACGCCGCTGATCGTCAAGGCCGACGGCACCAAGTTCGGCAAGACCGAGTCCGGCACGGTCTGGCTCGACCCCGAGCTGACCACCCCGTACGCCTTCTACCAGTTCTGGCTGAACGCGGACGACCGGGACGTCTCCAACTTCCTGCGGATCTTCAGCTTCCGCTCGAAGGAGGAGATCGAGGAGCTCGAGCGCGAGACCACCGAGCGCCCCGCCGCCCGCCTCGCGCAGCGCGCCCTCGCCGAGGAGCTCACCACCCTCGTCCACGGCGCCGAGCAGTACGAGCGCGCCGTCGCCGCGTCCAAGGCGCTGTTCGGCCAGGGCGACCTCGCCGACCTGGAGGCCCCGACCCTGGCGGCCGCCTTGGCCGAGGTCCCGAAGGCCGAGGTGTCCGAACTCCAGCCGGTGGTCGACCTGTTGGTCGCCGTCGGCCTGGCGCCGAGCCGCTCGGCCGCCCGCCGGACGGTCAAGGAGGGCGGTGCCTACCTCAACAACGTCAAGGTGACGGACGAGGAGGCGGTGCCGACGGAGGCCGATCTGCTGCACGGCCGCTGGCTCGTGCTGCGCCGCGGCAAGCGCAACCTGGCGGCGGCGGAGCTGGCGCCGGCCACGGTCTGACCGAAACGCGACGCCGCTGACCTGCGGCTTCGAACATCGAGGGCGGGATCCAGCCGGATCCCGCCCTCGATGTTTGACGGTGACGTGCAGGTGGACTAGTGTTGAACGAGTCGCTGAAGCGGCCACACCACTCGGCAAGACCCACTCTCACCTCGACGCCCATTAACTTGGGTCTGTTGGCGTTCCCGTCAACCGCGGTGAGCGTGAATTTCGGGTAACACCCGGAATGCGCTAATGTGGAGGCCGTCGCGGAAAGCGACACCGACCAGTTCGGAAAATCGGATGAATGAAACTCCGGAAAACGGAGCGGAAAGCGTCTGATAAGCTGGGAACACGAAAGAACGAAGCGCCCGGAGGGCCTGCTGGAAGGCAGACCGAAGGAAGTGTCCGTTCCTTGAGAACTCAACAGCGTGCCAAAAGTCAAC